>JBDTPH010000115.1:0-30426 GCA_039932795.1 Chloroflexota bacterium
CGAATTTTGGGATATCGGGGAGTTTCCCCTGCACGCGCCAGCCAAACAATCTCATTAAGAATTTTGCATAGTAGTGGTAGAGAGTACTGAGAATGGGTGTGTTAAAAATGGTAGTATTCAATGGTATTCCTCAACAATATGACCCTGAAATTTTAGTTGCGTCTCGCATGACGATTTGTGGTTAAATACCTGCATGGCTTTGAGATTATGCCTTCGCCGCACAGTCTATCACACTGAAAAGCGCATGGACTGTTCTGCCCGGTATATCTTTTTTCAAAAGTGGTGCACATGTGCCTGATCAATTATTCCCCGTATTTCGCTCAGGGAAATCAGGCGAATGGAAATATTTTACCAATGAACACCGCAAGATCATCAGGGATGTCAGCGGAGATCTTGTTGATAACATTGGGATACGAAAAGAACAACAATTGGTGAAGAAGTCATTTTGAAAAAACTAATCCAAACCCACTGGTTCGAAATTATTTTGCTTGCATTAATCTCGGGATTCGCCTATTTACCTCGCATTGCTGAATTGACCTATTACCGCGACGACTGGTATTTCCTCTACAACGCGCTGGTGAGCGGTCCCAAGGCATTAATTGCAGTTGCACTTCATACCCGTCCCATTCGCGGACCATTGTATGCGCTCTATTTTTCACTCTTTGGTTTGGATCCGTTCCCCTATCACATGCTTATGTACCTTACGCGATTGGCAGGTGGAATTGGCGTGCTCTGGCTGTTTCATTTGATCTGGCCGAAACAACGCCAGACCAATTTTTTTATGACGGTTCTGTTTTTGCTGTTCCCGGGCTTTTTATGGTGGGTCGCAGGGTTTGAATTCCAGCCTTATGTGTTGAGCGTTGGACTCCAGGCATTTTCCATAGCTTTTACGTTAAAGGCCATCTCATCTGATTCGGTGTCAAAACGTCTCATCTGGACCATCGCCGCACTTTTGTCAGGCTGGGTATATCTTGCCCTGGTGGAATATGCCATTGGCATGGAAGCATTCAGGTTGTTATGTGTCTATTTGTACGTGCGGCGAAGGGGGCCTCAACAGACATTTGTATCGTCTGTTGGGCAAACGCTAAAAACATCCGTGCCGCATTTATTGGTCCCCATTGTGTTTTTGATCTGGTATCAATTTCTGTTTGACAACTGGCGGAGCGCCCAGGATGCAGGAACACAAATAGCCCGACTGTTTACTTCTCCGATCACAATGCTATGGCGGCTTGTCGAAATTTTTCGAAGTGTATTGAACGTTGCATTGTTTGCCTGGATTGTGCCTTTTTATCAGAATTTCTATGGCAACCGTCTGAAGGATATTCTATTGGGACTCGTTTTTGCCGCATTTGTCATTGGGCTGATCTACATTGCGTATAAACATTTGCGTAATGACCCTGATGGAGAACCTAATGCTGACCACGGGTTTACGCGGGAATTACTCTGGGTGGGTTTGCTGGGCACATTGGGTGGTATTCTCCCCGTGGTCCTTGCCAACCGTATCGTGACATTTGAGCGTATTTCGCAATATACACTCCCCGCATCTTTAACGGGTGTCATCTTTCTTGGCGGGTTGGTTTATTCGGTTTTCCCAAAAAATATCCGCTTGATATTGATCTATGGTCTGGTGGGTCTGGCCGTTCTATCGCATCACGGACTCGCTGCCCAGGCAGTGACTGAGGAGCAGACCATCTCCGATTTCTGGTGGCAGGTTGCCTGGCGTGCACCTGGCATCAAGCCTGGAACGACGCTGGTAGTGACTTATCCTGGGATTGATTATGCAGAGGGCAATGATGTGGTTTGGGGCCCTGCCAACTTCATCTATTCTCCCGAAAAGCAGGGTCAAACGCCTGTTGTGGTGCCCATTGCCGCGTCACGATTGGAAGCGGATAGCATTCTGGAGATCATCAATGCCAGCAGGTCTTTTGAGCAGACTGATGTTGTCATAAAAAACATCTCCACTACACTGAATTACAAGAATCAATTGATATTGAGTCAGCCATCCGGAAATTCATGTGTTCACGCACTGGACCCGCGCTGGCCCGATATTTCGATCCATGACCAGTCATTTATTCACGCCAGTGTACAGAATTCAAAGGTGGAAAATATACTGGTGGATGGAATAGCTCCCACACCTCCTGCATATGCATTTGGCTCGGAACTTCCGCATGGGTGGTGCTATTACTATCAGAAGGCAGATCTTGCGCGTCAACAGGGGGATTGGGAGGCAGTCGCGCGCCTGGGAGATGAAGCACAAAAGCTTGATCTACATCCCAACGATCAAATTGAATGGATGCCTTTCCTGCAGGCATATGCATTTCTTGACAACAGCAAACAGGTCAAGGGAATGTCCACTCGTATTAACACCGAGCCGTTTTATAGAGGACAAGCCTGCAGGAACTTTGATTCAATGAGCGATTTTGGATATCCGCTTTCGCCTGAAATGCAACGTTATGTGGATGGACTATTTTGTAAATGAACTGCTTTATTGTCATCGATGACGATAAGGACGGCAAGCACATCGGGCGTCTATTGGAGGGGATACACTACATTGGGCTTTGAGATTGTTTCGTTCTCTCTGCACATAAACCCAGCGCACACCTGCCCAGGCACAAGTGCCGGGACAAGTGTGATCGAAGTTTGTTTTTGAGATAACCTGTAGTGCGGATCTAGATCCGCCAGTATTCGCCCCCGCCGCCTTCGCGTTGCATCAGTCCAAAGCCGACCAGTTCACGGCGCAGGGTTGCTGTATCCTCATTATAGGAGGCAAGGATCTCATTGACCTGTTTTTCACTATAGCGCTTTCCCCTGTCGAACGCTTTGACAACATAACGCAGGACCGCTTCCAATTTTTTGCGCCGGGAAGGAAGAGTTTTCAAACTGCCATCCCGGCGCGAATAGTCTTTGATCACCTTTTTGTCGTACGCGTCTGCATCCACTTCGGCAGCCATGTTGGACAGTTCACTCTGCGTGAACATTGTGCAGGCTTTTTTCTGCAGCACAGACTGGTCCAATTGGTACACGTTGTAATAGCTTTCGGAATGTGCGTGCACCAGGCCCGCTTCCGCAAGCCGCGCCAGGTGGTGTGAAACTGTCGATGCTTTAAGCTTCAACACCTCGGCAAGTTCCTCCACACTGTAGGATTTTTCCGCGAGCAGGCCCACGATCTTGAGTCGGTTCGAATCGGCAAGCGCTTTGAAAAAGTTGACAAGTTCCTCGCTCACGGTAGTGTCTCCTCTTTCGCTTTCACCCGCCAGTATTTTGTCCCGTCGCTTTCACGAGCCATCAGGCCGTGATCCACCAGGTAGCGGCGCAGGGCAGCGGTGTCCACGTGGAAGCGGCGCAGGATACTATTGACTTCCTTTTCGGTATAGTTTGTGTCGAACGCGAACGCGTCCACGATGAAGTTCAGGACGATGAGACGTTTGTTGCCAGGCGCGGGGATCTGCTTGAGCGTGCCATCCGCATTCAGGAAGCCTTTTAACACCTTGCGGACATCCTCAGGCTGTTGCTCTTTCGCTTCAAAGGAGGCACGTTTGCCCTCAAACTGTCCGCGTGCAAAGGATTCTATGGCCTCTTCGTTGAGATCGTAGGCGCCGTTCGTTTCATTGACGAGACCGACATGCGCGAGAAACGCCAGGTGATTGACCACATCCCGCGTGGGGAGGTGCAGCTGTTCGGCAATATCCGCCTGGGTGGCCCTGCCCCGGACCATTACGCCGATGATGCGCAAACGGTCCGCGGACGCCAGGGCTTTGACAAATGCAAGAAGTTCAGGTTCGTTATTCATTTTCACTCTTTTCTATCTAATTCGATATTTATCGAAATGGATTTTATCCAGATTCGGTGAAATGTCAAGCCCCAATGAAACGGAATCGAATATCGGCTGGGAATGAAGCGGACTCTATCAGGTATAATTCCTCTGTAAGAGTTGGTCCTATCTAAATTTGGAGGTGCCTGGTGGATCTCTCGAAACATGCTTTTTTTGAGGGAAAGATCGTCCCGCTTTCGGACGCAAAAATTAATATCGCAACCCACGGTTTTTTATATGGTACATCTGTATTCGGTGGCATGAGGGCCTATTGGAACGAAGAGAAGAAACATCTCTTCGTTTTTCGTCCCTATGACCATTTTCGGCGATTGCTGCATTCGGCGCGCATGCTGGCAATGAAGACAAAATATGATGAGGAGAGCCTGATCGAACTCACGCTCGATCTCCTGCGCACCGATCACTGGCAGCAGGACATTTACATGCGCCCCAACTTTTACAAGGCAGATCTGGGCATCGGTGTGAAACTGCACGACCTGACGGATGAGTTCTGCATGTTCGTGATGGCATATGAGCCATATGTGAAGAACGATACCAGCGCACACGTGACCGTCTCCTCATGGCGGCGCATTGACGATAACGTCATCCCTGCGCGCGGCAAGGTGTCAGGCGCATATGCAAATTCCGCGCTGATCAAAACAGATGCGAACCGCTCAGGGTTTGATGAAGCACTGGTGCTGGATAATAATGGTCACATCTCCGAAGGCTCGGCCATGAATATTTTCATGCTGCGCGATGGAGTCCTGGTCACGCCGCCGGTCACGGATAACATCCTGGAGGGCATCACGCGTCGTTGTGTGATCGAGCTGGCGCGCAACGAGCTGGGGCTTACAGTGGTCGAACGCTCTATTGACCGCACGGAAACGTTCATCTGCGAGGAAATGTTCATGACTGGCACCGCCGCGCAGATCGTCGCGGTGACGAAGATCGACCATCGTCCGGTGGGCGCGGGCGTGATGGGACCTGTGACAACGCAGCTGCGAACGATGTATGAAGATATATTACGCGGAAAGAGTAGGAAGTACGAACACTGGAACCTGGCAGTATAAAAAACAAGGACGGGCAGCTGCCCGTCCCTGTTTTTTCTTTATCTATTTTTCTTGAACCGTACCAGAACCAGGTTCTTGCCACAGTCACTCGATGTATTGATGAGGACCTTGTCGGAGAGGGGGATATTCTGCAGATCCACCAGTTGGACATACAACGTGCCCTTCGTTTCCACGGGGGCGTTGCCGATCACGAATTCATAGCCTGATTGACCATATTCCTTGTTGATACCGGTTACGGTCTGTTGCTCAACGGTGTTCCCGTTCAAGGTGCCGCGCAGCACAACCACTGTTCCAACCACATGACTGCCATTCACATCCACAACCGTCCCACCAATGCCTGCCCAGTTGCAAGCCAGGTCCGGGTGGATCACGGTGCTTTCCACTTGTTGAGAAGTCGCAGTAAATGGCGCCTTGGGTGTAGCAGTTGGATTGGCTGTTTTGGTTGGGGGAACCAGCGAAAATGGCGTATCCGTAAAGAACGGAGTGAATGTTGGGCGCGGCGTGTTGCTGGGAGTCAATTCGAGCGTGGGACTGGGTGTCCACGTGGACTGGAGTTGAATGGGGGTGACGGTTAACGTGGGGAACTGTGAACCGCGTCCGCCTGGGGGCAGGAAGTTGAACGGGGATTGCGGATTGAGAAAGACAAGTACAAAGTAGCCCACAATGCAAGCGGTGAGGATCAATACAAGTATGGAAAGCATGTCCCATAATTGCATGGAACTGCTGCGTGCCCGTGATGGTTTTCCGTCGAAGTTAAAATCGTCGCTCATCTACATTGCTCCATTAGACATGACAAAAGGTAACAGTCGCCTATCCATAATACGATCAACCTGGTGCAAGGACAATATTTGCCTGCTGGCGTTGTTCTTCGACCCATTTTTTGAATGCCAGCTCCTGCAAAGCCAGGTGGGCATCAGGTGAAAGTGGGCGGGCGGGCTCGCGCGCAAGAATTCTTATAATATGAAATCCCACGTCCGTTGTGATCACCTCGCTGTGACCACCTACTGACAGGGCAAATGCAGCCTCTTCGATCCTTTGATCCAGCAAATAACCCTGCGGCACCCATCCCAGGTCGCCGCGCGTCAGCGGGTCTGCACGCAATGCCAATTCATCGAAGTCAGCTCCACCATTCAGTTGTGTGACAAAGCTTTGAGCCGTGTCTTGATTATAGAGCAGAATTTGCTGGACGTGTACCTGCTCGGCAGTACTGGGGACCGTGGCAATGACTTTGTCACGCATCCAGGCGGACTCCGCTCCACGCTTCAACGCGGACCGAAACTCCTGGTCGCTGTACCCATGGTCTGACTGCCACGCTGAAAGCGCGTCTGCCCCGCCAATCTGCGCGGCCAGCGAGTCAACGCGTGCCTGCACCGCAGGCTCATCGAGGCTGAACCCGTCGGCGCGTGCAGCCTGGGCGAGCAGTAGTTGTGCGGTGATGTCTTCGATCACCGCGCTGGCGGCGTCTGCGGAAGCGACGGTTTTGCCAAGCGCTTCCTGCGCGGTGACATAGCGCGCCACCTCGGCGTCGAACTCTGCCACGCTGATGCCCTCTCCATTAACGGTCAATGCCAGAGGCTCAGGCGTGGCGGTGGGCGGCTCAGGAGTAAATGTCGCCGTGGGCGTGGATGTAGGTTCAGGCTTGATAAGAGAAGCGCACGCGGAGAGTCCGAGTGCGGTCAGGAGCGTCAAAAGGATTCGAATGAATTTTTTGCTGTGAGGAAACATCGCCCAGATTATACCAATCGAATAAAAAACCTTGCGAGGGTTTGGAACCCTCGCAAGGTTTTGATTGCAGTCAGGTGCGGTTTAGTAGTCCATACCACCCATGCCACCAGGAGGCATGGAAGGACCCTTGTCCTTCTCAGGCAGGTCTGTGATGAGCACGTCTGTGGTGAGGATCATGGCAGCGATGGATGCGGCGTTTTCGAGCGCGCCGCGCACAACCTTGACCGGGTCAATGACGCCGGCGACGATCATGTCCACATACTTGCCGGTCAGCACGTTGTAGCCGATGTTCTTGTTCTTCTTCTCGATGGCCGTGCGGCGGACGGTGTCAATGATGACGGAACCATCCTGGCCAGCATTGGAAGCGAGCTTGCGGATCGGGGCTTCGAGAGCTTTGCGGACGATGTTGACGCCAACCTGGGCTTCTTCATTGTCAGCTTTGAGCTTCTCGAGCTTGTTGGATGCGTTGATGAGCGAGATCTCACCACCGGGTACGATACCTTCTTCAACCGCGGCGCGGGCTGCGGAGAGAGCATCTTCCACACGGTGCTTCTTTTCTTTCATCTCGGTCTCAGTCGCTGCGCCAACACGGATGATGGCGACGCCACCGCTCAACTTGGCAAGGCGTTCCTGAAGCTTTTCCTTGTCATAGTCGCTGGTGCTCTTGTCGATCTCGGTGCGGATTTCCTTGATGCGGCCTTCGATATCGCCCTTCTTGCCTTTGCCGCCAACGATGGTGGTGTTCTCTTTATCAGCGACAACCTTCTCGGCGCGACCCAGGTCCTGAAGGGTTGCGGTCTCGAGCTTGCGGCCGGTCTCTTCGGAGATAACGGTACCACCGGTCAGGGCGGCAATATCCTGCAACATGGCCTTGCGGCGATCCCCAAAGCCAGGAGCCTTGATCGCGAGCACGTTCAACATGCCGCGCAGTTTGTTCAATACGAGCGTGGCGAGGGCTTCACCGTCAACATCTTCAGCGATGATGACGAGTTCGCGCTTGCCGATCTGGACGAGTTTCTCGAGCAGAGGAACGATATCCTGTGCAGCAGAGATCTTCTTCTCGTTGATGAGCACATATGCATCCGAGATCACGGCTTCCATTTTGTCCGCGCTGGTGATGAAGTAGGCGGAGAGGTAACCACGGTCGAACTGCATACCTTCCACGAATTCGGTTTCGAACTGCAGGGACTTGGATTCTTCCACCGTGATGACGCCGTCTTTACCGACCTTGTCCATCACGTCTGCGATCAATTCACCGATCTCTTCATCTGCGGCAGAGTTGGTGGCGACGGAGGCGATCTCTTCGCGGGTGTCGATCTTGACCGACATCTTGCGGAGTTCTTCCACAACAGTCGCGGTAGCCAGCTCAATGCCATGCTTGATGAACATCGGATTGTAACCAGCTTCGAGGGCCTTGAGGCCTTCATTCACAATGGCGTGAGCCAAAATGGTGGAGGTGGTTGTGCCATCACCGGCAATGTCATTGGTCTTCTGGGCGGCTTCCTTGAGGAGCTGCGCACCCATGTTCTCAAACGGGTCCTCGAGTTCAATTTCCTTCGCCACGGAGACGCCGTCGTGTGTAATGGTGGGGGAACCGAATTTGCGATCCACAGCCACATTGCGTCCCTTGGGTCCAAGGGTTGCGCTCACCGCATTCGCAACCATGTTCATACCGTTCTTGAGTTTGCGGCGTGCATCTTCTGAAAATACGAGTTGTTTAGCTGCCATTTTTCATTACTCCAAAATTAGCCTTCAACAATGGCTAGAATATCAGTTTCGCGCAGGATGAGCAGTTTCTTGCCATCCACTTTTACTTCAGTGCCGGAATACTTCGCGTACAGCACCTTGTCCCCAACTTTTACTTCCATGGCGATTCGTTCGCCATCTTCATCGCGATCGCCGGGTCCTGCTGCCAGGATCTTGCCTTCCTGGGGTTTTTCTTTCGCGGTTTCGGGAAGGATGATTCCGCCAGAAGTCATTTCTTCCTGCTCGATCGGTTCCACGATCACACGTCCGCCAAGGGGCTTCAGTTTCAATTTGCTTATACTTGCCATTGCTAGACCTCCTGATAGGGTTTTGAGTTTTTGCGAATTCTGCATAATCACGAATTTAGCACTCTATCGGATAGAGTGCTAATTATATGATACCGAAACCGATGGCCTTAGTCAAGAGATTTGCTAAAATTCTTATACTATTCTGATAAAAGTGGGCCTATGGGGTCGGTGTTGTGGTGACATTGATGATCTCAGCCGCTTCAGGCGTGACATCGCTCATCTCCTCTGTCCCCTCAGCCGTGACGGAGAGGCTGGGCACATCACCTTCATCCAATGAGTCACAAATGGATTCCCCTGCCTCCACAATGCTCATGATCGTATCCCGTCCATCGGTGTACGCGTCGGGATTTGCCTCCAACTCGGCTCGGACTTCGCTCATCACCTGGCGCGCTTCGGCACATTGATTGTCACGCGGACGGCTCAACGCGGCGAGCACCGAACCGTAGGTGTAATAATAGACGATCGTGCTCGGTGAGATTTCCTGGCCTTGTATTTCATGTGGACTTTCTCCAAGATCAGGAAAACAGCGTTCCAGTCCGCGCCCCAGGCATGAGTCTTCTCCTGCGCAGCCGCGTATGACACATTTGAGCGAGTAGATCGAGCCCTCGTAGTTACGCGAGCGGAAGTACACGATCCCGAGCTGTCCATAAATATCCGCATTCGTGGGTTCGAATTCCAGTGCCTTCTGCACATTGATCGCCGCCGCAAAGAACTCGCCCAACTGTGAATAGGTGCGCGAAATGGATAGGTAGGGTGTGGGGTCCTTCACTCCAATCTGTTCGTTAATGCGCGCGGCTCTCTCAAAATATTCCAGTGACTTTTCATAAACAGGCTTCGCGGATTCAGGATTGGGAATCTCGCTTGCAAGGCGGCGATAGTTGGCACCCGCGCGCAAATGAAGAAATGTAAAGTTTGGTTCAATGGCGATCGCTTTCTCATATTCCGTGATCGCCAGGTTATATTGCCCCAGGGTCTCCAATACATATGCGTTGACGCGATGTACGTCCATGATCTGGTCGGCATCTTCACGCTCGAGTGCCTGGTTGATAAGCGTATCCGCCTGGTTCCATTTCTGCGTATCCACAAGGATCTCTGCATAATAGGCCATGGCAAGCGTGTTGGTGCTGTCCAACTGGAGGGCCTGCAAGGCTTCCTGTTCCGCCTCGAACAAAAAGGTCTCCACCTGCGCAGGATCGTCCCGGTAGATGCTTGTGTTGGCATTCCAATCCAGGGTAAATGCACGGATGGCTCGAACGCGGCTGTTATCGGATGCAAGTTCCACAGCCTTGTTCGCAGACTCGAGCGCCTCGAGTAAACGGGTTTTTTTCTCAGGGTTGGTGATCAGAAATGCGGATGAATACGTCTGGATGCGAGCCAGGTTTGCCCATGTTTGGGCATCGTTCGGGTTCAGCCGTACCGCCTCCCGGTAGGCAGTGATCGCCGCCTCCAGATTGCCGGCGGTGAAATTGGCATCCCCTTCCATCAAAAAGGATTGGACGGCCCGTGTTGGAGTTGGGGTGGCCTCAAATAAATTCCTGATCTCTCCCTTATCCATCTGTTGCAACATCCATACACCCCCAAGCAGCATTACCACCCACAGGAACATGCGGTAGATATTGGATTGAGGTCTGCGTTTAAAAAGTGGACGACGCGGTGAAACGTTCATGGCGTGGCGGTCGCTTCGGGTGTGGAAGTCTCTTCAGGCGTCGATGTGATTTCATCCGTTGGCAAAGGCGTGTCCGTGTCCACTGGCGGGTTATCCAGATTTTCCTGGCAGACCCGGATGATTGCGTCTGCAGCCTCCAGTATGAGTTCATCTGTAGTGAACCGGGTCTGTAATGTCTGGGCGATGGGCAGTGCCTGTCCACATTGATTGGTGCGTGCCAGTGCCAGCCCATACGTAAAATAATATTCCGAAATACGAGGGTCGTCTGACAGGGCTACTCCCTGCATAGGCAAACCTGCCTCCGTCCTGCCACCATTGACCGCCAGACTGAGTTGGTCCAATGCCTGCTGGTAAAGAAACTGGCGATAATACATTACGCCGAAATTCCCGCGCAGCCTGGGGTCAGTGGGACGATTCTCCACAGCGGTTTCAGCGTATTGCAGCGCCTTGGCATATTCACCGATCGTTGCATAGGTACGCGAGATGAGATAGTCAGGTTCAGGGTCAGCCGGATTCAACGTATTGGCAGTGTTAAATTCCGTGATCGCATCATCATAGACCTGAAGGAAACGAAGGTTGCGCCCGAGTTCCACATGCAGAATGGCGAGATACGGGTTCACCTCGATCGCCGACCGATAAAACTGGACCGCACTTACATAATCGCCGGTCGCTTCAAAGATATATCCGCGGGCACGACGTGTTTCCAGCGCATCTGGATTCAATGCCAGTGCAGTTCTCGATACTTCCCTTGCCTTGTCAATATTATCGAAGGATTGAGAGTCGATCAGGATTTCAACACGATATGCATGAGCAATGGCATTGTTCGGGTCGAGCTCCAGCGCCTTATCAATCGCCTCCATCGCCTCGCCGTTCTTTCCATCCTGAAAATCCAGCGCCCAGGCGCGCGCAGCATGGGCCATCGAGTTGTTCGGGCTCAGCAACAATGCATTTTCAGCATTCGCCTGGGCCTCGCGGGGAAAGCCGGCAAACACCTGCACACGCGCAAGTGCAATATACAGCAGTGGGTCTTGAGGCGAAGCCTTGATCGCCGCTTCATAAGCTTCAATTGCCTGGGGCAGTCTTCCCTGTTCAAAGAGTGACTGCCCTTCAGAGGCAAGCGATTCGGGGGAACGCGTGGGTGTGGGTGTAGATTCAAAGGGGTTCGGTTGTGTAGGCAAATACACCTGATTAAAGTAATAGCCGAAGAGCAAGACCAGTCCAAAAACCGTCCAACCGAAAATATTCGGTTTTTTTCGGCGGCGGGTCATACTCCATTTACTGCTTCGTGGTAGGTACATGGTGAATTTATATTACCATTCGCGGCATGGCCGTGCAAGCCAACCCTTAATATCTCTCTTATCTGGGCTCTTATGCTACAATCTTATTATGCAATTTGAGGTCTTCACTCTCCTCCCCGAAGTGTTCCCCCCTTATCTCGAATCCAGCATTCTAGTTCGTGCCCGTCAAAAGGGATTGATCGATGTGCGCGTCCACAACATCCGCGACCATGCCCACGACAAACACCATGTAACCGACGACACTCCATATGGAGGCGGGGGCGGGATGGTGATGAAGCCCGAGCCGGTCTTTGAAGCTGTCGAATCCGTTTTGGGATTTGCTCCGCAGCAGACCCAGCCGACACCTGCCGCAGGTGCCCGCCAGGGTATTCCCATTATCTTATTAACTCCTCAGGGACGCGTGTTCACGCAACGCGTAGCTGAGGAGTTGTCGCGTCATGAGAGGCTGGTCCTGCTCTGCGGCCGCTACGAGGGCGTGGATGAACGCATCCGTGAGCACCTCGTCACCGATGAGATTTCCATTGGCGACTACGTTCTTACCGGCGGCGAACTCCCCGCGTTGATCCTGATCGACGCGGTTTCCCGTCTCCTGCCCGGCGTACTCGGTGACCCCACTGGCGCAGCGGACGACTCACATTCCATGGGGTTACTGGAATATCCGCACTACACGCGTCCCCCCGACTTCCGCGGCTGGAAGGTGCCGGACATCCTGCTCTCCGGGGACCATGCCAAAATAGACAAGTGGCGCCGCGAACAGGCGTTGACGCGTACATTCAACAAACGTCCCGACATGCTTGAAAAGGCGGAGCTTGATAAGGAAGACAAAAAATTTATCGAGCGGCTCAAGTCGCAAAACGAGGACCAGTTCGATACCCTTTAACTTTCAACCTTCAACCTTTGACCGTGTACATGGAGGCAGCAACATGAAATTCAATTACGGCAAGATCTTTCTGCTCGGTTTTGGTTTCTTTGGAGTTAGTGTGATTTGGGGGGTATATAACGCCTTCGTTCCAATATTTTTGGCAAACAAATTTGGTCTCGGCGCAGGTCTCATCGGCTTCTTTATGACGCTCGATAATATCGCGGCATTATTCATTCAGCCGCCCGTCGGTGCGTGGTCAGATCGGTTGCGCACTCCCCTTGGGCGAAGAATTCCATTTATTCTCATCGGCGCGCCGGTTACCGCACTGGCATTTGGACTTATTCCACTGGCAGCGGTACTGCCATTATTTGTGGCCTGTACAAGCACATTACTTTTAAGTGCAGCGTTATGGCGCACACCGGTTGTTGCCCTTATGCCCGATATCACGCCTTCTGAAAAGCGTTCACAGGCTAACGGCATCATCAACTTCATGGGCGGCATTGGGACTATTATTGCTTTACAAACGGGCGGAATGCTTTATAAACTGAGCCCGGCGTTCCCTTTTTGGCTCGGATCAGCATTGGTAGTGATTGCGGCCCTGATCGTATTCCTGTTCATTCGGGAACCAAAGGATTATTTGGAAAGCAACGAACCACAACCCAGCATGATCGAAAGCCTGCGTGAAATCCTAAATGATAAAGATAAAAGCGGGTCACGAATCCTGTTCGCGATTTTCTTTTGGTTCGTTGGTTATTCAGCGGTGGAGACGTTCTTCACGCTGTACGCGCAGGAGCATCTTGGCATTGATGCAGGGGATGGTGCAACATTGCTTTCGGTCTTTCCACTATTCTTCGTGTTGTTCGCGATCCCATCCGGATTTATAGCCGCACGCATTGGGCGGCGCGTGACAATTTCATTTGGTCTGATCGTTGTTTCCATCATTCTGGCTTTGTTTTATATCCTTCCAGCCGACACATTGCTGGCACCCATTTCGCCTTTGCCCCTTGTTGGCATTCCATTGACTGAAGACGGTCCACGCATGTTGACCATGGCGGGAGTGCTGTTGATCTTCGGCGGAATTGGCTGGGCATTCGTGAATATCAATTCCCTGCCCATGGTTGTGGAGCTAACGACGGCCGCACGACTGGGGACATTTACCGGACTGTACTACCTGTTCTCAACGTTCTCTGCAATTGTGGGACCCAATGTGAACGGCTTTGCAATACAGTTGACGGGTAACGATTACAGCGTGATCATGTTGATCGCTCCGTTCTTTTTTTTGGTGGCGCTGGTGTTAATGCTGGGTGTGCGGCGCGGGGAGGCAACAACCGCATAACGGAACCCACTGACGGCTGGCTCCGAAGCCGACGCTTTATTTTTATCCTGCTTCATTAATACCGTCTTGTCGGATGATTGAACTAACTGTATACTTATTGTGGAAAAGGGTTTGTGATAACCCTGCTATTCAAATTACAAAGAGGAGAAGAACTATGAAGAAGCTGTATGTTTTGCTTGCGGCACTTTTGGTTGCCGCCATGATTCTGCCTGCATGTGCCCCTGCGCAGGCGGATTGTACCGATGAAGGAACCTTCTGCGTGGGTCTGGTTACGGACGTTGGCAAGATCAATGACAAGTCCTTCAACCAATCTGCATGGGAAGGTGTTCAACAGGCTGAGAAGGATTTGGGCGCGACCGTCCAATACATTGAAACAGCTGACTCAAAGGATTATGCCAAGAATATCGCCACCTTTGCGGATGCCGGTTATGATGTCATTGTGACCGTCGGTTTCGGTATGGGTGAAGCGACTGCGGCTGCTGCCGGAACATACCCGAACGTCAAGTTCGTCGGTGTGGATCAGTTCCAGGCCGCTGAGGTCCCAGGTGTCGTTGGTTTGAACTTCCCTGAAGACAACGCTGGCTTTTTGGTTGGCGCTCTCGCCGCAATGATGAGCAAGAGCAACAAGATCGGCGCCGTCTGTGGCACCGATGCTGTTCCTCCCGTCTGGCGCTTCGGTGAAGGCTACAAGGCCGGCGCTGCATATGCTGATGGCATGAAGGGCACCACCACTGAGGTGTTCGTTGTCTATCACAGCGATGTTGGTTTCGACAAGACCTTTACCGATCCCGAATGGGGTGCTTCCACTGCCAAGTCCATGATGGACCAGGGTGCGGATGCGATCTTTGGTTGTGGTGGCATCACCGGTAACGGTGCGATCACTGCTGCTGCCCAGGCTGGCGCCTACGCCATCGGCGTTGACTCTGACCAGTACCTCACGCTGCCGGAAGCTGCTCCCCGCATGCTTTCCAGCGCCATGAAGCTCATCACCCCAGGCGTCTTCGACCTCGTCAAGATGGCCAAGGATGGCAGCTTCCCGGTCGGTAACTTCTTTGGTTCCGCTGGTTATGCTCCCTTCCACGATCTTGATAGTGATGTTCCTGCTGATGTGAAGGCGGAAATGGAAAAGATCAACACCGCTCTGCTCGACGGTTCGATCAAGACCAATGTTCCTCCTGTGAAGCCGTAACTTTTAGACTTCACGTGTACTAAAAAAGGAAAGAGGCATTCCCTCTTTCCTTTTTTTGTTTGCACTGCGTACAGAGTGCATGGAACTTTAGCCTCAGGTGATATAATTTGACATTACATCACAGTTGGAGCGGAGACCCCATGCAGTCCGAAACACAAACAGGCTCGCCCGTAAAGCGGTTGTTGCGATCAGCTTTGGATGCCATGCTTATTCCGATTTTGGCGATCCTGACTGCTGTCGTTTTAGGTGGGATTATTATTACCCTTGTGAGAGGCAATGCATTACTTGCTTATTATGGGTTGATCAGTGGTTCATTCGGTTCCGCAAAGGCACTCAGTGAAACTGCAGTATGGGCTACACCCTACATTTTTGGCGGACTGGCAGTTGCCCTTGCATTCAAAGGCGGGTTGTTCAACATTGGCGCCGAAGGACAACTGGCACTCGGCGCAACATTCTCTGCATTGATCGGTTATGCACTTCCCCTCTGGCTTGGCTTTGACATCCCGGCCATTATTCATTTACCGCTGGCGATCATCGCGGGTATGGCAGCCGGTGCTTTATGGGCGGGTATTGTCGGTTTTCTCAAGGCATATACGGGTGGACACGAAGTCATCAACTCGATCATGATGAACTACATTGCCTTGAATACCATTTCATTCCTGCTGAATGGTCCCATGAAGGATAGAAACCCGAATAACGTGATCGCCCGCACGCCACTGATTGCGGAAGGGGCGCGTATGCCTGAGATATTTGAGGGCTTGCGTATCCATTGGGGATTTGTGTTCGCATTGGTGGTGGCTTATCTGGTGTGGTGGATGCTCAATAAAACCACTCTCGGGTTTGAGATCCGCACTGTTGGCGCCAACCCGGATGCAGCCAAATATGCAGGCATCAATGTCAAGCGTATCGTTATTCTGACAATGGCTCTCTCCGGCATGCTGGCCGGGCTTGCAGGGGCAATCGAAGTCACTGGCTTGAACTATCGCCACGAACTTGGTTTTTCGATCGGGTATGGTTTCGATGCCATTGCCATTGCCTTGTTGGGCAGGTCGCATCCACTGGGTGTGGTGCTTGCAGCCATTCTGTTTGCCGCCATGCGTAATGGGGCTACACGGATGCAATTCCTTACTCAGATGCCTGTCGATCTGATCTCCATGCTTCAGGCGCTCATCCTTTTATTTGTCGCAGCAGATGCCATCATACGCTATATCTATCGTATCAAGGCGCAGGGCGAACGTGTTGTTCTGACGCGCGGCTGGGGAGGCTAGGAAACCCATGGATTGGAAACGTTTCGGCTTTATCTTTTTGATCATCGTCGTCCTGTTTGGCGTTGTTGTTCTGGTAGGTTATACCAAGTCATCGCCTGTGATCATCGTTACCAGCATGCTGGCAACAACGATTGCTGTGGCAACACCGCTTACCCTTGGGGCTTTGTCGGGCGTATTTTGTGAACGGTCTGGTGTCGTAAACATCGGTATTGAGGGCATGATGCTTTCCGCCGCGTTTTTCGGCTGGCTTGCAGCCATTTACATGTTCCATGTATTTAAGGCTGCACAGGGTCCGAGTATTTTTGTGGGTCTGCTTGCAGCAATACTCACTGGCGGACTCATGGGATTACTCCTGGCAGTATTATCCGTCACCTATAAAGTGGACCAGATCATTGGCGGCACCGTCATCAATATCCTTGCCGTGGGTCTGACCGGGTTCCTCAACAGGCAGATGTTCTTTGGCCAGGGAAGTGTTTTCGGCGGGCAAATTCCAAATTCACCTGGAACACTCCGCAACATTCATGTTCCACTCACTGAACTCTTCAGGCCCATTTGTGGTGCGTCGGCAGATTGTGTTGAATTCATCCGCGCGTTTAATACGGTGCTGGATCAAAAACCGATTGCCATCGGCGCCATTGTGCTGGTCTTCGTGGCTCATTATGTTCTCTTCAACACCCGCTGGGGCTTGCGCACCCGCGCTGTGGGTGAGCATCCCAAGGCCGCAGATACTGTTGGCATCAATGTCTATAGGATGCGTTACGCGAATGTCATTATTGGTGGTTGTCTGGCTGGGCTGGCAGGCGCATATTTCACCATTGAGTCGGTGCCATCCTTTGAACCCCTGCTCACCAATGGGCGCGGTTTCATCTCGCTGGCTGCCATGATCTTCGGCAACTGGACTCCCATTGGCGCATGGACAGCGGCTCTTGTGTTTGGCGCATCACAGGCTCTGAATATTAAATTGCAGCTGTTCCGCGATGTCATTCCCGCACAATGGGCTTTCCTGCAAAACTCCTACGTAGTTGGTTTGATTCCTTACGTCCTGACCATGATCATCCTGACCGGCATTATTGGCCGCACCACCCCACCCGCGGCTGATGGCATACCATACGAAAAATAGGCGCACACATGGCAAAAGACAATAAAGTTGTACTCGAAGCCAAAGGTATTACTAAAAAATTCCCCGGCGTTCTGGCAAACGATCATGTGGATTTCGACCTGAAAAAAGGTGAGATCCACGCACTGCTCGGTGAGAACGGTGCGGGCAAATCCACGCTGATGAACGTCCTCTATGGCCTCTATCATCCGGATGAGGGTGAGGTGATCGTTGATGGAAAGCAGATGCAGCTCAACTCTTCGCGCGACGCCATCCACAATGGCATTGGCATGGTCCACCAGCACTTCATGCTGATCCCCGTTTTCACCGTGACCGAGAACATCATGCTGGGTGCAGAAACGGATCACCGTGCCGCCCCAAACGAAGTCCCGCTTGCCAAATTGGATCGCAAAGAGGTTTCACAAAAAGTAAGGGACCTGTCGCATCAATACGGGCTGGATGTTGATCCCGATGCGATCGTCGGTGATCTGCCCGTGGGCGTTCAGCAGCGCGTCGAGATCGTCAAGGCTCTGTACCGCAACGCAAAGATCCTGATCCTGGACGAACCGACCGCAGTGTTAACCCCGCAGGAAGCGGACGACCTCTTCCGCATCATGCACGAGCTGACCGATAAGGGTGTGTCGATCATCTTTATTACGCACAAGCTAAGGGAAGTCCTTGCCATTTCAGATCGTATCACCGTCATGCGCTCAGGACGGGTGGTCGGTACCGTTGACCCCAGGGAGACCGACCAGGCAAAACTCGCAACGATGATGGTCGGACGCGAAGTCATACTCACCGTGCAAAAGAAACCTGCTCAACCCACTGAAGAAGTCCTTCAGGTGACCGATCTACAGGTTCGTGATATACGCGGACTGGACGCCGTACGCGGGGTTTCGTTCAGTGTGCGTGCGGGTGAGGTGCTTGGCATTGCCGGTGTTCAAGGCAATGGACAGACGGAACTGGCTGAAGCATTGACCGGTCTGCGCCACATCGAGGGTGGAAGTTTCACTCTCAACGGCAAAGATCTGACGGGCAAGTCAGCGCGTCTCATCACAGAAACAGGACTGGCACATATTCCCGAAGACCGTCAGCGGCACGGGCTCGTACTTTCCTATAGCGTGGCAGACAATATGATGCTATGCGATTATTACCAGCCGCGTTTTTCGAAAGGCGCGGTCATCCGTCAGAATCGAGTGGATGCGAATGCTCAAAAGCTGATCCAGGAATACGACGTACGCACACCGTCTGCTTTTGTGAATGCCGGAAAACTCTCTGGTGGCAATCAGCAAAAGGTGATCGTGGCGCGCGAATTGAGCCGCCCGGTGAAACTGGTCATCGCTTCACAGCCTACACGCGGCCTGGATGTGGGTTCGATCGAGTATATTCATAAGGAAATCATTGTCATGCGCGATCGGGGTGTGGCGGTTCTCCTTATTTCTGCCGAGCTGGATGAAATCCTTTCGTTATCAGACCGTATCGCAGTCATGTACCAGGGCCAGATCGTGGCAACGGTGGACCGTAAAGACGCGTCGCGCGAACAACTGGGCTTGTGGATGGCTGGGGTCCACGAAACAGCTTGAGGCTCGAAATGAACCGTGAACGGGAGTCGGAATGGCTCCCGTTTTTGTTTTCCTAGGAACAAAGAGGAATAGTAGTCCGTCTGTATTCGTGTACCCCGCATGCTTCTTCTATATTTGCCTGTGGCATGCGGGGTGTACCCCGAACGCCACGTAAAACGCTTCTTGAAAGAAGCGTGCGGGGTGTAGAATTGTTGTATCAATCAGGAGAAGAGGAATGTTCAAAAGCGCCCGTACTATTTCGATATTGATCGTTATTCTATTAATGCTTTCCGCATGCAACCTGCCGTCGGGCGCGCCCGCAACAGAGGAACCCAATGCCGTGTTCACTGCTGCTGCTCTGACCGTTCAGGCCATGTCCACCCAGCAGGTCACGCCGTTCAATACACCGACCCTGCCTCCACCACAGCCAACAAATACAGCGGTTTCTTTTCCAACACTGCCCGGTCCAGCCTCCACCTCCGTCATCCCACCAACGGCAAGCTGCGATCTGGCTCAGTTCGTTAAAGATATTTCGATCCCTGATGGGTCTGTATTTGCTCCCGGGGCTACATTCACAAAAACGTGGCGGTTGAAGAATGCAGGTACATGTACCTGGTCAGGGTACTCACTGGTATTTGATAGTGGTGATTCGATGAGTGGCACATCGCCAACACCGATCGGAACGGTCAGCCCGGGGCAGGAAGTGGATCTCTCGGTCAATCTGACTGCGCCCGCTACTGGCGGGTCATATCGCGGCCATTGGCGAATCCGAAATGCATCAGGCGTGCTGATCCCCGTGCTGGGCGGGACACAGGGCAAGACTTTTTTTGTAGATATCAAGGTCGCAGTTTCCAGCCCTGGTCTTGATTTGCACACGCGCGCCAGCGATGCCAGTTGGGTGGGAAGTGCAGGCGTTGTGACGTTCGGTGGACCCGACACGGATGTAAATGGCTTTGCCATGTATCGTAACAACCAGAAGCTGGAGGACGGCACTTCACCTGCGAAAGTGCTGGAAATCCATCCACAGTTTGTGAATAACGGTGTGATGACAGGGCTTTATCCTGCCTACACAGTTGTGGCAGGCGAACATTTCAAAGCCAAGATCGGTTTTCTTGCAAAGGCAGATGGGACCTGCGGTGTAGGCAATGCCAAGTTCCAACTGAATTACAAGGAAGCAGGTGTTCTTAAACCTCTCGGTGAATGGACGGAAACCTGCGACGGTTCTATAAAAGATGTAGATGTTGATCTTAGCAGCATCGCCGGGAAAAACGTACAGTTTGCACTGGCAATCCTGGCAAACGGACCGGCAGATCAAGACTGGGCGGTGTGGGTAAGCCCACGAGTGGAACTACCGTAATTTTGTTGAAACGCCCGACACTACGTCGGGCGTTTTTTATAAAAAGGTATAATACTTCTCCTGCATAGCTATATTCGTGTATGAGAAAGGAAAATTGAATGTCTGAGTTTTACAAATATAGAGTTTTGGTTGTGTTCATTGGTTTCGCGCTGTTTATTTCGGCGTGCAGCCCATCGGCACAGCAGGATTCTGTGATTTCCACGGCTGTGGCACAGACCGTGCAAGCGGGCGAGTCGCGTACTGAGATCGCCAGCCTGCCCACAACCACTCCTCAAGTGACCCTGGCCGTGGTGGGGACTCTTTCTGCGGCAGCCACTCCCACAAACGCTCCAACGCTGGTCTCTGCGCCGCCTGATCCAGACTGTGCCAAGGCATCCCTGGTCAGTGAAACTCCCCCTGATGGAGTAATACTGACACCTGGCCAATACTACTGGAAGACCTGGACGATAATGAATACAGGAACCTGCACATGGAATTCCTCCTATAGCCTGGTCTTCTGGAGCGGCGACCTGATGGGAGGCCTGACTTCCTACCCGTTGGATGACGAAGTTTCACCGAATGAACAGAAAGAGATTTCAATTTATCTAAAAGCTCCTGATACGGAAGGAGAATTCACGGGATACTGGCGGCTTCAATCCCCCTGGAATTCCAATTTTGGTGTCGGACCGTCTAATGAACCCTTCTATGTTCAGGTTGCAGTATCGAACGATGCGGAACCTGCCTTTGGCATTACCAGCGTTGTTTATGAGGTCGTCCGTACACCTGCAACAGGCTGTCCTACGAATGTACTATATACCGTAAACGCCACCATTTCCACAAGTGGACCCTTCGAAATCGATTTCTTCTGGAATCAGAGTGATGGGAATGAAAGTGGTGTAAAACCCATGCTGTTTACGGAGGCCGGTTCCACCACCATTTCCAGAGAATGGATGATCGGCAAGGGCGATAGTCCGAACCCCCGTTGGATAGAGTTTGTCGTCACAGAGCCTACTTATGTGGAATACGGGAAGGCTGCCATATTGAACAACTGCCCATAATCGGTAAATGTTGCAGAGGTAAGAGACCTCCTGCATATAGCAGGAGGTCTCTTACTATAAATGTGTAAAAACAAAGGCAGCAGTTTTGAAGTCATTTTGCTGAATGGCGCAGGAAATGAATTCGGTATAATTCATTGATCCCTGCCAGGGTTATTGTTTTACGGAAGGCTTAAAAACACGAATCATTGGGCAAAGGCAGTGTTTTAATAGTTGCTTCAAGCTGGATGGAAACAATATTAACCCTGCATCACCTGAAAATGCCCGTTGGAGAATTTCTAAAAAATTGAATGTGACCATTTGTGCCCTTGTTCCCATGCGACATCACAGCCAGCGAGTGCCTGGCAAGAACTATCGTTTGTTAGATGGCAAACCATTATTCCATCACATTGTTCAAACCTTACTTTCTGTTCCTGCGATTACAAATATCATTGTGGATACAGATTCTGAACCAGTCATCAACGGACTCCGCGACTTTTTTCCGACGGTAAAAATCATTTATCGCCCTGAGAATCTTCGTGCTGATGATGTCCCCATGAACGAGATTCTCCTGTATGACACTGCACAGGTGGCAGCCGATTTCTATCTCCAGACACACAGTACGAATCCGCTGTTGAAGGCGGAAACCGTGTCAAGCGCCATCGAGGCTTTTGAAGGGAGCTATCCTGCCCTCACCTCGCTTTTCTCTGTGACCCGCTTACAAACCCGACTGTACGACCAGCATGGACGCGCCATCAATCATGACCCTGCGGTTCTCCTCCAGACCCAGGACCTGCCTCCGGTATTTGAAGAGAATTCCTGCCTTTATATTTTTACCCGCCCCAACCTGCTCGAAAGGCGCCACCGCATCAGTGCAAAGCCTCTCATGTTCGAAATAAATCCCAATGAAGCCTGGGATATAGATGAAGAACTGGACTTTGCAATCTGTGATTTTTTGATGAAGAATAAAATGTAGTGTCATGTAACCACAGTCAGTTTGATCTGCTTAACCCTGACTGATGTAGATTCCTGATACATGATAAAAGACTTTACTAAATTTCCCTGGCACGTGATCCTTCTCTCCTTATATCCGTCCCTGTCGTTATGGGCATATAACCTGGGGCAGGTGGGTCTGACAGCCACGTATCGCGCAATTCTTGGCTGTTTGATTCTGGGGATCCTTCTGCTGGCATTTGCCTGGCTATGGTTGCGTGACCGGGCGCGTGCCGGCATCGTTGTGACCATCTTTTTGCTTTTATTCTTCTCCTACGGACATATATATCTATTTCTGGAAAACGTAACGATTGGGGACGTTGTTATCGGACGTCACCGATTCCTGGCGGGTATCTGGCTTGTATTGGCATTACTGGGCATTTGGTGGGCAGTGCGAAATCTCCGATCTCCAGGCAGCCTTAATTCCACGCTCAACCTGGTGGCGCTTTTTCTATTCGTTTTCCCGATGTTCAACTTCGTAACCCATGGATTCTCCAACTGGCGCGCCAGCCAGTCAGGTGCTGTATATATGTCCTCCCGCGCTGTTCAGGGAACGGACCGGCTGGCGGTGGGTCGGCCCGATGTTTATTACATCATCCTGGACGGGTATGGTCGTTCCGATATTCTGCGTGACAAACTTAATTTTGACAACTCATCCTTTCTGGACGATCTGAGGAATGAAGGATTTTACATAGCAGAATGCAGTCAGAGTAATTATGGGATGACAGCGCTTTCCCTGGCATCCTCACTTAACATGGACTACATTACTTCATTAGGCGATGAATTCACGTCAGATAATGTCGATCGTTATTCGCCCCTGTGGCGCCTGATCAAGGATAGCGCTGCGGAGTCCACGTTCCGCAAGATGGGTTATCAAGTAGTCGCTTTTGAAACAGGGTATGACTGGACCGAATTTCGTAACGCTGATTATTTTTTTGAGGCTCCCAAACAGGGCTTGAGCGGCTTCGAAAGCCTGGTGTTGAGGGATTCTGCTGCTGTGATCCTCGATGATCTGGGTTGGTTCGACCCCCTTCATTTCACGCCGGAGGATCAGAAACGGAATCTTGTTTCATACGTCCTGGACAAAATGAGTCATCTGCCCGAAGTACCCGGGCCCAAATTTGTCTTTATTCACCTGGTAATCCCTCATCAGCCTTTTGTGTTTGGCCCAGACGGAGAACCATTTGTTGTTGCCCAGCGTACCTTAAATGACGACAAATACTATAGCACTGAAGATTATTTGCTGGGCTATGGCAACCAGGTGAGATTCATCAGCAGTCAGATTCCCGGCTTGATGAAAACGATCATTCAAAATTCCACCACGCCCCCTGTCATTATCCTTCAAGGTGATCATGGTCCTGCCCAGTTGGAGAAGGAAAACCGTATGGGCATTTTGAATGCCTATTATTTCCCTGAAGGAAAGGAAGTACTATATCCGACCATAACGCCGGTGAATACATTCCGCGTTGTTTTTGATGTTTTTTTTGGTACCCCGCTTGGTCTGGCAGCCGATACCAGTTTTTATTCGAAATACTCCAAACCCTATGAATTTGAAGTTATTCCCAATGAATGTAATGTGCCATAATATAGCCTGTCATTTCAAACTACAGCAAGTGAACATTGATGAAAAAATCAAATAATTTTCTGGCAGCTGCTGCCAGATGGTTTTCCATTCCCTGGTATTTTATTGTGTTCGGCTCCTATCCTGTTCTGTCATTGTTATCGTTTAATATCGGGCAGGTCAAACTGTCAGCCGGCTGGCGTCCTTTATTGGTATCGGTTGTTTTTGCGCTGCTGCTGTTTGTTTTACTGGGATTACTCCTGCGCCATGTGTACCGCGCTGCGTTCCTGACCACTTTATGGATGTCGTTATTCTTTTCCTATGGACATATCCATTTGATGCTTGTGGAAAAATGGGAAAAGGTCAACTTCACTCCATATCTTCTCGCTGGCTGGTTGATACTGGCTGTGCTCTTTTTTATTTGGGCAACACGGCCTCGATTTACGTTTAAAGATGCTGTTCTGCCGTTGAACGTGATCGCGCTGGGGCTGGTGTTCACCTCTTTGGTGCAGATCGGTTCCGAGGCCCAGAAAAAAGGCGGGCATTCCCTCGGGGCCGAAAATGCTCCCGTACAGGCGCTGACTTCTCCGCCGCGTCCACCCGACGTATATTACTTCCTCCTGGATTCCTATGGACGCGAAGACCTGCTCGAGGAAGCGTATGGATATGACAATAGTGAGTTCATTGATGGTTTACGCGAACGCGGTTTTTATGTGGCGGGCTGCAGCCAGAGCAATTATGTCCGTACCGAACTTTCCATTGCGTCTACATTGAACATGTCCTACCTGCAGGGTTTGGATCCTGCATTCGAACCTGGAAGTACGCGCCGAAGAATTTTGTGGGATTCGCTCAAGCACAGCGCAACACGCTATAACTTCGAGAGCATGGGTTATCAAACCATTGGGTTTGCGACCGGCTTCGCATGGAATGAATTGGAAGATGCGGACGTGTTTTATACACCTGATTCTTTTTCAGTGGGGATAACCGAGTTTGAAGTATTGTTCATGCAGACGACCCTGTTGCGCCATGCAAACGATCTGGGCTGGTTCGATGCTGACCAGATCATGGGACAGAACTTCCGTGACCGTACGCTGAATGTGTTCGACAGGCTGGATGATATTGCACGGATGACCGAGCCCACCTTTGCCTACATTCACCTTATCTCGCCTCATCCCCCATTTGTATTTGGTCCCAATGGGGAGCCTACATACCCTCCCGATTTCTGGAACGAGAACCGCGAATATCCGCCCGATCTGTATGCGAAAGGCTATCAAAACCAATTGACCTTCCTGAACAGGAAGGTGCTTGAAGCGCTGGATACGCTTTTTGCCGAATCTGAGACGCCGCCAATCATTATTATTCAGGGGGATCATGGCCCCTGGCTTCAACCCAGGGCAAAACGATTCTGGATCTTGAACGCATATTATCTGCCCGAGCCAGGCAGCGAACTGTATCCCACCCTCTCACCGGTGAACACGTTTCGGCTGGTGTTTAATTCTTATTTTGGCGGTAAATATGATATGCTGCCAGATATATCTTATTTTTCGCCTGTGCCAAAATTGTACGAGTTCTCGGAAGTGGATTACAACTGTAATTAAAGGCTGGGTGGTTATTCATTATGGAAGCCGTTTCAAAACGAATCCCCACGATCATCGGTCTTGTCCTGTTCCTGGCAGGGCTTGGGTTATTTGCATACCTGGGTTTCTTCAATCGTTACTGGGCAGACGATTGGTGCTATAACGCTGACATGAAACAATTGGGTTTTTGGGGAACGATGAAGGGATACACCTACATCACCACCTATGCCTCGAACCGTTTTTCGTTGACGTTATTTTCGGGCTTGTTCTACGCACCTGGATTGTTTGGCGTACAGATCATGACCCTGCTGGTGGTCGCGGTCTGGTATTTGGGTTTGTTTTATATTCTTGTTAATGTGCAGGCTGTTTCTCCCTTTAAGTTCTCACGTATCCAGCTTGCATTAATTACTGCCGTTATCGTGTACTACTCCATCTATCTAACACCCCACCTGTATCAAAGCCTGTATTGGAGATCAGGTCTCCTTCCTTATACGGCGGCTGTTGTGCTGGGCGTATGGACATTCGCCTTGATTACGCATCAGGCTTCGCGCCCCATACTTTCCAAAAGAGTGGCAGCTGCCACTGCCATTGTCACCTTTTTAGCCGGAGGATTCTCGGAATCGGGCGGAGCCACGCTGACTGCAATTCTCGCCGCCTACGTGGGTCTGTGTCTTTGGTTCAGGCAAAAGGAATGGGCGAAAAATTCCCTGCCCGTTGCCTCCGTGGCTTTGTTTTCATCCATTCTGGCGATTGCAGTGTTGATTGCTGCACCAACGAATGCCTATCGCGTTGGCTTATACGGTGACCCCACTGACATGCTGGCCTTCCCGGGCAGGCTCCTATACTTCACATCTGACTTTGTCAGGTTTTCCTTCCTCGATATGCCCCTGCCACATCTGGCTGTTTCAGCAACTTTATTTTTATTGGGGTTTCTGTTCCATAGGCACAATGGAAGGAACATCGAACGCAGGCAACTGTTTCTGCTCGTCCTGTTCATAGCCTTTCTGACATTTCTCTTTGTAGCTGCCACCTATGCCCCCAGTGCGTACATTGAGAAATCGCCTCCTGCGCCGCGGACACGCGTCATCTCCCGTTTTATTTTGACTCTTGGGGTGGGGATGATTGCCCTTTTGATCGGATATTATTTCGGGCAAGTGTTCCAATATCGCTGGCTTGAGGGTGTCGCGGTCATTCTGCTTCTTGGCGCCTATGCTTATGGAGCGCGCTCGGTGCTGATCACATCTGAAAAAATATCCCTGTATTCTGAAAGGGCCGCGCAGTGGGACGAACGGGATACGCTCATTATGCAGTCTCAACAACAGGGCATCCGGGAAGTCAACGTCCGCGGGATTGACGGCCTGCCTGTCGGTGGCATCAGGGACTTCAAGGAACAGCGGGGGGTTGGGTTTTGGATCAATCAGTGTGCTGCCAGGTATTACGGGGTTGATTATATTTATGCGACATTGCCCTGAAGCGCCTCCGTCCTAAGAGATTTTGGTTTATAGTTGCGAATTGGTAGTCCATGCTTAGGAAAATCCCCGTATATCCCTGGTTTCTTGCGGCGTTCCCTGTCCTGTCATTGGCAGGCCATAACATCCAGGAAATATTTGTGAGTGCCATATTTCGGCCCCTGCTGGCATCTTTGCTTCTTGCTGTGATCGTGTACAGCCTGGCATATTTCGTTACCCGGGATATTCATCGCTCCGCGTTGATGTCTTCAATCATACTGGTGTTGTTTTTTGCATATGGACAGTTCTATGCTGCCGTCGAAGATCTGACTGTTTTGGGAATGGCTGTTTTTCGACATCGGACCCTCATTCCAGCCATTGGCCTGGTAGGCTGCATCGTTGTCTGGGGTGCAATGCGCGTAAAAAATCCCGACTCCTTTGCATACCCGGGCAATCTGATTTCAGTGGTCCTGCTGATCTTCCCGTTGTTTACAATTTCCTCTCATGTTGCCCGGCAGTACATAGCCAATCGCGTTGACCGAACGGAAACTGCGGCTCCATTCATCTCTTTGGATGAGGACAGCCCGGATATCTACTACATCATTCTGGATGCGTATGGACGTGAGGACATTTTACATGAGCAGTATGGCTTTGATAACAGCCCGTTCATCGATGCCCTTCGTGAGCGTGGCTTTTATGTGGCAGATTGCAGCCAGAGCAATTATGGTTTTACAGAATATTCGCTGGCATCCTCGTTGAACCATGATTATCTGGATGGTTTGGGCGGAATGGACAATAATTCCAGGGTCGCGTTGATCAAGCATGGGACGGTCCGTTCCTTTTTTGAGGGGTTGGGTTATGAGATCATTGCCTTTCCCACCGGTTGGGCTTCCACAGAATGGCGCGACGCGGATATCTTTTATGATTATGGCGACACCTTTACAACGCTATCTGAATTCGAAAAACTGTTGATGGATACGACCATGCTGCGCGTGCAGTCGGACTTCAACAGGTCGAGCGTGCAGGACGTCTCCAAAAAGGATGCCCGCCGCATGCGGGTCTTTTCAGCCCTTGAGAAATTGACACTGATCCCTGTTCGGGATGGGCATACATTTGTCTTTGCTCACCTCGTAATCCCGCATCCTCCATATTCGTTTGGCCCGGAGGGTGAATGGGTGTCGTTTAATGATGGCGCGTCTGTGGAAGAGCGGACAAAAGCCTATACCGACCAGGTCTTGTTTATCAACCGCGAAATATTGGAAGTTGTGGATGCCATTTTGAGCGGGTCTGACACTGCCCCCGTAATTATCATTCAAGGCGATCATGGCCCGCTCCCGGATATCGCGTTTTCGGGCGCTGAAAAAATGCCGATCTTGAATGCATATTATTTACCCGGTGCTGATTCGCAAAGGTCCCTATATCCATCCATCTCACCGATAAATACTTTCCGCGTGATCCTAAACTCCTACTTTGATCAGAGCCTGCCTCTTTTGGAAGACATTAGTTATTACGCGCCCACCAGTGATCACGATGCATTCGAGGTAATTCCAAATCAATGCAATAGCCAGCCATAATCGGTGGATGAGCGGCAAGCTTTGAACATCCTTCCTTCTCAAACTACATACGACGCCGAAAAGAGAATGAACAAATTGAAAATAATTCGAAAAATACAACCTGCGCCTTTTTATCCCGTCTTATTAATTGCCTACACCGTGACGGCATTAATGGGGATTAATATCAATGAAGTGGAGCCGGTTTTCCTCTGGCGTCCATTGATCGTGTTGACCTTGATTGCATCCGTTCTGCTTGTTGCGCTTAAGTTTTTGTTACGGGACTGGCATCGGTCAGCTGTTCTGCTTTCCATACTGATCTTCCTGTTCTTTATCTATGGTCATATTTATTTCTACCTGAAAAAAATTGAACTTGGCGGGGTGATCATTGGCCGTCATCGCCATATGCTGCCTGTGTGGATTGGCCTGGCGGTATTGGCAACCTGGTGGGTAATGCGTTTTCTACGCAACCCACAAGCCATTACACCCATCCTGAACATCGTATCGATTTTTCTGTTGATATATCCATCCTTCCAGATCGTTTCCTATGTGATCCAAAAGGAAAAAGCAGAGAGAACCACATTGGAGAGTGCTCAGCTAAAAGGTGCGTCCCTGCCTTTGGGCTATGCCCCCGATATCTACTACATTATTCTTGATGCCTACGGCCGCCAGGATGTGTTAGTGGATATGTTTCAATTCGACAATTCCCCCTTTATAGAGTCGCTTCAATCGAAGGGTTTCTATGTTGCAAATTGTTCACAAAGCAATTACGGCCAGACCATGCTCTCCCTCACTTCATCGTTGAATTTTGACTATCTTGATTCTTTGACAAGTGAATTAACCCCTGATACCGATAGACGCGCTCCACTACGCGCCCTCGGACAATACAACAATGCCAGAATTTTCCTCGATACACGGGGATACAACATTGTGTCCTTCGCCACCAATTTCCCGGTCTCCGAATGGAAGGATGCTGATTACTTTCTCAATCCGCCGCCAAAAGGGATGAGTGATTTTGAGATTATGCTGTCGCAAACGTCTGCCTGGCGTATACCGATGGATATGACAAATGAATCACCCGAGAAAAGATCAGCAGAATGGTTTCGCCGCCGGACGCTCTTTGCTCTCCAGCAATTGGAAGAGACCGTACCGGATGTTGCAAGCCCCAAGTTCGTATTCGCACATCTGGTGATTCCTCATCACCCTTTTGTGTTCGGCCCTAATGGCGAGGAACTAAACTATGATAAATCCGGCGTTCCTCAATTCAGTGAGTATAAGGTCAAATATCCAGATCAAGTTCTCTATATCAACAAGCGTATTGAAGCCATAGTGGATCTTATCCTGCTAACTTCTCCCAATCCGCCGATTATCGTGATTCAAGGCGATCACGGCCCGGCGCCTTTTGATGTCATCGAACGCCGCATGAAAATTTTCAACGCATACTACTTCCCGGATAACAGTGACGGTCTATATCCCACCATTACACCCGTAAACACCTTCAGGGTCATCTTCGATAAATACTTCCTCCAAAATTATCCTCTGCTCGAGGATAAAGCCCTGTTTTCCGAGTATGATATTCCTTATAATTACGCTGAGGTACCAAACGACTGCCAGCCATGAAACAGCACATTCTTTTTACCGCACCCTATATGATCCCATTTGTGGATCGCTTCAGACCCATCTTCGACAAGTACGATCTCGAGTTGATCGTCCCTGATGTACAGGAACGCATGGAGGAGGCTGACCTGCTCCACTATGCCGGTCAATTCGATGGCGCGATCTGTGGGGATGACCGCTATACCGAGCGCGTGATCCAGGCATGCGCGCCGCGCCTCAAGGTCATCTCAAAGTGGGGGACAGGGATCGATTCGATCGACGCCGAAGCCTGCTCCCGTTATCACGTCAGGATCGGCCGCACCCCGAACGCTTTCACCCTGCCTGTGGCAGACACAGTATTAGGCTACGTGCTGGCATTTGCCCGCCGCCAGCCCTG
>JBDTPH010000116.1:0-21583 GCA_039932795.1 Chloroflexota bacterium
ACTTGGTGGCGGCGTTGACGCCGATGCCATTGGTGAAGATCACGTCGGCCTTGCCTTTCGGACCGGAAGGCAGAGGGACAGCCTTCCACTCCACGTCGGCATAATTCTGGCGCATAAAGTTCACCATCCAGCCGCCCTCATAGGTCATGCCCGCCAGTTTCTTGCCAATGGCCTCGCCACACCAGCCTGCACCTACATCTGCGGCTGTGACCAGCGACCCATCTTCCTTCATCGTGGCGATGAAGTTGGCTGCCTCAATCACCTCGGGCGTGTCGACCATGGCGGTCGTGAAATCCTCACTGGCGTACGCACCACCGCTGCCAAAGGCGAACGGTGCAAAGCGCGCCCAGTCGGCGCCCTGGCAAAAGCCCGCATAGGTACCCTTGGCGGCAATGGCATCAGCCGCTGCTTTCAGGTCATCCCAGGTCCAGTCAGCGGTCGGTTCGTCGATCCCTGCATCTGCGAAAGCCTCAGGCAGGTAGACCAGACCCAATGTGCCCCAGTCTTTGGGAAGCGCATACGTCTTGCCATCCAGCGTGAAGATCGATAGCAGTGTGGGGATGAAGTCGTCACGGCTGACCCCGGCCTCCGCCATATAGTCATCGAGGGGCAGCAATTGCCCGGTCGGGCCAAAGGCTGTCATCAACTGATCGTTGATATAGAGCACGTCTGGTGCGGTACCGCCAGCCATGGCCGCCTTCACTTTGGTCTCGAAGTCAGCCGGGATCGGCTGGAAGTCCACGGTCACATCCGGGTACAGCGCGTTGAAGCGCTCGATCGAGTCGCGGTAGATCTGCTGTTCGGTCTCATCACCCCAGCCGGAAAATACAATGCTGGCGCCTTCTTCGACCTCGATCACGCCCTCCACGGCTGGAACTTCCGTCGCAGCGGAGGGCTCGGTGGCAGCAGGCGCATCAGTTGCCGGCATTTCGGTCGCGGCAGGCGCTTCGGTTGCTGCGGGGCCGCATGCCGAAATTGCGAATGCGACAATCAGCAGAACACTGAATAATGCGAATATTTTTTTATTCATTCTCTTGCTCTCCTTGGGTTTTGCTTGTTTTTCGTAATCACAAATTTATCTGAGTAAGTCACTTATGATCTTGTGGAACCACCTCCTTTGTGAGTGTGTTTTCTATGATGAGAGCATGGCGCCTGGTTGATGAGGCGCCCTATGGGTTGGATCCGAACTGGGGGTTTATGCCGAGTCTCGAAGAATGAGTTCGGGTTGCAACAAGACGTTGCGTTTCAGGGGCTGATTTCCTTTCATCAGCGCGAGCAGGATTTCGACACATTTACGTCCAGCCTCTCGAATAGGTTGGCGTACTGTCGTCATTGGCGGAAAAAGATATTGTGACATGGGTGCATCATCAAATCCGATAATTAAGATATCCTGTCCAACTTCCAGCCCCAGTTCACGGGCCGCATGCAGCGCGCCAATTGCCTGAGTATCGTTGAGAGCCACAATTGCAGTTGGACGTTCGGAGGGGGATAATCTCAGCAATCGGGATGCAGCCTGGCGGCCGAACTCGAATGTTCCTTCGCCGCGCTCAATCCACTGAGTTTGAACATCCAGTCCATGGGCTTGCATCGCTTGAAGATACCCACCCAGGCGCTCATTACCCACACGTGAATCTTCAGGCCAGGCAATAGCAGCAATACGGCGCTGCCCGCGAGAGATAAGGTACTCAACAGCTTGACAAAGGCCATCGACACCATCGATATCGACGTACGGGAAATCAAGTTCGGCGTTGGAGCGACCGAAGGCCACAAAGGGAAAGTTCTGTTCGAGCAGGAAGGTGATTCTCGGGTCGTTGTAATTCACACTCGAGATCACAAAGCCATCCACTAGACCGGTGTTGATTAGTTCGCGATAACCATCCACCAGTGCCTGTCCCTCGCGAAAGGGAAATGGTAACAGGTGATAGCCGGCTGCCTCTGCTTCGAGCACCATACTGGACAGGAATTGATCGAGAATGTGATTGACCTGGTTTGGATCCGTGGGGATCCAGGAGTACCCGATCATGTGGCTGCGCTTGGCGCGCATATTGCGTGCGATCTGGTTGGGACGATATCCCAGTTCACGCACAGCGTCCATAATGCGCTGTTTTGTTTCCTTGGAAACCTGAGCCTGTCCGTTGAGCACCTTTGACACAGTCTGATAACTAACTCCAGCACGAACAGCAACTTCTTTAATGGTAATTTTATTGGTCATTGGGCATATCTTATTGTGGAATGCGAACGTTCACCCGAACGTTCGCATTCATTCTACAACTTTCGGGGACCAGAGTCAATCACGAGTTTCTTGGCTGTTTCAAAGATAAGGTCCGACCATCCTGGTTGATGATGCAAATCGAAAATAAGAGCCTGCGAACCAAATTGGACGATCCTTCGTTAAGCAAAAGTAAGGAAAACGATCATGATTAAAAATTGTGAATCTTATGAGTAAATCAGAAGATAAAGAAAAGAAAGCGAAATCAGCCAACTCCCCTGAACAAGAATTGGGGGATACACCTGTCGCGCCCTGGAATATGCCTACCCCTGAAGAAAAGCAGGACGCGAAACCCGTCCGTCGCGCGCTGAAAGAGGCGATAAAAAGCGTGGATTCGCAGGAAAAGGCGGACCAAGTCATCGAGAATTTGGAGTCATCCTCGGCGGGCAAGACCACCAGCGATGTGAAGCAGACTCAACCGCCGACAGAATCAACCGCTGATGGGGCGCAAAAAGTGCAGGATGCAGCACAATCGGCGACGAAAAGCCAAAAGGCAGAAAAGGTGATCGAAGAGACCGCGCGCGTGCTCGCAGCTTCGGACGGCCGTCAGGAGGAAGCCCTGGCTGAAGCTGCGCAGGAAGCCCTGAATCCTGAACAGCAGGGCGCTCCTCCAACCCTTACGAACACCCGCCAACGCGAATATCTGCGAACGGCAGTACTAAAACGACTTAAGCCGCTGGACGCTTTGGACGCGAATATTTTTCTCGCGATCAATCATTTGCCTCACACGCGCTGGATGAACGGATTTTTCTACGCACTTACAACGATGTTCAACATTGTGGCGCCATGGTATGGCGAAATGGGGATCGCGGCCTTGCGCGACCGCAGACGGGCGAAAACGATCTTGAGAGAGAGCGTCTTTCCCCTTCTCCTCACGACTACGCTCGTTGAATTAGTGATCAAATCCTATTTTCGGCGAAAACGTCCGTTCATCTCCATGATTCAGGCTATTGTTATTGGCAAGAAGCCGGGAACCTGGTCCTTTCCGTCGGGTCATGCAGCGGCTGCATTTGGGGGCGCGTGGCTCCTGAATCATCAATCTCCACGCTTCAGTCTATTGCGTTACATCGTCGCATCTCTTGTCGGATTCTCACGCATTTATCTGGGTGATCACTATCCCGGCGATGTCGCCACAGGATCCCTTGTTGGACTTCTCTCGGCAGAATTTTTTCACAGACTGCTCAATCCTTCAAAAAGAAAAAGACAAATCAGGAAACCCTAGTTCAAAATGTCGATTCCAAAATTAGAGTTAAACATCGACACAGATTCACTGAAGAAAATAAAATGGGTAGCAGTGGCCTATTCACATGTGGATGAGGCACTTTTTGCAAATAAGGAGGCTTTCGACGCGCAGAAAGAAGTGGAAGAGCGCGCCCAACAAATCATGGGGGAATGCAGAAAGCTGGGGCTGGAATCCAAGGGATATCCCGTCGACCAATATCTGCTGACCAACATCCTCGTCGACAGGCCGGATGTCATTGTCAATTTAGTGGATACCGTACGGGGGAAGGATAAGCTTGCCAGCACAATCCCTGCCTTTCTTGAAAATGCCAACATCCCATACACAGGCTGTGGCACAACAGGAATGGATCAACTTGCCAGGGCCGTGTGTCCGCTGGCGCCCAATGCCAGGATCTGGTTCAAGGAAAAGGCCAGTTTTGAAGATCTGGAGTTCGATCTACATGAACGCAAGTTTCCTGTTGGAGTGGAGTGGCAGGGATTGTTTGACGTTGAAGATTATGGTCACTACACACTACAGTGTCATCGCTCACATTGACAAGACGAAGGAGGAGCTTATCATTATTGACCCGTACAAGGATTTCGTCGATCAGAACCGAATTATAAAGACAGGCACGTTTGAAAAGCGCTGGTGGGACCACAACGAAGTCAGGGATCTCGAGACAGGTACATTAATATCCAGGAAGGATGAACAGCTTTTCTTTGTTGTTACACCTTTGGATGTCGCCTTTCCAGAAAAGCTGCAAATGGAAAGCTTCCATTAAAAAAAAAGAGCGCCTCGAATGAGGCGCTTTTCGTTTCAATACCACGCTGATGATTGATTCAGATCAACAGGCATTATCCAACCTTAGGCGTACATACCCCAATCCAAAGCGGACGGGTCTTCCATCATGGCGAAGTCCCACATGTCCATGCCCATTTCAACAATCACGGGCATATTGAGTCCTTCCACAGCTTTTGCCTTGGTCATCTCGATCATCGCCGGGCCGTAGGGACAAAATGGGGTGGTGAGAATCATCTTTAACCGCGCCATGTCATTTTCAATCACAATATCACGGACCAGTCCCAGTTGGATGATGGTCATGCCGATTTCAGGGTCAACTACTTCTGATAATCTTGCCCGGGCATCCGGTACTTTGTCGGGGTGTGTTTCGTGGATGGTCCACTTGATTTCGTTTACTGTTTCTTCTGTCATATTTCCTCATCAATATGCGACCCTGGGGTCAAAGTTTAGTTTTGTACTGCCTCTGGATGAACAACGTACGTGCAGTGCGTGCCACCATCAAGAATGCATTGAACCTTGTTGGCCGGCAGGGCAAGCATTTTCGAGATCAAAGTTTGATCCACCGTGCAGACCTCCGGATGCGCCACACCGATCTGGTAATAAGGGCAGGAGATCTCATGGATCTCGTAATCAGCACCCTTCTTCTCCCATTCCACGGTGAAGCCTTCCTGCGCAAGCATTTCCTTGACGAACTCGAGCCGCTCTTCCATGCCCATACCCTGGACCTGGCTGGAATATTCACTTGCCAGACCTTCTGCGATCTGATTGAACAACTGTGCCACCATAGGGCCCGGCATGGTCTCTTTCATCTGCGCCAATAGACGTGTGGTAAGACGCAAATATTTCGTGGGGAACCTCTCCATTCCATCTTCTGTAAGAGAATACACCAGGCGTGGACGTCCCACACCATGACGTTCTTCATCTGCTGCGATGAGACCTTCCATCTGCAGGTTCGTCAAGTGGTGGCGGACCGAGATGGGGTTGATACCCACCGCCTCAGCCAGTTCATTGATGGTAATCTTTGACTTGCGGAGCAGGGTTTGGAGAATCTTGTCTTTCGTACTTTTCATGTTGATGAGTATAACCGCCTCGAAAAACTTTGTCAATATACTAGATAAATATCATAAAAACCCCTTGTGCGCCAGGATGAAGTCTGATCTGACAGTGGATTCCAATGATTTCTACACCTTTAGAAAGAAAGCCATACCCGTGTAATGTTACATTTATGCCGTAAATGCATGGAAACAGCCCAAATTCGTCTCTTTGCTTAATATACTAGAAAAATATCATAAATATTTGACTTTTACCCCTAACTCTGCTATAATGCCCCAGAAGTAGTAAAAACGCCAGCAATGGCTTAATACACAAAGTGCCGCAAAACCAACTGAGCTACGCGAGTGATTTTCAGGCTAAATTCATTCCAAAAGTTCAGAAATTCACGAAAAAACGGTAGGAGCTTAATAAGAATGTCGCAACTCGAAATCAAGAATTTGCATGTATCCATCGAAGGAAAGGAAATCCTCAATGGGCTCGACCTGACCATAGAACAGGGCAAAGTCCATGCCATTATGGGCCCGAACGGTACAGGCAAATCGACACTTGCATACACGTTGATGGGGCACCCGTCGTACACAGTCACCGAAGGTGAAGTTTTTTTCAAGGGGCAGAATGTCCTTGAATTGGAGCCTGATGAGCGCTCCCGGCTCGGTATCTTTCTGGCATTTCAATATCCTGTTTCCATCCCAGGCGTAACCGTTGCAAATTTCCTGCGGACAGCGATCAACTCACGTCGCCGTGCTGTGAACCCGGAAGATAAAGGCATGCCAATTCCTGAGTTCCGCAAGCTGCTCAAGGAAAAGATGGCCATGCTCAAAATGGACCAGACGTTTGCGGGTCGTTATCTGAATGAGGGTTTTTCAGGCGGTGAAAAGAAGCGTGCTGAAATCCTTCAGATGGCAACTCTCACTCCTGAGATTGCCATCCTGGATGAGACCGATTCGGGTCTCGATATTGACGCCCTGCGCATTGTTTCGGAAGGCGTCAATACCCTGATGAACAGGGACCTGGGCGTGTTGGTGATCACGCACTACCAGCGCCTGTTGAACTACATCAAACCTGATTATGTTCATGTCATGCTGGGCGGGCGAATCGTCGAATCGGGTGGTCCTGAGCTGGCGTTGCACCTGGAAGAAAAAGGCTACGAGTGGGTTCGCGAGAAGTATGACGCAGTGCCCGAAGGATAAGAAACTTTCGCGAAGGGTTGTTTTATTAAACGGTAACAGATGTCGGCTTGAGACTGAATGAGCCTGCATCTGGAGAAATGATTGGTGAGCTATGAGTGAAAATACCAAACTTAACGAAGATACAAAGATCCTGGATGATATCGGTGATTATAAGTACGGTTTCCATGATCGCGATGATAACTATGTGTTTAAGTCGCAACGGGGTTTGAACAAGGAAGTTGTCGAGAACATTTCGCGTATGAAGGGCGAACCGCAGTGGATGCTCGACTTCCGCCTGAAGGCGCTGGAGCATTACCTGTCGCGCCCCATGCCGACGTGGGGACCTGAGCTCAACGACCTCGATCTGGACAATATTTTCTACTATGTCAAGCCGACCGAGAAGAGTGAGAAGTCGTGGGACGATGTTCCCGATGACATCAAGAGGACCTTTGACAAATTGGGCATCCCCGAAGCTGAGCGCAAATTTCTGGCAGGCGTGGGTGCACAGTACGAGTCAGAAATGGTGTATCACTCCATTCTGGAACATCTCGAAAAGCAGGGTGTGATCTTCCTTTCGATCGAAGATGGCCTGCGACAATATCCTGAGTTGTTCCGCGAATATTTCGGCACGGTTATCCCGATCGAAGATAACAAATTTGCCGCCCTGAATAGCGCGGTTTGGTCGGGCGGATCATTCGTCTATGTGCCGAAGGGTGTAAAAGTGGATTTGCCCCTGCAGGCTTATTTCCGCCTTAACACTGCCAATGTCGGTCAATTTGAACGGACGCTGATCATTGTCGATGAGGGCGCATCGGTGCACTATGTGGAGGGCTGTACTGCTCCTCAATACACGACCAACTCATTTCACTCCGGCGTGATCGAGATCATTGTCAAACAGGGCGCACGCTCGCGTTATTCGACCATTCAGAACTGGTCAACCAACGTTTTCAACCTTGTGACCCAGCGTGCCAAGGTTTTTGCCAATGCCTCCCACGAGTGGGTCGACGCCAACCTGGGTTCGAAACTTACGATGAAATATCCATCCTGCTATTTGATGGAACCGGGCGCGCGCGGCGAAATGCTTTCCATGGCTTTCGCCGGTCCGGGCCAAACGCAGGATGCCGGCAGCAAAATGATCCACTTTGCTCCAAACACCACCAGCAAGATCACATCCAAGTCCATCAGCAAAGGTGGTGGACGCGCTTCCTATCGCGGCCTCGTCAAGGTGTATAAGGGCGCGAAGGGTGTCAAGTCCAACGTGGTTTGTGACGCACTTCTCCTCGATCCGCAATCCCGCTCAGACACGTATCCCTCCATCGAGATTGACGAAGACGATGTCACGATCGGCCACGAGGCTTCAGTAAGCAAGGTGGGGGAGGAGCAACTCTTCTATCTTATGTCGCGCGGTCTCAGCGAAGAGCAGGCCACTACGATGGTAGTCTCTGGTTTTATCGAACCGCTCGTCAAGGAATTGCCGATGGAATATGCCGTCGAAATGAATCGTTTGATCGCATTGCAAATGGAAGGAAGCATCGGTTAATATGCAGGAAAAGCCAAAAGTTGTTGTTTCAAGGACGCGACGAGCCGACTCCACCGCAAAGGATTTCGCTTTCACTGAATCGGATATCCGCCCTGCAGGCGCTTCAGTCTCTCCCTATCGGACCCTGGCCTGGAACGCGTTCAAAAGACATTCCCTCCCCAATACGACTCAGGAAGCCTGGCGCCGCACCGACATCCACAACCTGCCCGTGGACAAGTTCAAGCTTGCCCTGAATGACACAAGCGACCTTCCCGCCGTGCGTGAAGATCTGTTGAAGCCTCTGGTCGCTGACCAGCACGGCGGACAGATCATCCTCACTCCCGGTGGAGCGAGGATCGATCTTGATGAAAAGCTTGCGCAGAGAGGCGTCATCTTCACGGATCTAAAAACTGCCGAACAGGAGCATCCTGATCTATTGGCAAGGATGCTCGGCAGGACTGTCAACGTGGAGGAAGGGAAATTTTCCGCGTTAGCTGGGGCATTCGCGCAAAATGGCGTCGTGTTGTATGTACCCAAAGGCGTGATTGTGGATGAACCTCTTCATTCTGTACTATGGGGTCCAGGCACTGACCTGGCTCACGTCTCGCACATCCTGGCCCTGGTAGACGAAGGCGCCTCGGTGACGTATGTTCACGAGTCAGCTTCGCCTGAACTAAAGGGAGCCAATTCGATGCACGCAGGAATTGTGGAGATCCAGGTGATGCAGGATGCGTCGATGAAGTTTGTCGAACTGCAATCGTGGGGACGTCACGTTTGGAATTTCTCACACGAACGCGCCCGCGTCGAACGCGGTGGCAATCTCGACTGGATCTTTGGCGCCATCGGTTCACGCCTGACCAAGAACTTCACTGAACTTGATCTGGCTGGCGAAGGCGCGCAGGGACGCATGTCTGGTTTTTACTTTACCGATGGCAATCAGCATCTCGATCACGATACTCAACAGAATCATTTCGCGCCGCACACAACCAGCGACTTGTTGTTCAAGGGTGCGCTAAAAGGCAGGAGCCGCTCGGTGTGGCAGGGAATGATCTATGTTGCGCCCGGCGCACAGAAAACGGACGGTTACCAGGCGAACCGCAATCTGGTGCTGAGCGATGGTGCACGCGCCGATTCGATCCCTGGTCTGGAAATTCTTGCAGACGATGTGCGCTGTACACATGGCGCCACCGTTGGCAAACTTGAAGCAGAACCGCTCTTCTATTTGAAGTCGCGCGGTATCCCTCAGGCGGAAGCAGAGAAGATCATTGTGGAAGGGTTTTTTGACCCTATTTTCCAGCGGATTCCGTTCGAGGGAGTACGGGAACGTTTTCAGCAATATATTGCTGATAAGATGGCGTAGAGCCCGGGTAATTTCAAAAGTTTTGAGAAGGAAATGAGAGCAGCCATGATTGCAAAAATAAAGGCGAAGACAAAAACTGTGGTTGAGGCAAAGTCACCGACAAAGCACGTCAGCAAGGAAAAGCCGGGTACGCTTGATAAGGTTCGCGTAGCGAATAAAATATCAGCGCCGCATAATCCGTCAAGTGCCAGTGAACGCAAATCCAAGGGACTGCGCCTTCCGCAGTATGCTTATATGAAAGCGCCAGGATTGGGTCATGATTTTCAAGTAGGTGATACCGTTGATGTGTATTGTGACCATGAGAAGAACAAAGAGCGCATCCGTGGATGGATCAACGGCGTTGTTGTGCAGGTGGATAATAAAATGGTTGCCGTGCAGTTCCGTTCGAATGTCTATTTGACCGACGGCTGGATGGTCCCTGACCGCATCCTTTGGTACCCGCTCGGCTCGGAGCATATTCGCTCCGTCAAGACGGTCAAACGCGAGAAGGCAATCCCTGATTATTAGTGAACAGGTATACGGGTATACAGGTAAACATTACAACCTGTCCACCTGCATATATGTTTACTTGTTTACTTTCCTATGTCTCTAAACGTAACCGAAATCCGAAAAGATTTTCCGATACTCCAGCGTGAAACGTCCATAAACGTTCCGCTGGTTTATCTTGATTCTACGGCCACATCGCAAAAGCCGTTGGCCGTCATCGAAGCGATGAATCGTTACTATCGCCGCTCCAACGCCAATATTCATCGGGGTGTGCATACACTTGCTGAGGAAGCTACTGGCATGTACGAAGCGGCGCGCGAAAAAATCGCAAAGTTCATCAATGCACCATCCTCACGACAGGTGATTTACACGCGCAACACCACCGAATCGATCAATCTTGTTGCCTACTCGTGGGCGCGCGCAAATTTAAAAGCAGGCGATCTTATCATCTTAACAGAGATGGAGCACCACTCCAATCTTGTTCCCTGGCACATGCTTCAAGCGGAATGCGGCATTGAGCTGGAATTCATCCCTGTGACGGAAAATGGCATGCTGGACCTGGACGCGTACCGCTCGCTTCTTTCACGAAGCCCGAAGCTGGTCTCGTTTACGCACATGTCCAACGTCCTCGGCACGATCAATCCCGCCGCCGAGATCATTCGCCGGGCGCATGAGGCGGGCGCAATCACATTGGTGGATGGCGCCCAATCAGTTCCACACCTCAAAGTGGATGTGCAGGCGCTCGACGCCGATTTCCTGGCGTTCTCTGCACACAAAATGTGCGGACCGACCGGCATTGGCGCGTTATATGGAAAAGCTGCCTTGCTTGAAGCGATGCCTCCTTTTCTGGGCGGCGGTGACATGATCAGGGAAGTCAGGCTGCGTTCCTTCCGTGCCAACACTCTTCCACACAAATTTGAAGCAGGGACTCCCGCCATCGCAGAGGCCATCGGCTTTGGCGCCGCTGTGGATTATCTCTCGTCGCTCGGCATGGATGCCATTGCCGCGCATGAGCATGAGATAACGGAATACGCGCTCGAGCGGTTGGAGGAAGTTCCAGGGGTGAAGCTGTTTGGCCCCGCTGCCCAGTACAAGGGTGGGGTGGCTGCGTTCACACTTGATGGCATCCATCCGCATGACGTGGCTCAGATCCTGGATAAGGATGGGATCGCCATCCGCGCCGGTCATCACTGTGCACAACCGTTGCATGAAAAATTTGGAATCCCGGCCACAAGCCGCGCTTCGTTCTATTTGTATAATACAAAGGATGAAGTGGACCTGCTTGTGGATGGAATTTATAAAGTCAAGGAATTGTTTGGATAAATGGAGTCCGACGACTCCCGTCGTCGGTATTGAGAATTATGGACGACCTCTACAGAGAAGTAATCATCGAACACTATAAGAACCCGGGTTATCGGGGGCGTCTTGATCCGCACGATATCCAGTTTGCGGATAATAACCCGCTGTGCGGCGACCATATCGAGGTCACGCTGCGCACCGACGGGAACGGAAAGGTCGCGGATGCGCGCTTTGATGGGCACGGTTGTGCCATCTCACAGGCGTCTGCCGATCTTTTGATGGAAGCCATTGTGGGCAAGCCCCTTGAAGATATTAAACAATTGAACAAACAGGACATCCTGGACATGTTGGGGATTGACCTTGGGCCCGTCCGTTTGAAGTGCGCGTTACTCTCACTCAAAGTCTTGAAGGCGGGCGTGTATGGTCTGGGCGAAGCCAGCGATAGCCTGGTGGAGTAGATATGTTCAATTACACAGTGGCGGATCAATCGAAAGTTGACTATCTGGAAATTGCCCCTGCTTCCGAGCTGCCGAATGGTGAGCGACTTTTCATTGAAGTGGAAGGCAGGGAAATTGTCATCTTCAATATCGCGGACCAGCTTTTCGCGATCGGTGACATTTGTACGCACGATGATGGTCCGCTCGGCGATGGCGATCTGGAAGGTTACAACATCGTCTGTCCACGCCACGGCGCGGAGTTCGATGTGCGCACCGGGAAAGTGATGCAAATGCCGGCAGTAGTGGATATCCCAGCCTACCCTGTGAAAGTGGTGGATGGGATGATCCTGGTGGGGATCCCAAAGGAATAGAATTGTTTTAACAGCAAAAGAGGAAAGAGGCATAGCCTCTTTCCTCTTTTTTGTTATTACCAGTCGCCCGCGTATCCGATATTGTAAGGCTTGGTAATAAGCTCGATTATTTTCCGTCTCAGTTCCACCAACTGGCGGATATGCAGGTTATCGTGGGCGATCCAGGATGCGAACATGTCGCCCGCGCTCATGCATCCGAACGAAGATATGTAGGTGATATCCCAATCGACATCAGACAGACCCTTCAGCCATTCCAGTGATTTCCAGCGTTCATTAAAGAATTTATCCTTCATCTCGATGAAACTGCGCTCGTTGTACTGCCGTTCCGCTACCCAGCTCTGCGGATCAATGATTTGCCATTCCTCGTGTTGACGGTGAAGGATGAAATCCAGATGCTCCCGAAAATCCTCGCGTTCTTCATCATAGAGGTGACAGATTACTTCGAGAATTGACCAGGAGTCGGGTTTTGGCTTTAGCATGCCATATCCTGTGGGATGCCCGACAATAAAGCACGGATCATCTCTGTGCTGTTTTGAAGTTCGTTATAGAAGGGCTGGAATTCCATTTTTGCCTCTATTTCTTACTCTTTGGAAAATTCTCCCACGATCCTCAAAATATCAAATCCCTCCGCAAACGGACGTTCCGCCAGCGCGCCGTGCCGCACCATGATGGAGCGGGTCAGCTCACTGTTAAAGTAATATCGGTCACGGTACGTTTCATAACAGGAGAGCGCCTCGATCTTCTTGTTGACATCCTCTTCGGTGACCTCGACCAGAAAATGAGGGAAGAAACCATAGGAGGAGCGCACCACGTCAAATCCGAGGACGGTGATGCCGCGGAATGCGCGCAGCGCTTCATCGGTCATGGTGAGATGATCCTGGTGCACATCCTGTTTTGAATGGACGAAGATCAAGTCGGGCTGGAACTCCCTGCGAAGCTTGAGAAAATATTCCAGGATCTCCTGGCGGGAATTCGGAAAGACACGCGTCGTGAATGGACCCAGGATGATCTTTTGCTCCGCGACACCCAGCACTGCCATCGATTCAAAATGTTCGTTTTTTACCTTCTGAAGATCGGGGTTTTTTTGATTATCGGAAAGCGTCACACACAGCAGATCGGTCTGTTCCGCAATGTGATGAAGCAGTGCGCCGCAGCCCAACTCAATGTCATCGGGGTGCGCGCCAAGGAAAAGGACATGTTTGCCGAAGAAATTCATGGTGTTATGTATCCAGGACTGCGTAGGCTCTTACTGGGAAGGTTCCGAACGCCTTAACCTTGACAGGTGCGGCATGAAAACGGAATCCGTGATCAGGCAGATTCTCAAGCCCGCACATGTGCTCGCAGATCGGGATGCGATTGCCGAGCAGGATCGTATGAGCGGGACGTGTACCATCTGTTGTGTCATCGATGTTGTAGGTGTCGATTCCAACGAAAGCGGCGCCTGATTCCGCTATATATTGCGCTGCTTCTTTTTTGAGGCAGGGATGGCCCTCGAAGTATCGATCTGTACGCCAGTGACGTGACCAGTCTGTATGAATGAGCACTGCCTTGCCTGCCAGATCTACTCCATCGAACGCAGCCGCAGGAATTGCGCGTCCATACTCCTGCACATGGACAACAACTCCCTCCAGGTCAGCCAATGATTCCAAGGGTAATTCCGACAGATCCATTCCATCTGCATAGCGGTGAAACGGACTATCTACGTAGGTACCCGTATTGGCGACCATTTCGATTTTTCCGATGTTGAATTCCGTGCCCTCCGCATAATGTTTGCGCGAATCTTCGCGGGAAAGAAAATCGCAAATGATTGGCGCGGGGAGTCCCTTGTAGGTGATCATCCCATGTTCAACTTCGTGGCTGAGGTCAATTAGTTTGTTGCTCATATTTACTCGTTTATGTCACTCTGAAGGAGCGCAGCGACTGAAGAGTCTGGATGAATTGATCAGAGATGCTTCGCTCCACTCACACCGTTCGTGCCGCGAGCACGTCGGTGCGAGACGGCATCGTCCCGATGTCCTTCGGGAGCATGACATGTAATAGAGGCTACTTCGTCGCCAGAATTCCGCCGACGACCTTGGTCATAACCAGTTTTCCGTCGCGTTCAAACCAGCGTGTAGCCACATTGGTGATCTTTCCGATCAAAGCTTCGTATTCATCTTTGCCATTGAACATGGAAGTCCACAACTTACGATCTTCACTCAACGACGCGCGCACGTAGTCGATAAACGGTGCGACCTCGGGGAAGGTGAGGTGGTTTTCAAACTCATGTAATTCAGTCTTCGCAAAAATGCGGTCAATCGTGTTAAAGATATCGCCTTTGAAGCGGGAGGAGCCCGGCATGGGCGGGATGCTTGTGCTCGTGGCTTCCTTGATGATATCGTAGAACATCTGCTTGTTCTCAGGCAATGGACCGGAAACGAAAAGACGTCCACCAGGTTTGAGGACGCGCTGAGCCTCACCAAATGTGAAGTCCAGATCGGATGCGTAATAGATGGCGAAGGCGCTTGTGCACAGATCAAAGGTGTTGTCTGCGAAGTTGAACGGTTTGTTGAAGTCCAGGAATTGGAAATCAATATTCGACCCGCGTTCCTTATTTTTGGCGCGTGCTTTATCCAAAAGTTCCTCCGAAAAATCGCCGCCCGTGATTTGTGCTCCGCCTTTAGTATAATTATCGAACAGGAAAGACAATTTACCAGCACCACAGCCCACATCAAGGATCTTCATACCGGCCTGGGGTTTGAGTAGATCGTTCGTCCACTGGTCGATATTAGCCGAGCCATATTTTTCGTGGATGTCAATACGCTTGAGCAGGTCTTTGGATGTTTCCTGATAATTAATTTCCATTTCTGTCTCTCCTTAATTTGTAGTTGCGACTTTGCGAAGCAATCTTTAGAACTAGCAGATTTTGTAAGAACGACTGAAGTCGTCACTACAAAATGCTTGAAAAATTATACCAAAAACAAAACTAAAATTCAACGACTGAATTTTGGCAATGGTCGGGTAGGATAAAATCCATATGGACCATGGGAGTATCGAATGAACAGGATCAAAACAGTAAAAGGGACGCGCGAATTTTATCCTGGGCAAATGTCACTTCGCAATTATCTTTATGAAAAAGTGCGTGCCGCTTCGGAGTCATTTGGCTATCAGGAATATGATGGTCCGTTCATCGAGACCATCGACCTGTACGCGGCAAAATCGGGTGAGGAACTCGTCAAGAAGCAATCGTTCACCTTTCAGGATCGCGGGGGAGAGTCTGTCACGCTTCGCCCGGAGCTCACACCCTCACTGGCGCGCATGATCGCTGCAAAGCAAAACGAGTTGAGTTATCCCGTACGCTGGTGGTCGTTCGGTCCGTTCTGGAGATATGAACAGCCGCAAAAGGGACGCACGCGCGAATTCTTCCAGTGGAACATCGACATGCTCGGCGTTGCCTCACCCGAAGCGGACGCGGAACTGATTGCCGTCGCGGCGACGTTTCTTCGCTCGGTCGGACTCAGCCCGGAGCGGGCGACCATTTTCGTGAATAACCGCCGCCTCATGGACCTGGAATTCGACGCGCTCGAGATCGCGACCGATAAACGCCTGGAAGTTTCGAACCTGGTGGATCGCCGTTCGAAGATGGAATCGGTCAAATGGGACGAGTACGCGCTTGAAATGGGATTGACGCAACGGCAGCTTGATGGCTTGAAGGATATTCTGGGCAACTACGAGTTATGGAAGAAAAGTGATGAATTGACACGTCTTTTTGCTGCGCTGGAAGCATTAGGCGTAAAAGCGTACATCAAGTTTGACCCTAACATCATGCGTGGATTGTTGTACTACACAGGTACAGTCTTTGAAGCCTTTGAGACCAGCGGATCGTTGAAGCGCGCCATTCTCGGCGGAGGACGCTACGATAACCTGCTCGCGGACGTGGGCGGAAATCCGCTTTCGGGTGTGGGCTTTGCAATGGGCGATGTCGTGATGGGAATTGTGTTGCAGGAGGCAGGGCTGCTACCTGAATTTGCTCAAACGCCAGCGCCTGTGCTGGTCACTGTGTTCAATGAGTCGCTGCTGCTCAAGTCTTATGCCCTTGCTTCTGAGCTGCGAAATGCAGGCTTGAATGTAATGGTATTTCCAGAAGTGGCGAAACTGCCAAAACAATTCAAATTCGCAGACAAAATGCAAATGAAAGCCGCACTGGTCCTCGGTCCGGATGAAGACGCGAAGGGGCAGGTGGTGGTCAAAAACCTATTAAGCGGCGAGCAGGTTGCAGTCACGCGTGAATCGCTGCTGGATATGGTCCGCGGGTTGGTGAAATAAAATGTCGCTTTCGATCCAACCGGTCAGCAGGGATAACTGGCGTGCGCTTGCCAGACTAAAAGTGCGCGAAGATCAAGCACATTTCGTTGCCTCAAATGTTTATTCCATTGCCGAAGCGCGATTCGGCTTTGACGAAGCCGATGGAAGCCACTGGGAGATGTATACCCTCGGTATCTATGATGCTGAAATACCCGTTGGTTTTCTGATGTATGGCTATAATTTTTCCACTCAGGATTTCCAGGCATTCATCATCCGCCTCATGGTGGATGCAAACCATCAGGGCAAGGGATATGGGAGATTTGGCATGCAGAAAATGCTGGAAATCTTCCGCCAGGATGAGCGTATAAAAACAGTGGGTATCAGCTATGAACCTGAAAATGAAGCGGCTCGAAAGCTGTATGCCAGCCTTGGTTTTGTCGAAACAGGGGAAATCCACGAGGGTGAGGCTATGGCGGTTTATAAGATTCGATAGCCCAAACCTGTGGTAAAATTTTGTCCGCTAAACGGTGCCTGTAGTTCAATGGCAGAGCGCTACATTGTGGCTATTGAGGTCAGGCAAATTTATATGGTGGGCGTAGCTCAATTGGCAGAGCGCATCCCTGTGGAGGATGAGGTTGCGGGATCGTTCCCCGTCGCCCACCCAAAGAAATGACCTAGTTTAAAAAAAAGCTGGGTCATTTTATTTTAAAATCTTAATCGTTTCTAAAAAAGTACGGAATAGGTACGGTCAAGTGTCAACTACTTTAAATATCTATCGACGCGTAATGCCTGGTTACAACAGGGAAGCTGCTAAAAAGATTGAAGGAATGTTCGGGGAGATGCGCCTTTATACGCCAGATGTACTGTGTCATGGATGCTACATACCATTATCCTGATCAAAGAGCAATACCCTACAGTCGCTAAATTGACTTATGGGTCTCTTGATTTTCGATGTAAAATTGAGACATGCCCCAAACTATCAACATTCTATTCCTTGCCGCCGAGGCGGAACCTTTCGTGAAAGTCGGCGGGCTGGGCGACGTGGCAGGAACACTGCCGCGTGCCTTGCGTGCCCTTTCCAACGAAGATGTCAAACTGGATGTACGCCTTGTCCTGCCACTGCATTCTGTCATCAGGCAGAGCACTCTCAGACCCGTGGGGATCTATTCGATTCCGCGCGGCAGTTCCGAGGTCCAGGTGGAGGCATTCGAGGGCATCCTGGACGGAATGCCTGTCTACTTCCTAAACGGCGATCCCATCCAGGCCAGCGGCTCTGTCTACTCATCCAATAATAAACTGGATGCCGAGAAGTACACTTTCTTTTCGCTGGCCGCGCTTGAACTGCCGCGCCAGATCAACTGGGAACCAGACATCATTCACGCCAACGACTGGCACACAGCACTCGCGGCCTATGCCAATCTTGTCAGACGCTGGGGCGAAAAAACGCGGCGTGTTTCATCCGTTGTGGCGATCCATAATCTGCCATTCCTGGGTCCGGATGTGAGTGAGAATCTTGAAGCGTATGGTCTGCCTCTTGCAAATACAGACCTGCCCGATTGGGCGCGCGTCATGCCCATGCCTTTGGGACTGTGGGCTTCAGATGGCATGGTTGCCGTTTCGCCGACGTATGCCGACGAAATTTTGCACGAGGAATTCGGATGTGGCTTGCAGGACTTCTTCCGAAACCGGACCGATTCACTGCAGGGCATCCTAAATGGACTGGACACCACCTCCTTCGACCCGCAAACGGATCCCACGCTCGCAGCAAATTTCGACGCTGAGAGTCTTTCCGTCCGCCCACAAAACAAGGCCGCGTTGCAGAAGCGGGTTGGGCTGCCTGTGTTACCCGATGTGCCCATGCTCGGGATGGTCACACGGATGGACCAGGCCAAGGGCATAGACATTGCGCTCAAGGGTTTGAAGATGTTGGGTAAATTGAGCTGGCAACTCGTTTTATTGGGCGCGGGTGACCCCAGGCTGGAGACACTGGCCAAAAAGCTACAGGAAGAGATGCCTGACCGCGTCCGTGTTGAGACGCGCTACGATGCAAAACTCGCCCGTCAGATCTACGGTGGTGCGGATGTTTTCCTGATGCCCTCGCGTTATGAGCCATGCGGCATATCACAGATGATTTCCATGCGCTATGGCTGCGTTCCACTTGTGCGTGCGGTGGGTGGGTTGCACGACACTGTCACCGACAGCGAAACGGGATTCGTTTTTATCGAAGCAAAGATCAAACCATTCAACGATGCGGTGCGCCGCGCCCTGAATCTTTATCCCTACCATTCGCGCTGGGCGGCATTGCAAAAAGCGGGCATGGCCATGGATTTTTCATGGGAAAATTCTGCCAGGAAATATTTGAATCTCTACAGAAAGCTCATGGAATCACAGCCAGCTAAGCCAACTTCAAGGGAGATCCAATGAAAACACGCGCTGTCATACTCGCAGGTGGAGAAGGTTCACGGTTGAGCGTGCTCACACAAAAGCGGACAAAGCCAGCCGTCCCGTTTGCGGGCAAATACCGGATCATCGATTTTGCCCTGTCGAACTGTGTCAACTCGGGGCTCATGGATCTGATGGTCCTTGCACAGTACCGTCCGCAGTCCTTAATAGAGCATATCGGCTCCGGGGCACCCTGGGACCTCAACCGCGATTTCACAGGCGGCGTAAAGATCCTCACACCTTATAAAGCGCGCAACGACTCAGATTGGTTCGCAGGCACAGCTGACGCTGTGCAGCAGAATTTTGGTTTCATCAAAAAGGGTTTTCCTGATCTGGTGCTCATCCTCTCAGGCGATCACATTTACACCATGGATTATGAGCCAATGATCTCGTTCCACATGGATCATCAGGCCGACCTGACCATTGGTACGATCCGCGTTCCCATCCAGGAAGCCTCGCGCTTCGGCGTTCTCTCCGCAAATAACAAGTACCGCGTAACGTCCTTCGTGGAAAAGCCTGCCGATCCGCCATCCAATCTGGTGAATATGGGAGTCTATCTCTTCAAACGCGATCTGCTCGATAAGGTTTTGTGGGAAGATCATCAGAACCCGGATTCTTCGCACGATTTCGGCAAGGATATTATTCCACATCTAATACGGTCCAAGGCGCGCGTCTTCGCCTTTCCCTACACAGGCTACTGGATGGATGTGGGAACCGTTCAATCGTACTGGCAGGCGCACATGGACATGCTTTCTCCCACGCCATTGCTGAAACTGTATAGCCGCGATTGGATCATTCACACGCGCACTGAAGAACGCGCCCCCGCCCGCCTGCCAGCAGATGCGCGCGTCTATGCCAGCATGATCTGCGATGGTTGCTATATAGGCGCGGGCGCACGGGTGGAAAGCAGTGTCCTTTCACCGGGGGTGGTCATCAGACCGGGCGCGGTAGTACGCGAGTCCATCCTGCTGACCGACTGCATTGTTGAAAGCGGTGCAGTGGTCGAACGCGCCATCCTGGACCGGCATGTTCTGGCAGGGGCAAATTGCCATATTGGCTGGGGCGTGGCAGATCCACAGATCAACATTGCCCTGGTAGGCAAAAACAGTACAGTCCCTGATGGATGCGTGGTCGAGCCGCTTGGTGAAATTGGCACCGACGTTGCCCCCTCCGACTTCGATGAAAATATTGTACGGGCCGGACAATTTATTCAAACCAGGAGACTGCCAAATGAAATTTAGCCGCGCGGGGGGCGTACTGCTTCATCCATCCAGTTTGGCGGGCCGCTATGGCATCGGTGATCTGGGCCCGCAGGCGTACCGCTTTGTAGACTGGCTCGTTTCTACAGGGTGCAAGCTTTGGCAGGTCCTTCCGCTCGGTCCCACGGGTTACGGAGATTCGCCCTATCAATGTTTTTCTGCATTTGCAGGGAATCCCTACCTGATCAGTTTTGACGGGTTGATCGAAGATGGACTGTTGACTCAGGAAGATTTTTCAGACATGCCGGTATTCAAGGCTTCAAACGTGGATTTTGGATTACTCATCCCGTGGAAGCTGAGTCTGTTGCAAAAGGCTTTTTCCCGTTTACCTTCTGCGCAGGAAGGTTTTCGCAGGGAGTTCGAACGTTTCACAACTGACAACGCATCCTGGCTCGACGATTATGCCCTGTTCATGTCCATCAAGGAAGCGAACGGTGGTGGCGCGTGGAGCGAATGGGATGAGCCCATCCGCAAGCGCAAAAAATCTGCCATGGACAAGGCTCGCATCGAGCACGCTGAAAATGCCCTGCGTCATTCGTTCTACCAGTTTTTGTTTTTCAGACAGTGGAATAAGTTGAGATTGTATGCGCACGAACGCGGCATTACCATCATTGGTGATATTCCCATCTTTATTGCTTATGACAGCGCGGATGCATGGGCGAATCCCAAATTGTTCTTCCTCGATGAAGAGAGTTTGCCGACTGTCTTGGCGGGCGTGCCGCCTGATTACTTCTCAGCGACGGGGCAGCTATGGGGAAATCCGCTTTACAAGTGGAGCGCGCACAGGAAGACCGGCTACCAGTGGTGGATCGAACGTTTCCGTTCTGTTTTGCATCAGGTGGATATCGTGCGCCTGGACCACTTCCGCGGTTTCGCGGGCTATTATGAAATTCCGTTTGGCAGCCCCACTGCCGAGCAGGGACGCTGGGTCACGGGCCCGGGAAAGGATTTTTTCCAGGCAATCTATCCTGCCTTGAGCGGCGAGGAGGGAGAAACACTGCCGATCATCGCCGAGGATTTGGGAGTTATTACGCCGGATGTTGTGGATCTGCGCGAAAGCTTCCATTTGCCGGGCATGAAGATATTGCAGTTCGGTTTCTCCGGGGCGGATAATCCTTTCCTGCCTCATAACTACACGTCAAACTGTGTTGCCTATACTGGGACGCATGATAATGATACGGTGCGCGGCTGGCACGAAACGGCGCCCGAGCATGAACGTGATTTTGCCCATCGCTATCTGGGAACCAGTGGCAGTGACATTGCGTGGGACATGATCCGCAGTGTGTGGTCTTCGGTGGCAGTGTATTCTGTTGCACCCATGCAGGACGTGCTGGATCTCGGCGGCGAAGCGCGTATGAACTTCCCCAGTACGCTTGGCGGAAACTGGGAATGGCGAATGGGAGATGGGGACTTGAGTGAATCTCTCGCAGGTCGGTTGCGCGAGATGAATGAGTTGTACCTGAGATAAACGAAAACAGTCTGCTAAAACCAAATGTCATTGCGAGGAACCGCAGGTGGCGAAGCAATCTCTTGACAATTGGAGATTACTTCGCCGCAACCAGAGCGGCTCGCAATGACATTTTTGACGGATTGAAATCAGTTATCGGCTGGG
>JBDTPH010000117.1:0-63596 GCA_039932795.1 Chloroflexota bacterium
ATGCGTTTGACGGCCGCGGTAACTACACGCTGGGTGTACGCGATCAGTTGATCTTCCCGGAGATCGAGTATGACAAAATTGACAAATTGCGCGGTATGGAAGTCACGATTGTGACTACTGCCAAGGACGATGATCAGGCACGCATAATGTTGCAGCTGCTTGGTATGCCGTTCAGTAAGAAGGAAGCATAAATTATGGCTAAGATTGCTATGCAATATCGTGAGGCCCGCAGGCAATATGCCAGCCAGGTACGCAACCGCTGTACCCTGTGTGGCCGCCCGCGTGGATATATCCGTCGTTTTGGCTTATGCCGAATTTGTTTTCGTGAAATGGCATTACAGGGCAAGATCCCTGGTGTCGTAAAGTCTTCATGGTAGCCGGGTAGAGGTGATAGCATGACTGTTATTGATCCGATCGCTGATATGCTGACCCGCATCCGCAATGCTGTAATGGCAGGTCACGCGCTAGTTGCAATGCCAAGTTCAAAGCTCAAAATCGAGATTGCCAAGATTATGAAGGATGAAGGCTTTCTTGAAGGGTTCGAGGTTGCTGATACTGAACAATCGAGTCAGAAGGTATTGCGTGTAAAAATCAAGTATGTGGGCGAACGCCGCGAACGCCGCCCGGTTATTTCCGGGATCGAACGCGTGAGCAAGCCTGGACGACGTATTTACTCAAAAAAACAGGATATTCCCTGGGTGCTTTCGGGTATTGGTGTTGCGATACTCTCGACTCCCAAGGGGGTAATGACCGGTGCTCGTGCCCGACAATTGGGTGTGGGCGGCGAGATCCTTTGCAAAGTATGGTAGAAGGCAGGAGGTACTAAGTGTCTCGCATTGGACGTTTACCAGTGGCAGTTCCGAATGGTGTACAGATTGATGTACAGGGTTCGGCTGTCCACGTAAAAGGGCCGAAAGGCGAATTGAAGCGGTCATTTTCATCGTTGATTGATATCGCGCTGGATAATGGACAGGTGATGATCACCCGAAAATCGGATAACGCCGTTGACCGCGCTTTACATGGCACGACCCGCGCCGTAATTGCAAACATGGTCCACGGGGTCAGTTCGGGCTTCGAGCGGGTGCTGCAAGTGGAAGGCGTTGGATACCGTGCTGAACTGCAGGGAAAAGACCTGGCCTTGTTTGTCGGTTATTCACATCCTGTAAAAATGGAACCGCCGGCCGGTATATCCTTTGAAGTCGATTTAAAGACTCGTCAAATTAAAGTACTGGGCTATGACCGCGAAGTGGTGGGTCAAACCGCAGCTGAGATTCGACGGGTCCGCCCGCCTGAACCTTATCATGGCAAGGGCATTCGTTATTTTGGCGAGAAAATCCGCCGCAAAGCCGGTAAGGCCGGGAAAGGAGCCAAGTAATCCATGGCTAACAATTCTCGTTCTGTTGCTCGTGTACGTCGCCATGTGCGTGTACGCAAGAATTTAGTGGGAACAGCTGAACGTCCGCGTTTAAACGTTTTTAGAAGCGTATCGGCGATTTATGCCCAGATAATTGATGATCAGGCAGGACGCACCTTGGTGTCAGCATCCACGGTTGATCATGAACTCCGTGAAAAAATTAAGGGCTTGAAGAAATCCGAACAGGCAAAGATGATCGGTCAAGCAGTGGCCGAACGCGCTAAGAGTCAGGGCATTCAAGCGGTCGTTTTTGATCGCGGCGGTTACCGGTATTTTGGACGCGTCAAGGCGCTTGCAGATGGCGCGCGTGAAGGTGGCCTGCAGTTTTAGGCTGAGTGGAGAAAGAAATGGCAGAACAACAAAAGAATGAACAGCAGAATTTTGAAGCACAGGACCAATTTGAAGAACGCGTGATTGAAATTGCGCGTGTTGCCAAGGTTGTAAAAGGCGGTCGCCGTTTCCAATTCCGTGTGACCGTAGTCGTTGGCGATAAGCGTGGAACAATCTCCATGGGTGTTGGAAAAGCCAATGCTGTGCCTGATGCAATGCGAAAGGCTTCTGAGCGCGCTCGTAAGAATATGCGTGTGGTCAACCTTGCCGGCACAACCATTCCGCATGAGGTTTTAGGAAAGGTGGCAGGCGCGCGTGTCATGCTTAAGCCTGCCTCTCCCGGAACCGGCGTTATTGCCGCAGGTGGCATACGTGCTGTACTCGAGGTAGCAGGTGTGCGCGACATTTTGACGAAATCGCAGGGCAGCGCGAATGTTTTGAATGTAGTACAGGCAACCTTCGACGCACTTGAGCAGTTGAAGTCACCCCAGGAAGAGGCCGCTCGCCGCGGGAAGAACGTGAGCGAACTTGTGCCTTTCTGGGAGCGGAGGAAGCAGCATGCCTAAGCAGGATACCAGTAATAAGACCATCTTTGTGACGCTGGTTCGCAGTCCAATTGGGTATACCAAGGACCAGAAAGCGACTGTGCTCGCATTGGGGCTTCGCCGAATGCATCAAACGATCGAACATAAGGATACTCCCGCTTTGCGGGGAATGGTTCAAAAAATCATTCACTTAGTTCAGGTCGAAGAGTAGGAAAGAATCATGAAACTACACGATCTTGTGCCTAATAAGGGTTCTAAAAAGAATCGAAAACGGGTCGGACGCGGAATTTCCGCCGGGCAGGGTAAAACTGCCGGCCGTGGAACTAAGGGTGAGGGTTCGCGTTCCGGTCAAGGTGGCAATCTGTATCGCCAGGGCGGTAACCTGCCTTTTTATCGCCGTCTCCCGTTCATGCGTGGTCAAGGATTCACACCACGTAACCAGGTCGAATACAATGAAGTCAATTTGGATCAATTAACCGAATCCTTCAAAGCCGACACTGAAGTCAACCCCGAAACATTGCAGAGTGCTCGCCTGCTTCGTGATCCGCGCAACCCCGTGGTAGTTTTGGGACGCGGCGAGATGCAGGTGGCACTCAAAGTACGTGCGCATCGTATTAGCGCAGGCGCCAAAGCCAAGATCGAAAAGGCTGGCGGCAGTGTTGAGTTGATTGGTTAGTCTGGAACCAAGAGGAATTTTCTACGATGCCTGAAAAGAAACAATCAGCCTGGCGCTTTCTGTGGCGATCACAAGATATTCGGAGAAAACTATTAATCACCCTGGGTATCTTGATGTTGTTCCGGATAGCGGCCAATATTCCAGCTCCCGGAGTAGATCGTGATGCCCTGGCGGCTTTCTTTCAATCGCAGGGTGGTTCGGGAGGCTTTTTAGGTTTCTTAAATTTGCTCTCCGGTGGTACCATCGCCAACTTCTCGTTGCTGTCCATGGGCGTATATCCTTATATTACAGCCCAAATCATCTTGCAGCTGCTGATCCCCATCATCCCTGCCTTACAGCGGCGCATGCAGGAGGACCAACGGGAGGGTCGCCGATGGATGGAGAAGTGGACCTACTATCTCGCTGTCCCCATGGCGATGCTCTCGGCTATCGGTCAGATCAATATTTTTAATTCCCTGGCGGCGCAGCCGGTCATCGCTTTCGGTTTCACCGAAGGGTTGTGGCTGACATCGGTTACCACATTATTGGTCATGACTGCGGGAACAATGTTTGCCATCTGGTTGGGCGAGTTGATCTCTGAATACGGTATTCGTGGACAGGGCTTATCTCTTATCATTTTCGCTGGCATTGTCTCACAAATGCCAAGCAACATAGGTACTCTCTGGTTGGACGAACAAAACCGTTGGATATTGTTGACTGCCATGGCGATTGTAATTCTTGTAACGATTGTGGCAATTGTCTATGTCCAACAGGGACGCCGAAATGTTCCCATTATGTATCCACACAAGAGCCAGATCTTTTACGCCATGAAGCGCGGTAAGGCGGCAAGAATGCCTCAACCTTACCTCCCATTGATGGTGAACCTCGCAGGCATGATCCCTTTAATTTTTGCCAGCGCAATTCTCCAGTTCCCAGCGATTGTTGCAAGTTATTTCACGCGTTCCCAGACGGGCTGGGTAAGTACCTTCGCCACCAGCGTTCAAACCTTCTTCAATCCATCAGGGGCAAACCCTTGGGGATACTGGACTTTGTACTTCCTCATGGTTGTCGCTTTCACCTACTTCTATACCACGGTGATTTTCGAACAGCAAAGTTATGGCGATAACCTGAAACGGTCTGGTGCTCAAATCCCCGGTGTGCATAGTGGTGTAGCTACACAGAAATACCTAAGTCGTATCCAGAGCCGGATTACGTTACCGGGTGCATTGTTGCTTGGAACGGTTGCAATCACGCCATTCCTATTGCAGTTGATTTTGCCAGCTGCAGCAAGCACCGCAGGTTTATTCCTAATTTCATCTTCTGGTTTGCTCATTGTCGTCGGTGTTGTCCGCGATACATTCATGAATATCGAGGCTGAGCTTAAATTGCACGGTTATCAGGAAAAGTTGCTCATCAGCTAGGAGCTTTATGGCGACCTATACTGTCTTACTTGGACCGCCTGGTGTTGGTAAAGGAACGCAAGCTAAGATTTTATCTGAACGGAGCGGGCTGGCACATATATCTTCCGGCGATTTGTTTCGTGAGAACATTAAAAACCAGACTGAATTGGGGAAGCTCGCACAAACGTACATGACCAAAGGCGAGTTGGTTCCAGATGATGTGACGATCGCCATGATACGGGATCGCATCAGTCGCCCGGACTGTAAAATGGGTGCCATTTTAGATGGTTTTCCACGTACCCCGGCCCAGGCAGATGCGATGGAGAGCATGCTGCGAGAATTCAACGGTGACGTTGATGCAGTGCCTTTTATCACTGCAAATGAAAATATTCTGGTTGAACGGCTTGGTGGTCGTTGGACCTGCCGTGCAATGGGCCATATTTTCCACGGGAAATTCAATCCGCCGAAAGAAGACGGCAAGTGTGACTTCGACGGATCAGACCTTTATCAGCGTGATGACGATAAGGTAGAGACTGTCAAGCGGAGGATCCAGGTCTATCTTGATCAGACATCACCCTTGATATGCTACTATCGGGATCGTGGCAAGTTGATCGAAATCGACGGAATGCAATCCATTGAGCAGGTAACCCAAGATTTGCTCCTTGCATTGAAAAAGTAATTATTATGAGTTGGTCACGCCAGATACATATTAAGAACCCGGCTGAACTGCAAATTATGCGGGAGGCTGGTCGTATCAATGCAAGTGTGCTGGCAGCTGTAAAAGAACGTTTAAAACCCGGTGTTTCCACTGCCGACCTCAACGCGGCTGCTGAGGAAGTGCTTAGGAAACATGGATGCGTATCGCCTTTCAAGGGATATGGTCACCCGCCATTTCCTTCGTCGATCACTGTAAGCATTAATCAGGAACTTGTCCACGGCATTCCAAGCAAGTCACGCAAACTCCAGGCCGGCGACATAGTCTCAATTGATTGTGGAACGATTTACGAGGGTTGGGTTGCTGATTCAGCATTTACTGCTGGAGTAGGAAATATATCACCTGATGCACAGGATCTGCTCGATGTTACACAATGTGCACTTGAGGCTGGTATCGAAAAAATGCGGGTCGGCAACCGCACAGGTGATGTTTCGGCGGCGATACAAAATTATGTGGAAAGCCATGGCTACCACATAACACGAGAATATACGGGTCATGGTGTTGGAAAGCAGATGCATGAGGGCCCTCAGGTTCCGAATTACGGTAAATCTGGCTCGGGTATGCCCCTTAAAGCGGGTATGACTATTGCCATTGAGCCGATGGTACTCGTAGGAACAGCTGAGACTCGTGTGCTGCCAGATAAATGGACGGTAGTATCTGCAGACGGATCATTGACAGCCCATTTTGAACACTCAGTGGCTGTCACCGAAGGAGAACCTCTAATCCTGACTGTCCTATGATCCAAGTCTGAGTTCGTGTAATCTAGACGAAAAAAAGATGAACGAGTATAATCAAAAACTTGGCTATGCAACAAATGGAAGAATGTAAGTAAGGAGTTTTGTCATGAAAGTTTCACCGTCGATACGGAAACGCTGCGCCAAATGCAAGATCGTAAGGCGCAAAGGCAGAGTATTCATCATCTGCGAAAATCCAAAACATAAACAGCGACAGGGATAGTTGAACTATGGCGAGAATTGAAGGTGTTGATCTGCCCCGCAACAAGCGGGTGGAAATTGGCCTTACCTACTTATACGGGATTGGGCCTACTCGCGCGCAGGAAATCCTGACTCACACAAAGGTCAATCCTGATATCAGGATCAAGGATCTCTCTGAGGCTGATGTTGCCGCAATCCGTGAGTATATTAGCAAAACCTATAAAGTCGAAGGTGACTTGCGCCGCGAAGTTCAGATGAGCATCAAGCGTCTCATCGAAATCGGATCCTATCGCGGTATGCGTCATCGTCGTAATTTACCTGTTCGTGGACAGCGAACAAAGACAAATTCACGTACTCGCAAGGGTACGAAGAAAACAGTTGCCGGGCGCGGACGTCGCCGTGGCGCGAAGAAATAGAGGTTAAGAAATTATGGCTCAAAGTGTACGTTCCACACGCCGCAACACGGGTGCCAAAAAAGCCAGGCGGGTACTGTCTTCTGGACAGGTGCATATCTTTGCCTCGTTCAATAACACGATTGTCACTGTTACTGATACGGAAGGCAATACGGTTGCATGGGGCAGTGCAGGCTCCGCGGGCTTCAAAGGCTCACGCAAAAGTACTCCGTTCGCAGCCCGATTGGCTGCTGAACAAGCTGTTAAAGCTGCACAACAGCTGGGAATCCAGGAAGTTGAACTGTTTGTAAAGGGCCCTGGACCCGGACGTGAAAATGCAATCCGTGCCGTGCAGGCAATGGGACTCAAAGTCCGTTCAATTTCTGATATTACGCCGGTGCCGCATAATGGCTGTCGTCCGCCAAAAAAGCGCCGCGTGTAATTTGATTTAGAGGAAAGTAATCTATGTCCAAGAATCTTAGTCCGGTTTGTAAACTTTGCCGGCGCGAAGGCGAAAAACTTTACCTAAAAGGCGAACGCTGTTTCACTCCGAAATGTGCGATCGAACGACGTAACTTTGCCCCTGGTCAGCATGGCCGCACGGGAAGCAGAAGTGGTGGTAACCGCAGTGGACGCGAGTCCGATTATTTGCGCCAGTTACGCGCCAAACAACGTGCCCGCCGTGTGTACGGTATTCTGGAGCGCCAGTTCCGTCGTTATTATGAAGTGGCTAACCAGCGTCGCGGCTTGACAGGTTTAAACCTTCTGCAAATCCTTGAGACTCGATTGGACAATATTGTCTATCGTCTCGGATTTGCATCCAGCCGACCACAAGCCCGTTTACTGGTGACCCATGGTCATTTCACGGTGAACGGTCGCCGCACGGATATCCCTTCGATGCTTCTGCGTGAAGGCGATGTAATCGCAGTACGCGATGGCTCACGCGCCCTGGAATATTTCAAAGTACTTGGCGATCTTGCAAATGCTCGTACCTCGCCAAGCTGGCTGAATCGCGACACCACGCAATTGTCTGGTGCCATTCAGCGTCTCCCAGAGCGCACCGAAATCGATGGCATTCTGAATGAGCAACTGATTGTTGAATACTACTCACGGTAGTAGTTGGTTTTGCTTATGCCGATTGGAATTCTGATCAGCAAAGTTTCTACTGTTTCTAACAGGGAGAGGTGAACCGTGACGAGTATCACGAATATGGTTATGCCGAAAATCGAGCGCGAGGCTGAGGCTCGGAATTATGGCAAGTTTGTTATCAGCCCCCTTGAACGCGGCTATGGTGTGACACTTGGTAATGCATTACGCCGCGTGCTGCTCTCATCATTGGAGGGAGCCGCTGTCTCATCCATCCGTATTGCGGATGTATTGCATGAATTTAGCGAAATCCCTGGTGTACGTGAAGATGTCATCCAGGTGACTCTGCAAGTGAAGCAATTGCGCTTGAAACTTGATGGCGTTGACACGACCCGCATGCACCTGGAAGTGCGCGGTGAAGGAACAGTCACTGCGGCAGACATTATCACGCCTGCCGAGGTTGAAGTTGTCAACCCTGATCTCTATTTGTTCACCGTGGATAATGCCAAGACCAAACTCGACCTCGAATTCACGGTTGAGCGCGGACGCGGTTATTCGCCAGCTAATGAGCGTAGTGGACATATGCCCATCGGTGAACTTCCAATTGATGCGATTTACAGTCCTGTGAAGCGTGTCAACTGGGAAGTGACCTCTGCCCGTGTTGGACAGAGCACCAACTATGACAAACTGATCCTTGAGATCTGGACAGATGGCACGATTTCGCCCGAGCGTGCTCTTAGCACTGCTGCGAAACTTGTCATTGACCATTTACGGTTTATTGCCGGGGTCAGCGAAGAAACCCTTGCCATTTCGGTAGAGAAGGAAGTGGGGGGCAGCCGCCTGACGAGTGAGCTGGCAGATACACCTGTGGAAGCGCTCGACCTTTCGGTGCGTGTTTTCAATTCGCTCAAGCGCACTGGTATTACCACAGTGGGTGATGTTCTTGACCTGCTCGAAAAAGGTGAGACAGCAGTCATGTCCATCCGCAATTTTGGCGAGAAAAGTCTCGATGAACTGCGCCAGAAAATGCGCGAAAAGGGCTACATGAAAGATGAAACAAGTTCTGTGGAGTAATTGCAATGCGACATCAAATATCAGGTTATAGACTTGGAAGGTCATCAGGTGCCCGTCTGGCACTGCGTCGAAACCTTATCAAACAGTTTTTTATACACGAGCGAATCCAGACCACCAAGACTAAAGCGGCTGCCATTCGTGGTGAGGCTGAAAAGCTTATTACCATCGCACGTAACAGTGCGGAAGGCAGCGATGTGGACAAGGTAAATGCCCGTCGTCTGGTTGCCGCCAAGCTTGGAGACAACCAGGTGATCAAGCGTTTGTTCGACGAGATTGCCCCTCGTTTTGCCACCCGTCCTGGTGGCTACACCCGTGTATTGAAGCTTGGACCCCGTATGGGGGATGCGGCTGAAATGGTAATTTTGGAATTGGTTGAAGAATAAGATTGTAACGGCTTCGGCCGTTCTACTTGGCGACTGAAGTCGCTACTACAATGGCACGTTACCAATTGACTCTTGCTTATGACGGCACGAATTTTTTCGGAAGTCAGCGGCAGACGAAACCCCGAACCGTGCAGGGAGAACTTGAAACTGCCCTGCAAAAGTTGGGATGGACTGGTCGTTCAGTCCTACTGTCTGGGCGAACAGATACAGGCGTTCACGCGACAGGTCAGGTTGTTACATTTGACTTTGACTGGTCCCACGCTGATAAGGACCTCGTCCGCGCTTTGAACGCCCTGCTACCCTCTGATATGGCAGTGCAGAAAGTCTGCATGGTCCATCAAGACTTCCATCCGCGTTTCGATGCGACATCCCGCTGCTATCGCTACAGGTTATTCTGTCAGCCACTGCGTCACCCGATCCGCGAACGTTATGCCTGGCGGGTATGGCCCGAGGTGAATAGTCAGGTCCTGGCAAATACCGCGCTGATTTTTCTCGGAAAACACGATTTTTCTGCCTTCGGTTCCCCGACCACTCCCAAAGGCACAACCGTGCGGACAGTGATGAAAGCAGAATGGATGCAGGCCCGCGATGCGCAAGACGAATGGCATTTCGAAGTCCAGGCTGATGCATTTTTATACCGAATGGTGCGGAGACTTGTGTTCGTCCAGGTGGCTGTTGCGCAGGGAAGGTTTTCAGCTGAGAGTATCGCTGGTTCTTTAGCAGAATATGTTTCGGCTGTGAATCGAAGTGAACTTCCTGCGGGGCTGGCTCCCGCTCACGGGCTGACGCTTGTTGAAGTGACGTATCCGTCCATTGAGTCAATTGGTCAATAAGAAAAGAAACGGAGATCAGAAAGTGTACAAATCGTACTATCCGAAAGCTAGCGAAATCGAACGCAAATGGGTGCTTGTGGACGCCGAGGGAAAAACCCTTGGTCGCATTGCCACACGCATCGCGGCTGTCCTGCTGGGCAAACATAAACCGACCTTCACGCCCGGCGTGGAGATGGGTGATTACGTGGTGGTGATCAATGCCGAGCGCGTCACCGTGACTGGTACCAAGAGCAGCACAAAGATGGATACCAAGATGTATCACCGCCATTCGGGCTATCCCGGCGGCTACAAGGCTATCTCGCTCCGTGATCAACTGCAGCAGCATCCCGACCGTGTGCTTCACGCTGCAGTGTGGGGCATGCTGCCTCACAACCGCATGGGACGCGCCTTGCTCAAGCGCTTGAAGATCTATGCTGGACCGGACCACCCGCACGGCACCAATCACCCAGAGCCGTTGGCCACTCCCTAAGAGTGAAGAAAAAGGAAAGAAAATATTATGGCACAGTATTATGAAGCAGTTGGTCGTCGTAAGGAAAGCACTGCGCGTGTTCGCCTGCTTGACGGCTCCGGCGCCTTCGTTGTGAATGAGAAGGATGCCACCGTATACTTCCCGCGCATTGGCGACCTGGGCGATATCCTTCGCGCATTCGCAGCGGTTGGTCAGGATGCCCAAAAGTATGACATCTCCGTGAAGGTAATGGGCGGCGGCACCACCGGCCAGACTGAGGCAGTTCGTTTGGGCCTTGCACGTGCCCTTGTACTGCTCAACGGCGAGTGGACATCTCCCCTTCGCAAGGCTGGTTTGCTCACCCGAGACGCACGTGTCAAGGAGCGCAAGAAACCAGGCCTCAAGAAGGCGCGCAAGGCTCCTACTTACACCAAGCGTTAATTTCAAACTCACATCTGAAGTGAAATACGTAATTCGTAAGATACAATTTACGAGTTGCGTATTTTGTTTTAACTGGAGACTCTTATGGACTTTTCACTTGCAGCCCGAACATTTGATGTACTCCGCGTCCCTCCACCGCCAAAGCTGATCCTGCTCGAAGCACAGGCTCTTTCATCCTCGCATGTCCCGCCGTTTCCGCCCGATATGCCTGTTCTGATCACAAACATTCATTCTGCCGAGCAGTTCCTGCACTTGAAGAACATGCTTCTGTCCACATATCCGAAGAAGCACATTGTTCATCTAGTAAATAATGATCAGAAAACACATGAAGAGCTGGATGACCTGAAGGACTATGGTTTTTCTGGACCTTCGTGCCTGTATATTCCTCCTCTGGGGGATGGGACATCTTTCGAGTCGTTTGCAGAGATCGTTGCCCATTTACGAGCCCCTGATGGCTGCCCCTGGGATAAGGAACAGACTCACGAATCGCTTCGCAAACATCTATTGGAAGAGTCTTACGAAGCGATCACCGCCATCGATTCTGGAGATTTTGCCGACATGCGCGAAGAATTCGGTGACCTGTTGCTGCAGATCGTTTTGCAGTCGCAGATCGCAAATGAAGCGTCACAATTCAACTTGAATGAGGTGGTGCAGGGGATTTATTCCAAGATCGTGCGGCGCCATCCGCATGTGTTTGGTGATTTGAAACTCGAAGACGTGGACGGCGTGCTGACGAACTGGGAAAAACTGAAGGAGCAGGAACGAAAGGGGAACAAGCAGGACAAGGGGCTGCTGGATGGTGTGCCGCTGGCCCTGCCTGCTTTAAATCAGGCGCAGGAATATCAGGACCGTGCTGCACGTGTAGGCTTTGACTGGCCGGAAATCGAAGGTGTTTTGGATAAGGTCAAGGAAGAGATTGAAGAAATCAAGAATGCTGAAACCGATTTTGAGCTTGCCGCTGAAATCGGAGACCTGTTCTTTGCCGTCGTCAACCTGGCGCGTTGGAAGCATATCGACGCCGAATCTGCATTGCGCGGAACCAATTTGAAATTCAAGAAACGTTTTGCGCATGTGGAGCAGGGTGCGAAGAAACACGGACGTGATCTCTCGACACTGACGTTGGATGAGATGGAATCACTCTGGCAGGAAGCAAAACAAAAAGGGTTATAGACAAGAGTGTGCCTGTTGTATTGGTTGTTGATGAACAGGGCGTCGGATCTCTCCGACGCCCTGTTTTGTCGAAATGGTGCCTTCCCATAGGTATGCCTGTTTATTCCGTATCCAGGTCAGTGGACATCAGGTATTCATCATAGTAGTTGCCTTCGTATAGAACCGCACGCGGTTCGGTCCCATAGGCCTTGAAACCGCACCGCTCATAACATCTGATCGCTGGCTCATTAACTGCCGCAACCCCTAATTTTGCCAGGACGATTTGCTTTGCTTTTGCCCAGGTGAAACAGCAACGGATGATGTCTTCGGCAATATGTAACCCTCTCCATTTGGGAGAAACATAGACTCCCCAAATCCACGCGCCATGCCTTGTTTTTGGTGAACTCCCGCGCTCAATACCGGTCATTCCGATCAGTTTATCGTGATGTTCAGCAACGAAAATAGTTGATTCATCTGCCTGCGCGGTCAGCCTATCTTCCCAGTATTTGAGCGGGTGATTGAAATTCCTGTGGTAGTCTGCGGTAAAGGCAATAGGGTTATTTTGTAAAGCATCCAGACGCAGTTCGCGAAACTGGATCGCATCGGCCCGGTTCGCCTCACGGATCACGATTGTTCCACGCGGGGTAGTAAATGATCGTATCATCTGTTGCAATTAAAGCGGGCAAGTGCTTCCTCAAATAAACCAGGCGCGGATGTTTCATCGGGCGTGTATGCCTTCCATGCAAAGACGCGGTCACCGCACGTCCAGGCGGCTGCCCCTCCGAACGGCAGGACAGGAGTTGCCGTAGTGGTCATCGGAGTGTACATGACGTTCATGTCGCGGATCAGCTTCACTTCCAGACTCCCGACGCGGGTGTCCAATCCGGGATCCATAATAAGATCAAGAAGGAATTGCGGGTCGGCCGCGCCGGGCGCGATCTGCCACATCACCTGAATGAAAAGGTTGGCGTTATACGCAGCAAGCAAACCCTGGCTGTAGGTACTTGGCGTGCCCGCATTCTGTTGCGCGCTGACATCGTAAAATGCCATATCCAGGGGATGGCCGATACAGAACTGATATTCACAAAACAACCCTCTTAGATCAAAGGGTGTGGAGGTGGGCAGGAACGTGGATATGGGAGGAGGCGTATTTGTGGATAGTGAGGCCAGTGTGGTCGCGACAGCATCTTGGATGGGGATACTGGGTGTTTCAGACTTTTTGGGCAGGGAGCATGATGTTAAAATTAACAATAATATGGCAATTCTTAAGAAATGTCTCATGGGCTGATTATACAGTTTTTCGGAACAAATTGATGCTGCACACGTTATAAGGGTAAAGGAGTAAAAATGAAAAGAGTGTTAGTGAGTATCACCTTAATGATTTTGATCATGAGTGCCTGTTCGCCGCAGGCACAACCTACAGATCTACCACCCGTTATTGAAGAACAGGTGACCCAGATCAGTGCGGATTTAACACCGACGCTGCGCGCCGTGGTTTCAGCACTTTCCCAAAATCTGGGTCTGGCCGCCGATCAAATTAATTTGATCTCCACTGAAGCAGTGGACTGGCCCGATAGCTGCCTGGGCATTAGCATGGATGGGATTGCGTGTGCACAAGCCATTACTTCAGGCTTCCGCGTGATCCTGGAAGCGGATGGCAGGCAGGTTGAATACCGGACCAATGAAGATGGAACCGTGATTCTCCCTGCCACAATCGCATTGACGTGGAAACGTGAAGGCGGTATTGCGGGGTTCTGTGACAACCTGACAGTCTATCTTTCCGGTGAAGTCCAGGGAACAAACTGTAACAGTGCTGAGGCAGTTGAAAATCGATTGACAGATCTCTTATCTGCAGAAGAGATCGCTACGATGAACGAATGGATCTCAAAATATGGCGTGGTTGAAATTGACGCATCTGACCCGCAAGGTGTGGCGGATGGTATGACCGTCAACTTGAAGCTGCTCGGCACGGGGACTGAGCAGATCACCTCACCTGCTGTGCAACAAATATTGCTTGAGTTTGTTCAGCAGCTGAACAAAAAGTTGTACGAGAAGTAATGAAAAGAGCCTGCGATTTTCGCAGGCTCTTTTTCTATCCTATGTTAGGTTCGGTTTTAGTGACCGCCGCCAGGCATGGGAGTTCCGTTAAATATCTCAGGATTCTCCGGGCCTTCTGCGATCAGGAAACCCGCCAGCCCACGCTGAAGCCGGGCCAGTGCATGATCCACAAGGATGTAGCGGCCTGGTACTTCAAGTCCAAATTCCACCATGGTCGCGCCGCCAGGGGGCACGAGCGTTGTTTGAACATTTGTCAGTGCCGGTGACGTCAGCGAAGCCTGGTCATAGACCCGATCAAAAATCTCACCAATGACATGGAACGAGGATGTGAAGTTGGGGCCGCCGACTCCGAAGAAGATGCGAACCGTCTCGCCGACATTGGCTTTGAGAGGCTTCTGCTCGGTCAAACCACCGACCGCACCGTTGAACACCAGGTATTCAGGGTCTTCGTTGAGCAGTGCTTGCATGTTTTCTGTGAGCAGGCCGGTGGAACCAAACGCTTCATTCGTATAAATTTCGCCCTGCATCACATAGAACTCACGGTCAACGGCGGGCATGCCTTCCTCTGGTTCTACAAGGATTAGCCCATACATGCCGTTGGCAATATGCTGAGCGACCATGGGGGTAGCGCAGTGGTAGACATATAAACCCGGGTTCAGAGCTTTTGCAGTGAAGGTTGTTTCTTCACCGGGAGCAGTTTGTGTCATCGTGGCACCACCACCAGGGCCTGTCACAGCGTGGAAATCAACAGAGTGGGGCATCGTGCTGTTGGTCAGGTTCTTCATGTGGACTTCGATGGTATCACCGACGCGCACACGGTAGAAAGGTCCGGGCACCTGGCCATTGAAGGTCCAGTACTTGAACGTTGTGCCGTCAGCGAGCTGACCCTCGATTTCCACGGCTTCCAGATCGATGCGCACAGTCTGGGGCTCGCGAACACCAATGGGGGCGGGGAGATCTGTGGGATCGCGTACGATGTCTGAGCCTTTGGTCGCGGGATTATTTGCAACAATGGGTCCGCTGGCCGGCACATAATTTGCGCCAGAGGCGGCAGGTTGGGCCGCATCTGCAAGAGACTCTCCGGCTACATCAATTTTGCCTTCCATGCCTGCCTGACGGTGGCCGGGCAGAGTGCAGAAATAGGCAAATGAGCCGCCTTTATCAACGGTAAATGAAAGAGTGGTGCTCGAGCCCTGCCCGACCACATGCTCTGATGCAGCGCTGAAATCGGGGAAGGAGATATCATGCTCTACGCCATCACCACTTGTAAGTGTGATCTCAACCGTATCGCCGACGTTGGCGCTGAGTGTGGGATTTTGTACACCATCGATCCCACCGCCAACACCGATGAATACCATCATGCCATCAGCCATTGCGGTTTTGAGGGAATATTCCACAACCCTACCCTGTGCTGATGCTGACTCTTGTGCCTGTGCTGCATTTGCACATGCAGAAACCAGCATGGCGAACAGTGCGATCAGGCTAAATAGTTTTAACGAATTTTTCATTGCATACTCCTTTAAATTTGATTGATTCCTTTGACACATTTTTCCAAGTCTTTGATCAGATCCGGCAGGGAGATCTGGTAGGTCTCCGCCACCTCCTGAATCGAACAAAACCGCTGCAAAAGACAGCCTATGCAGTCCGTATCGTGGCTTTTGAAAACCGAGTACGTCTGCGGCCAGTTTTTCAAAACATCTTCAACAGTCAGTTGCGTGTGGAGAATTTCTGTGTTCATTGCCCCTAGGATACATCATTGTGAAAAATCCCTCTTTGCGCTGGCGCAAATAAGGGGAATCAAAAAAGCACGCCATGCGCGTGCTTTAATGGATGTAGCTGAGCCCCTTACTGATTCAACTCCTCAGCGATTGCCACCACTCCATGCGGATTTCGGATCAGGACACGCTCGCGGCCTGCCTCCACCAATCCCTGCCTCTCCCACTCTGACAGTACGCGGCTGACGGTATAGAGGGTGGTCCCGGACATCTCCGCCAGATCCTGGCGGGTAAACGTCAGTTCAATGCTCCCATCCTCCGTTTTGACCCCCAACTGGGCGGTGAGCCGCAAAAGGACTCGGGCGATGCGCCGTTCCACCTTTTCAGTAGCCAGCTCCCGGTATCGCTCCTGCATTTCCTGAATATAACTCGTCATCAGTTTCATCAGGTCCACTGACAGGTAGGGACGAGTCTGCATCAACTCCCTCAGGTAATCACTTTTGACCGCAAGGGCTGTACTGTTTTCCATGGCCTGTGCAGTGGCAGGGTAGGTTGCATTCTCACGTACGGCCCCTAGTGCGCCAAACATCTGCCACTCACTAATCGTCCGTAAATTGACCTGTTGTCCTGTTGTGGTGGTTTGCATGAGCTTCGCTCGTCCAGAAATTAACACATAAAAATACTCGGCCGGGTCGCCCTGGAAAAAGAAAAACTCGCCATCCTCCACAGAACGTTCAATGGCGTGTTGCGAGATCAACTTCAAGTCGTTCTCCGTTGCATTTTGGAAGACGCTGACCTTGCGTAAATTCATCGGGTCGATCGACATGCGATGATTGTACTCCCAACAAGAAGTATCATCACAAATATGACAAAATTCCTGCGAAAAGGTGACATTCACGTGTTGACACAATAACAGGCTGGCGGGTATCATCAAGCCTATACCCATCCCCCCTGGGGGGGGGTAAGAAGATGTGAACTGGCTTCATCTGAAGGCAGGAGGTAACCATGGAAAACGATAGCACAATCCGAAGGCTCAAGACTGTTGAAGGACACCTGCGCGGCATCATCCGCATGGTGGAGGAGGATGCCTATTGCATCGACGTCATCCGCCAGATCCAGGCAGTGGAAGCAGCCTTGAATAAGGTCAGCTCCAGGATCCTTGAAGACCACCTGAATTCGTGTGTTATCACAGCGATCCAGGGTGATGACCAAAAGGAACGCGAGCGCGTTCTCAAGGAAATCACCGAAGTTTTTGAAATGTCAAACAAAGTATAAGGGTGAGTGCTCCAGCCGCTGTCCATCGCGTAGCATACGCAAGGAGTGCGGCGGCCGGGACCCCACCTAAGGCTAAGATAATCAACCCAAGGAGATATAAACCATGACTACAGTAACATACGCCGTTCCCGCCATTTCCTGCGGACATTGCACCCACACGATTGAAACCGAAGTTGGCGAATTGCAGGGTGTCGTGTCTGTGAAGGCTGAGGAAGCCACCAAGAAGGTCGTCATCACCTTTGACGCACCTGCCACCGAGGACAAGATCAAGGAATTACTCGCCGAGATCAACTACCCCGCCGAAGGTCTAATTACTCTTTAGTAGTCACGCTTCGTGACAGTGAACAGGTTTTCTGATGAGCGATACAAAACAACTAACCCTACCAATTACAGGCATGACGTGTGCCAACTGTGTCGCAACAGTTGAGCGCAATTTGAAGAAAATGGATGGCGTACAGAGCGCGGTGGTGAATCTCTCCTCCGAACGCGCCACTGTAGACTTTGAGCCCGCGAAACTGCAGCTCAGCGATGTCATCGCACGTGTCAACCGTGCAGGCTACGGCGTTGCCACAGGTGAAGCTGATCTCATCATCAAGCGTCTTTCGGATGATAACGATGCGCGGCGGCTGGAAAAAGCACTTTCAAAACTTGAAGGTGTTCTCGAAGCCCAGGTGACCTATACCACAGAAAAAGCGCGTGTTAAATATGTTCCAACCATAGTTACCCAGGCGGAACTGCGCCGCGCGGTCTCCTCTGCTGGCTTTGAAGCCGTTGAACTGGGCGGTCAGGCAGAAGATGCCGAAGCCCTAGCTCGTGAACATGAGATCAATGAACAGCGCCGCCTGCTCATTATTGGCTTGATCTTTACCATTCCGCTTTTCCTGCTTTCGATGAGCAAGGACTTTGGTTTGCTTCCCGACTTTTTCTATACCACCACAAACATGGAAGGGATGCGTGACGCGCAACCCTGGTTTGGCTGGTTGATGCTTGCTCTTGCCCTGCCGGTCCAGTTCTATGTGGGCTGGCAATATTACGTAGGCGCCTACAAGGCTCTGCGAAATAAATCCGCCAATATGGATGTACTCATCGTGATGGGCTCTTCAGCCGCGTTCTTCTATTCACTGCCGATCACTTTCGGCCTTCTGATGGGACATGTCTACTATGAGACAGCCGCAGTCATCATCACGCTGATCAAGCTGGGGAAATTTTTGGAAGCCCGTGCCAAGGGACGTACCTCTGAAGCGATCAAGAAGCTGATGGGACTGCGTGCCAAGACCGCACGCGTGATTCGTGCCGGACTTGAAGTTGAGGTGCCCGTGGACGACGTCCGCGTGGGTGACATCGTTCTCGTCAAACCTGGCGAGACAATACCTGTGGATGGCGTGGTCGTCGAAGGACGAAGCGCGATTGATGAATCGATGCTGACAGGTGAATCCCTGCCTGTTGAAAAGAAATCTGGTGATGCAGTCATCGGTGCGACCTTGAATAAGCTCGGCTTGTTGAAGTTCGAAGCGACCAAAGTCGGCAAGGAGACTGCGCTGGCACGGATCATCAAACTTGTCGAAGATGCACAGGGAAGCAAGGCCCCGATCCAAAAACTGGCGGATCAGGTTTCCGCAGTCTTTGTACCGGTGGTGATCATCATTGCGTCGCTCACATTTGCGGGCTGGTATTTCCTCGGCCCGGCATTGCCGATCAATTCTGATATTGATAATTTCACCCGTGCCCTGATCAACACGGTCGCGGTGCTGGTGATTGCATGCCCATGCGCCATGGGGCTTGCCACCCCGACTGCCATCATGGTTGGCACAGGCAAAGGTGCAGAAGCAGGCATCCTCTTCCGCAACAGTGAAGCGCTGGAACGCGCCGGAAACGTCAGCGTGGTGGTTCTGGATAAGACTGGAACGATCACAAAAGGTCAACCGGCTGTCACAGACATCGTCACGAATCCCAAGTCACAAATCACCAATGACGAGCTGCTTCGATTAGCCGCATCCGTCGAGAAGGGGAGTGAACACCCTCTCGGAGAAGCGATCTGGGCGGAAGCAACCACACGCGGATTACGTTTGGCGGAACCGGCCGGGTTCAAGGCAGAGGCGGGTCACGGCGTGCAGGCCGAAGTCGATGGAAGATGCGTGATGGTCGGGAACAAGAGAATGTTCGACGCACGCGGCATCCAGTTGGGAAGCCTCGAGTCCGAAGTGTCACGTCTCCAATCTGAAGCGAAGACTGCCATGCTGGTCGCAGTAGACAATGAAGCCGCTGGAATTATCGCAGTGGCCGACACGATCAAGGATAGTTCGAAGGATGCCATTGAAGATCTGCATCGCATGGGTTTGAGCGTTGCGATGATCACGGGCGATAATCAGAAGACCGCCGAAGCCATTGGCAGGCAGGTTGGCGTGGATACGGTGCTGGCTGAAGTCCTGCCGGAGGGCAAGTCTGCTGAAGTGAAGAAACTGCAATCTGGTAAAAAGGTTGTTGCAATGGTCGGTGATGGCGTGAACGATGCACCCGCGCTTGCCCAGGCCGATGTGGGACTCGCCATCGGCACAGGCACTGATGTAGCCATGGCTGCTGCGCCCGTCACGCTGATGAGCGGTGACCTGCGTGGTGTTGCGCGTGCGATCAATCTTTCACGCAAGACGCTCGGTACCATTAAACAAAATCTTTTCTGGGCATTTTTCTATAACGTGGTGCTCATCCCGGCCGCGGCCCTGGGATATCTCAACCCAATGCTTGCCGCGGGTGCCATGGCATTCAGCAGCGTGTTCGTTGTGACGAATAGTTTGCGATTGCGAAAGCAGAACATATAGCCTCCTGGGCCAGACATACCTATAAAAACTTAATAAATGGAAAACTTTAACATGAAAAAATTAACTCTCCTCATTCTCGCCGCATTGATGCTCATTCTCGCCGCATGTGCTCCGCAACAGAGTGGACCGGCCAAAGCCGAATTGCCCGCAGGCAAGGCATATGCTGAAGGCAAGGAAATCTATTTCGTCCATACTGAATCCTCAGACCCGGGCGTTTCTGAAACACTCACGAATATGATGAAGTCGCCGGTACTATATGTGCCATCGCTGGCGAATGTCCCTGATGAATTGTTGGCGAATGTGTACGTATTTACCAATGGCGTGGAAGGTTCTGGTCCCTTCGGTTTTCAAGCTGATGTCTTCGACAACCCTCCTGGCACGGACGGTTATACTCCTCTCCGCCGTCTGAACGCCATCACCTGGGCAGAGGGTACTACTGCTCGTGAGATCACATCCGCCGCGGACGTGCTGGCTGCGGAAGTTGCTGGCGAGCTGTCCATTGAGCAGCCTGGTGTTGTCATCAATATGCCTTTCGTCGTTTGGGATGGCGGTAAGCGCTAGACAATTTAAAGACTTCGGAAATCTTAGCATTGGATTAATTTCCAAAAAGATTTCCGAAGTCTTGCACGTTTACTTGTATACTTACCGCTTACTCTTATTTCCCTGAGGTCAAATGTCGAGAAATCAAAAAGCACCCGTTGATCCTGTTATCCTCGTGATGATCGGAATCGTATTTATTGCAGTAGCGATTGGGCTTGCTGTCGTTCAGTCCGGCCCAAACTCGGGTACTGTCGCGAATGATTCCGGGACAATGAGCCAGCTACTCGTCGCGTTTGTTACCGGCTTGACCACGGGTGGATTAAGTTGTCTTGCTGTGCAGGGTGGTTTGCTCGCAAGTTCACTTGCTCATCAGATCGAACAGGATTACGCTCAGCAGGCGGCGCATCATCAGCCTCGCAAAAAATCCAAGGTTCAGACGCCTGCCCGTTCCAATTCAGCGTTCCCTATCTTTCTCTTCCTGGTTGCGAAAGTGGTCGCCTACACCCTGCTTGGCGGGCTGCTTGGCTGGCTGGGTTCGTATCTCACGCTGAGCCCGATGACACGTGCCTTCCTTATGATCACCATTGGCATTTTCATGGTGGGTAATGCGCTCCGTATGTTCAATGTGCACCCGATCTTTCGTTACTTCTCCATTGAGCCGCCTAAATTCATCACCCGCTATATCCGTCGCACTGCCAAAGGGACGGATACCTTCACTCCCATTTTCCTGGGTGCGCTGACTGTCTTCATTCCCTGCGGCATTACACAAGCCATGATGGCAACCGCGCTGGGCACGGGCAGCGTTGTGACGGGGGCCGCACTGATGTTCGCCTTCACGCTCGGAACAAGCCCGGTTTTCTTTGTTGTCGCGTATTTGACTACCGAACTTGGTTCCCGCCTGGAAAAATTCTTCATGCGCTTCGTCGCGGTCGTTGTCCTGATTTTAGGACTTGTGACGATGAACGGTGGCCTCAACATCCTGGGCTCGCCTCTCTCGCTTCAAAACCTCGCCCGAAACCTGTTCCCATCCAACAGCGGACCAGCACCTGTGGCACAGGCCAACCAACCCGCACCTGTTGAAGGTGAGGTAGTGTTATATGTCCAGAATGAGGGCTACTTTCCGCAGACCCTCAGTGCGCCGGCCGGGAAGGATTTCATGCTTAATCTGATTACCGATAAAACCTATTCCTGTGCCCGTGATTTTGTCATCCCTGCGCTGGATTTTTATGAACTGCTGCCGGACACCGGGAATGTTCAAGTCAGCATCCCTGCACAGGAAAAAGGCAGTAAACTTTTCTTCACATGCTCCATGGGAATGTACACTGGCCAGATCGTGTTTGAATAAAGAGGAAACCCATGCTCAAAAAAACATTCAAAGTTCCTGATATGACCTGCACCAACTGTGCCATGAAACTCGAAAGCCTCGAAGATACACTCGATGGAGTTAAAGAGATCAACGCCAGCTATCACAAATTGCTAATGGTCATTGAGTACGATGAAGCAAAATTGACCGAGGAACAGATCATCGCCGCAGTGAAGAAAAAGGGCTATCAGGCTGTGTTGGTATAGCTTCAACCAATTGAACACCCAGGGCTTTGGATAATTTCCAAAGCCTTTTTATTTTGCCGAATGTGCCGAGCGGTTTGCGATGGATTTTATCCCGCCATGGAGCGGAGAGGGACATGGTCCCCTGGATGGGATGTTCACCTCCGTACTCGTTTCCGTGTATACTCATCCCATGCCCCGCTATTTTACCCTCCACGAAGCAAACGAAACGCTAAACACCATCCGTCCCATTATGGACGAAGTTCAGGCAATACGCCAGGAGATTCTCTCCAACCAGCCAGAAGCATGGGTTGCCCTCGAAAAGTCCCTGGGCAACGGTGGCAATCGGGCCCTGAGCAACATCATGCAGGACTTCGAAAAGCTGGATGCGCTCGTTCATCGCATCCAGGATACCTCTGTTTTGATCAAGGATATAAATATCGGCCTGTTGGATTTCCCAGCATTGAAAGAGGGCCGCGAAGTGTACCTTTGCTGGCAGTTTGGGGAGGGGGACATCGCCTACTGGCATGAAATCGAAGCGGGATATGCGGGCAGACAGCCGATTGATACCTTTTAGGCCAGGCCCTGGTGACAACTTCAGCCCCTTTGTGTTCAAAAAAGCTAACTCATCCCAGCAAGTATTGCGATTAGCAACCCAATAGGAGATCAATGAACAAGGGTATTTTGAATGGTATTGCCGCGTACGCGTTATGGGGTTTCTTTCCCATTTACTGGAAACTATTGCACCAGGTTCCCGCCTTGCAGGTGATCGGACACCGAATAGGCTGGTCATTTATTCTGTTGCTTGCCTTTATCCTGTTCACCCGCAATTGGAACGATTTCCGTGGCGTAGCGCTGACCTCAAAAACAATTGGTATCTATTCCATCGCTGCCATCCTGCTCACGATCAACTGGCTCGTTTATGTCTGGGGAGTCAATTCCGGCTTTATCGTGGAAACCAGTCTGGGCTATTTCATCAACCCGCTGCTCAGTGTGCTGCTTGGCGTCATTTTTCTGCGTGAGCGTCTGCGCACCGCCCAATGGATTCCTGTGGTCATTGCTGCCATCGGTGTGATTTATCTTACCGTCGTTTATGGCCGCCTCCCGTGGATTGCGCTTACACTCGCATTTTCGTTCGGATTTTATGGCTTTGTCAAAAAACTTGCGCCGCTTGGTTCGCTCTATGGATTGACTCTCGAAACCGGAATTGTCTTCCCCATCGCCTTGATCTATCTTCTTGCCAGCGAGTTTAGCGGAACAGGCGCGTTCTTTCATGATAGCGTATTGACCAATATCCTGCTGATTGGTGCAGGCGCGGTGACGACAATCCCGTTGCTCATGTTTGCCTCCGCTGCAAAACAAATCCCGCTCACCGTGATTGGTCTCCTGCAATACATTGCGCCGACAATCCAGTTCCTGATCGGTGTGTTTATTTATAAGGAACCGTTTGATCGAGCGCACTTCATCGGCTTTGGTATTGTCTGGGTTGCGCTCATTATCTTTTGGGTTGAAAACTTTCTTGCCCATCGCGTGCCCGTTGAACCCATTCCCGAAATGGGAGAAGGCTGATGGAAATCCTGTTGGCTGGCGGAATGGTCTGACCCATTCCTCTCTGGCACGGGATCAGATCATTCCATGTTTTGAACAGGTCTTTCCACGGCAAATGGAGATTGTTACGACGATGTCATACTCGCCCGATGGAGGAAACTCATGAAACGGAACCGCATCCCGCTGGCGTTACTCGAGCTCTTTGCAATGGGACGGTTGAAAGTGACCACAGGATTACTGTATGCCATTTTCGCTGTAATTGCCGTGGATGCGTTGATGCTCCTTCTGTTCATCCAAGGTGGGCGGACTCCAAACGTCACAGTCTTCCTTATCACCTTATTCGGCACGCACTTCACTCTAGTGTTTTTTGCCATCCGGGCAGCGAGACATTCCGTTGAAGAAGGGGAGGAAAAGTTCCGCAAAATATTTCACATCAGCCCAGTTGCCATCACCATCACAGCCCTGGAGGATGGTCGTCTCATTGAAGCAAATCAAGCCTACTGGAAACTTACTGGCTACAATCCCGAAACATCCATCGGTCGTACAATGATTGAGCTGGGGATCTGGGGAAACCAGGCTGATCGCGCCCAATTCGTCGCCAGGCTAAAGAAGCAAAAATCCCTGCACGATCCCACGTACGAGTTTGGAAACCTGTCAGGTCATACATGCGTCACTGTGGCCTTTTATGAGCTTGTTACCTTGAATAACCAGCCAGCTATCCTTTCCATGTTCTATGACGTCACGGAACAGCGAAGCGCCCAACTTGCTTTACAGGCCAGTGAGGAGAAATACCGCAACTTTGTGGAGCAGAGTATAGAGGGCCTATGGCTTCTGGCTTTTGATCACCCTATTCCAATGAATCTGTCGCCCGAGGAACAGACAGCGTTGATCTACGCGCACGGCTACATTTCGGAATGCAATGATGTCCTGGCCCGCATGTATGGTTACGAATCGAACGCCGCGATTTGTGGAGTGCGACTGAAAGACATGAACCCGGGCGAGACCCTGAATGGGATCAATTACCAATCCATCATGAAGCTGGTCGAAAATGGTTATCGGTTTGCCAATCATGAGACAATCGAAAAGACTCGAACAGGCGAAGTCGTTTATTTCCTGAGTAATACCGTCGGCATCATTCATGATGATCATCTTACTGGCTTATGGGGAACACAATTGGACATTACTGCGCTGAAAAATGCGGAGAATGCCTTGCGCCGTAGCGAAGCGCGTATACGCGCGTTGCTGGATGCCATCCCTGATCTTATCTTCGAGCTGGAACGCGATGGAACGATACTGCAATTCATTCCTTCCGGGATCAGTCAGCCTCTTATTCCGCCTGAGGAATTCCTCAATAAGAACATTGCCCAGGTGCTGCCTGCTGTCGCCGAGCCAACCATGTTTGCCGTGGAACGTGCCCTGGAATCGGGGTTGGTGAATGCGTTCGAATATTCACTTTCACAGGGAGGGGAGAATAAAACATTCGAAGCACGCATCTCCGCATCAGGTCCCAATACGGTTCTGGCTATTGTGCGCGACGTTTCACTTCGCAAATGGGCGGAATCGGAACGCGATAAACTGATCGAAGAACTTGAAGCCAAGAACGCGGAGCTCGAACGGTTTACGTACACGGTTTCGCATGATCTGAAATCGCCCTTGATCACAATACGGGGTTTCCTGGGTTTCCTGAAGCAGGATAGCCATAGTGGGAATACCATCCGCCTGGATTCGGATATACAGCGTATCAGTGACGCGACCGAAAAAATGCAGATGCTATTAAACGACTTGCTGGAACTCTCACGCGTCGGACGTCTCATCAACAAGCCTGAGGTTGTTCCATTCAGTGACATCGTTGCTGAAGCACTGGAACTCGTCCATGGACGAATTTCACAGGGCAACATCGCGGTGAGCGTGCGTGACGGTCTCCCCCTGGTCCATGGGGATCATATGCGGTTGGTGGAGGTCGTGCAAAACCTGATTGATAACGCCGCAAAGTTTATGGGTGACCAGCCTTCACCGCGCATCGAGATCGGACAGCGCGGCACTGTTAACGACATGCCCGTCCTCTATATTCAGGATAACGGTATCGGCATTCCTGCCCAATTCGCGGAAAATATCTTTGGCTTGTTCAATAAACTGGATGCCCGCTCTGAAGGAACTGGGGTTGGGCTTGCCCTTGTCAAACGTATCGTTGAATTCCACGGCGGGCAGATCTGGGTGGAGAGCGAGACTGGCAAAGGCAGCACATTTTTTTTCACGGTGCCTCGGGGAGAAGTGAAATTGTGATGGTTTTCCAAAATCTCACTACCAAATGTCAAAGGCTATTAACCAGTATTTTGGATATAATTTATCCAAAATAACATAGAGGAGCTAAGAAATGAATTTTGCAATGTGGCGCAAAGCGCTCAACGTAATTCCTGAAGTTTCAAAACCAGAGTGGGATGAATTGGATGTGATCTCAAAATGGCTGATTTCCACCCGCGCTGCGGTCCTGGTTATGACGTTTATCTCAGCCGCGCTGGCCGGGCTTTTTGCCTGGCGCGATGGGGCCTTTAGTTTCCTGCCCTGGCTCGCACTTACGTTTGGCCTGATCCTTGCTCACGCATCCAATAACATATTTAACGATTACACAGACTTCGTGCGTGGCGTGGACAAGGATAACTACTACCGTAATATATACGGTGCACAACCCGTTGCCAGCGGATTGATGACACAGCGTCAGCATCTTACATATTTCGCAGTCACCGGTTTGATCGCGTTGTTATTTGGTATCTATCTGGTCTGGTATACGGGCTTTAGTAATACCACCTGGATTTTGCTTGCTCTTGGCGCCTTCTTCCTGTTGTTCTATACATGGCCGCTCAAAGGTATGGCACTGGGGGAACTGGCAGTTCTCATTGTCTGGGGACCGCTTATGATCGGCGGTGGTCACTATGTCCTTACCCATGAGTGGAATTGGTTTGTTGCCATTGCCAGCCTGCCATATGTTTTGGGAGTTACAACCGTGATCTTCGGAAAACATATTGACAAGCTCGATATGGATAAGGCGAAGGGGATCCACACTCTTCCGGTTGTCATCGGGGAAAAAGCATCACGCTATGCAGTGTTGGCAATGATGATTGCCCCGTATCTCTTCACGTTATATTTGATTGCTGCAAAGTTCTTTACACCCGTGATGTTGATTGTTTTGCTGGCACTGCCCACCTTTCTGCAGATCTATCCCAAATTCCTGAAACCCAAGCCGGCGAGCCGTCCCGAAGGACAAGCTGGCTGGCCCCTATACTTTGTGGGATATGCGTTCTTCAATAATCGAAAGTTTGGCTCACTGTTTATGTTTGGGTTGTTAATTGATGTGATTTTGAGAGTTATTCCGTTCACTGCTAATCTCATTAAGATCTATTGGAGCTAGCTTTTCCACGCTGATAATGAGCAGGAATTCATTCCTGCTCATTCTTCATTTAAGCCTCTTGTAATTAGGAGTGATTGTATCCGATTTCACAAGTAAGTAGTATAATTCCCTCTGCCTGTTTCAAGGAGTTATTTAATTCAAGTGTTCAAGAATGATGCATTGAGTCTGTGGAAATTACAGCAGGAAGAAATTCGTACCAACCCTTATCCCTTCTACGAACAGCTTCGCAATCAAGACCCCATTCACTGGGATGCAGAAATGGGATTCTGGGTCATAAGTCGTTATGCAGATATTGATTCTCTGTATACTGACGAACGGTTTTCTCGTGCACAGGGGCTTATGCGCGGTTTCCAACGTTTATCGGAAACTGAACAAAGGATCGCAGGGCCCGTTTATGAATCCTTTTCAAAAACGGTCTTCTATGCAGACCCGCCTTATCACACACATCTACGGGGCCTGATGAACCACGCCTTCACACCACGCCGTGTGGAGCACTTGCGTGCATACATTCAGAAGATTGTGGATGAACTGCTCGACGCCGCACAGGCCAAAGCTGATATTGATATTATTCAGGATCTCGCCTATCCTCTGCCGGTAATGGTCATTGCTGAGCTGCTTGGACTTCCCGCAGGAGATCGCACATATTTCAAAAAGTGGTCAGATGATCTGTTTGCAATTTTGGGCACGGTGCGTCATAAGCCCCAGCATCTGCTTGAGCGCGCGGCACAAAGCCTGGATGAAATGACTGGCTATATAAGGGGGCTCAGCCGCAAACGTCGCGAGCACCCTCAGGATGATTTGCTCACTGCGCTGCTCTCAGTCACCCAGAACGATGCTGGATTCTGCCCTCATCAGAAGGGTCCTTCTACGCATCACATTGCGGGAGAATTGGTCCGTGAACGAGAAGCCTCCTCCACTCTGACAGAAGAGGAGCTGGTCGCCAACATCAACATTCTGCTCAGCACCGGTCATGAAACAACAACTCACCTCATCGGGAATGGTCTTCTTGCCTTACTGCAACACGCCGACCAATTGCAAAAGTTGCGGTTCCAGCCTGCATTGCTCGCATCAGCAATTGAAGAAATGCTTCGTTACGATAACCCGGTGCAAATCACCTATCGTTCCGCAGTTGCAGATGCTGAGATCAAAGGGAAACTGATCCATAAAGGCGACCTGGTGAATACCATACTCGGTTCTGCCAACCGTGACCCTGAACGCTTCTCCAACCCCGATCATTTTGATATCACCCGTAGTGAGGGACGGCATCTCAGCTTTGGAGTGGGTATCCATTTTTGCATTGGCGCGCCGCTGGTCAGGCTGGAGGCGGAAATTGTCTTTGAAACCATCCTGCGGCGTTTCCCCCAGATCAAGCTTGCAACCGAAACCCTTGAATGGCAGGAACATCCCATTTTCCGCGGCCTCAAATCTTTACCCGTTCGTTTTTAAAAAAGTGAAGACCACAACGGTCTTCACTTTACTATGTATATCCTCCCTGTTCACTTTATAGTTACCATTAGCTCTTCGGCAAGCCCTTTCGGATTTGTTCTTCCGAGAATAACGTTTTTGGTTTCAAATCATCCGGGAGGGGGATGCTCTCCAGCGTGGGCTGGCTGATTCCGTCTGCGAGCATTTGAACCTGGGATTTTGTGATAAGGGGCTTCGGCATAAATCGCTCTGAAAAAAATGCCAATATGCGGTGGAAAAAAACAGGGAAAGGCAGAACTAAAAGAAATTGTTTTCCCATCGCCCGGGCGATACGCCGCGCGGCCTGGCTGAAGGGAAATTCCTCAGGCCCCAGAACAGCTACAGTCTGACGCGCGAAGCGGTTTTCATCCAACGAAGCGCGAATCACTTCCACCAGGTCCTCCACAGCGACGAGGCGAACTGTTTTCTCCTTGAGACCAACCGCGGCAAAAACGGGGATTTTGCGAAACAGATTGCTCAGATTATTGAGCAGATGATCACCCGGTCCGTAGACGAGACCTGCTTTGAGGATCGTAAAATTCAATTTCGATGAGCGAACGATTTCCTCGCCCTGCCATTTTGTGGTGTGATATTCAGATTTAACGGTTGGGCGCACACTCAGGTAACTGAGCAGCACAAACTTTTTCACGTGAGCGAGTTCAGCCGCGCTGACAGCAGAGCGTGTGCCTTCGACATGCAAACGATGAAAAGTTTGTTTGGCGTCTTCCACACTCGTCCCCGCGCAATGTGCCACTGCATCACAGCCTTCAAAGGCATGAGTAAGTTTGTCAGTGTCGTTGGCATCGAGTGCCATAAAGGTTGCACCTGCGATGGGCTGCGTATTCCGTGAGTATTGGCCGCGCGCAATGATGATTACTTCATGGCCGTGCGCGATGAGGTCACGCGCAATATGCCTTCCAATAAAACCAGTTCCACCCGTAATTGCGATTTTCATAACACTCCTTCAGTTATTGCCAGAAGCCTGGAAGATATATTCGCAGGATAACATCCAAAAGTATTCCCAAAATATATAACCCACCAAAGAGGCGTATATGCCGCAACTGTGGCGTGGAAAACCAGCGGGGCCACAAGTCGAATCCCGGGGGAGCCTGCGTGGGGCGTGGCTGGCTCAGCAGCTTGATCACATTCCATCCGCGACCTGCAGCCAGGAAGACCAGCAGTACGGTCGGTGAAAAGAACCGAGCGATAAACACGAGATAAAGTATCAGTGTATAGGAAAGCAGAATCGTGAAAATGTTGACCCAGCGTGCCGCCGGTTCACCCAATCGTACCGGGAGTGAACCAACACCTTTCTTTTTATCCGCTTCGATCTTATCGATGTGCTTGCCCCAGTTGAAACTGCCGAACCCAAACCCGAATGCCATGCCCGCCATTACGATCAACGAAAGGTTGGCTGGGATCTCATCGGCAAGGATGGAATAAATGCCGGGGATCAACACCATTCCCCAATTAACAAAGATCAGGATCTCACCCAACCCTAAATATTTGAGTGGCCATGCATATGTCGGCAGAATTGCGATGCCGAAAATGAACAAGCCAATCACAATGGGGGAAAAGTTTGTATAAAACAAAGTGAACAAGCCGCACAATACAGCAATTGCACCCGCTGTAATAAACCAGCGCGCCCAATCCTGTTTTGTCCAAAACTTGTGCACGAGGGGATGAATACCGTATTGTGAGCGGTAGTAATTATCTTCGTCGATGCCGCGTGTGAAATCAATGTAGTCATTGATCAGGTTTTCGGAAGAATGTGCGAAGTAAACCCCCAACGTCATCGCAAGCCAGGGCAGCAGGTCGAAATGTCCATCGCGCAGGGCCAGCAAGCCTGCAATCACCCCAGCCATCAGTGTTAGTTGTGTTACTGTTGCACGAGTCGAAATCAACCATTTTGCAATGACATCGAACCCGTCCCATTTTTCCTTTTCGTGCATCTTGACAGGTTTTTGCAGGGCAAACCACCAGAGTTTGAGGTCCATATATTTCATTCTCCTGATTTTCGTAGGATAATCCGTCGGGAAGGATGTCTGAGTCCTAATCATCATGATCCATTGCCCCTAGGTTGTATATTTTTTATAGCACGTCTCCCATTCCAAAGCCGCGCCAAGCGCAAAAAAGACATTCATGCCCAGTTGGAACAACCAGTCAGGCGCGAAGGCTGGACGAGTCAGTGACAGGGCGTTACCTCTTTTCAGCATATACATGATCTTTGGAATATTGATCAATCCTCGTTTGTTGTAACTGCAATCGATAGTTAATCCTGCAAAACATTGCATCGTCTTGTAGTGGTCGAGTCCAGGCTTGTACTCTACAAGACAGACCAGCGATTCCTCTTTGTCATTGAAGGCGATATGACGTGTCCCGCGTGGAATAGTAAGTGTGTCCCCCACTTTTCCAAGATGTGCAGCGCCTCTCACTTTTATACGCATCTCGCCGCGCTGGATATGAAAAATCTCATCCTGATTGACATGCACATGCTCAAATGGGACATATCCTCCCGGATGCACGGTCCATTCCATGGTAAATGCTTCCTCAGTGGAAGAAATACAGCGGAACGTCTCAAGTGTGATGGGATTTGTGAAGGGTTGATAAAGGTCAATTGCCATAGACGTGGCTTTCCCTCATTGCGCGGAGCGAGGCGGGGAAGCAATCTCGTTCGCCGCCAATTCGCGTTTCAAATTCCTGAGGGTTTCAAAGGCATGAATTTTTCCGATCAGGCCCATGAACGGATAAAAGAGTTTTGTCCATCCTGTTGGGAGTAAATCAAGCCAGAATTTGATCTCAGTTCCCTTGCCATTCCTTTTCAAGATATAGCCGTCCTTGAAAGTGACAGGACCCATCTGCCCTTTCATTGCCAGTCGATCATCAGATTCATGCTTGATAATTTTATATCTCACTTTAATCTTCACCAGCCCAAAATAACTCAATAACCCTTGTGCTGTCGTGCCAGTTTTGCCAAACGCACCGGGAGAGGTCTGTCTGAACTCTGCCATGTTGGGAATGAACCTGGCGTGATTTTGAGAGGCATTGAGGAAGGCAAAGACTTCCTGGAGTGACTGAGAAACAACGATGGTTGATTCGATATGGGTCATGTTATTTTGCAAACTTTTCACCACGCAGAAATGCGAGATCGCCAAAGAACGTCCAAAAATTTCCTGTCACTTCGGTTCTCAGCCCGGGCGCACCAAAAATTTCAGGGAGATTCCCTTCGATATTATCGTTTGCCTCTTCAAAATTATGCAGCAGGGGACCCAGTAGCTTGCCAAACCATGTGACAGGTTTGCCAAAGTCAATAATATGCAGCTGACCGCCAGGTTTAAGTACACGGTACACCTCTTGTGCAGTCTGTATTTTATCGGTCGTTTTCAAGTGATGGATCATGATGCTCGAAAGCACGCGGTCAAATGACTTATCAGGATAGGGAAGTTTATTTGTAAACCCCACATCGAATTTAACAGGTGCTTTCTGCTGCACAGATTTATATTTTGCCACCTTCAACATATCCGGGTCAGCATCCAGGCCAGCCAGCTCTGCGCCCGGTTGTGCCTGCTTTGCCATGATCGCCAGCGTACCAGTCCCACAACCCAAATCCAATACATGATGCGCGGGTTGAATATTCGCCTGTTCGATCAGCATGGACTTATATCGGATATCCCGCACGATATATTTTTGGATAAAGTCGTAAAATGGAGTTAAAAAACGATAACTTAACGCGGGGATATATTCTTCATTCGTATTTGACATGATCTCTCCAATCCTGTCTGTAAATCGATTGTACCAAAGACCATCTGCTGAGCGGTCAAAAGGCTTGCGCTGTGTTTCTTCAGCATGTGGTGCATGGCTTCCAAAGCGATGTGATGATCCTTGATCAACTGCCTGTGCACGTAATTGCGACCGATTGTATCTCATTTCACAAATAATAGTATAATTTGTCCTGGAGAGTTTTCTCATAGGGTAATATCTATAATTTTAATCAACTCAGAAGGAGAAGTATGAACATTAACTTTGCAATGTGGCGCAGGGCCGCATGGGAACTGGTCAAGATGGATGACAAAAAAGAGTGGGAAACGCTTGATGTCATCTCCAAATGGTTGATCGCCACACGATCAGCCGTAACCACGGTAACCATCTATTCCTGTATCATCGCGGGCTTGCTTGCGTGGCGCGACAATAACTTTGCCTGGCTCCCATGGATCATCCTCACGCTCGGCCTGTTCATTGCACACGGAACAAATAACCTGCTCAACGATTACACCGATTACTCACGCGGCGTGGACAAGGACAATTATTTCCGCACCCAATACGGTGTGCATCCGCTTGTACAGGGTTTCTGGAGCAAGCCGCAGCAGATCCGCTGGTTCATTACCAGTGGTGTGATCGCCACACTCGCAGGAATCTACGCGCTTTTTTATACCAACTTCAATCCGCAGGTCATTGGTCTGTTCGTTTTTGGCGCGCTCGTACTATTGTTCTACACCTGGCCCCTAAAATACTGGGCGCTGGGTGAACTCGCCATCTTCCTCATTTGGGGGCCCATCATGATCGCAGGCGTGTACTTTGTACTCGCGCTTGGCAGCGGGGGTGAGATGTCCAATCTGTGGAAGGTGGCCCTGGCGGGCATTCCGTTTGGTCTCAGCGTGGCCAGCATCAACGTTGGTAAGCATATTGATAAGATGGTGGATGACAGGCAAAAGGGCGTGGGGACATTCCCCGTCCGTGTGGGGCAGACCTTCGCTCGCTACGTTAATATCGCCGCGATAGTCATTGCCTATGCGGTTGTGATCTATCTTGTTGTTACAGGATACTTCAGCACGTTCATGCTGCTTATCCTCTTCGCCGCCCAGCGTGCTCTCTATGCAGTTATGGTGCTCAGCAAGCCTCGTCCGGATGGCCCACCCCAGGGATTTGAAGCCTTCTGGCCTACCTGGTTTTCGGGCTTCTGCTTCTATCACAACCGCTCCTTCGGCGGTCTCTTTATCCTGGGAGTTTTACTTGATACCATCGTTCGCAAACTCCCCCTGCAACTTCCACTTTCAGCGAACTGGCTTGGAGCAATCGTCCTTGGCATCGGTCTCGTGATCGCTGTAGTAAGGATGCAAATGGCTAAGGCAAAGAAAGCCTGATACACAAACGACCTCGACAGCGTCGAGGTCGTTCTTATTTAATTTCGAGATCCCTGATCTCCAGCCAAGCAGGCTCGGGATTTTCCAACACGCCGAATCCGATTTTTCCTTCAGGCGTGAACGCCGCGTATTGATTATCGATCCAGATGACCAATCCCAGTGGTGGATTCGGACTCACCTGCGACTCAAACACCTGCACGTCATCCACTTCGAATGACACCCGCTGCTCGCGCCAATCAAGCCTGTATCTGTGCCATTGAGTTGGATCCACGTCAAGGCGGATGCCATCATCATCAATAGCCTTTCCGATTAATCGACGTGTCATCTTGCGCGAAAGGGGGAGTGCCAGACCGGCAGGGATCAACAGCGGATGAAACTTCGGCGAACGAAACGATTGCGCTAGAAAACCATTCCCGTGGACCCTAGGGCCAGGGTCATCTCGGCCTACTTCGCGAAACGACAAATAATTCTCCTGCGATGCCCCGAAAAACCAGACCGTATTTGGCAGCGCAGGCAACCGCAACGGATTTCCTCCAAACCCAAGAGATAACCCAAACGGATCGTTCCATAATCCGAATCCCCACGTTCCAGGAATGGAGTCGCTTGAGGTCCGCGCGGACAGGCTGAGGCTGAGAGGGAAGCGCAGGGGGAAATCGCCTCTTTTGGTTTGCGTGTAGTCGTCAAGCTGGGCAAGGCGATATTGATCCGCTTTTCCCGTTGGGATGGATAAGAGATAATGCGTTGAGTCACGCGAAATTTCCTCGACTCGCGCATCCTTTGTGTGGCGCGGATTCAACTGCGTGTAAGCCATTTGCGACCCAGGGTAAATAAACCGACGATAACCCAAACCGCGTTGAGACCTGTCGTTGCGTAGGCACCCAGAGAAAGCGTGTAAATGACAAGCATAACGCCCGCGACGATGTTGATGCCCTGATATATAACCGAATCACCTTCAGTCTTTTTCATGGAGACCAAGCCATACGCAACAAGATATAAAACCGAGCCGGTCCAGCCGAGGATGCTGATGAAAGTTGTTAAGTTCATTTATCTGGTTATCCATCCTAACAACCTGAAAGGTGCACCAGGTTTTTGATGATTGCCATATAAGCAATGCAGTTGAATTATTGCATGATTTGCTCCCGCTGTTAAGGCCTGGATAATCCCGATTTCAGAGTAGAATCCACTTCATGAGAACAGTATTCTGGGAAGAGCACCAGCTAAAAATGATTGACCAGCGCATTTTGCCTGGTCGCTTCGAGATCGTCTCGTACACCGACCACAAATCGGTTGCGAAAGCCATCACGGATATGGTTGTACGCGGCGCGCCAGCGATTGGAGCCGCAGCCGGGTTCGGGCTTGCGCTGGCAGGATACGAATCCGCGTCTACCACCAGCCGCGACCTGCTTGACGATCTACAGGCCTCTGCCACTACTTTGAAAGCCGCGCGTCCCACTGCCGTTAATCTCACCTGGGCAATAGATCGTATTCTCAACAAAGTCTCCAATCTCCAATCTCTCCCTGATGCAAACACCCTTCGTCAATCTGTCCTTGAGGAAGCCCAACGCATCGCCGATGAAGACGTGGAAATCAACAAACGCATGGCAGAACATGGTGCAGCGCTGATCAACGACGGCGATACCATCATCCATCATTGCAACACAGGTGCATTGGCCACCGTCGATTGGGGTACCGCGTTGGGCGTCATCCGCACCGCGCACGAACAGGGCAAACGGATTCATGTCCTCGTGGATGAGACCCGTCCACGTTTGCAGGGCTCGCGTCTCACAGCCTGGGAACTGGACCAATACGGAATCCCCTATGAGATCATCAGTGACAATACATCCGGTTACTTCCTGAAGGCAGGCAAGGCGCAGAAAGTCCTGTTTGGTGCGGATCGCGTCGCCGCGAATGGCGACGTTGCCAACAAGATTGGCACCTACATGCTGTCGCTCGCAGCGCATGATAATGGCGTCCCTGCGTATGCCGTGGTTCCCACATCCACGGTTGACCTGTCGCTCGCGCATGGCGATCTGATCGCCATTGAGGAACGGGACCCTGAAGAAGTGTTGGGGATCCAGTTTCACGGAGAACGCGTCGCGCCCATCGAGGCAGAAGCCCGCAACATCGCGTTTGACGTCACACCAAACCGATTGATCACGGGAATTGTCACAGAAAATGGCGTTGTATACCCTCCATTTGGGATCAACCTGCGGAAGGCCGTCCTGGGAGAATAAATGGGCTTGTTTCAAGTTCCTCCTCCGACTCGTTACGATCTGCAGTTTTCCGTTGCGGGAATCCCTGTTCGCGTTCATCCTCTATTTTGGTTGATCGCTTTTCTTTTTGGTTTCTCTGCCAATCACCTGCTATATACTGTTATCTGGGTGGTGGTTGTCTTTGTGTCCATCCTCATCCACGAGTTGGGACATGCATTCGCATTTCGCCGTTATGGCCAGCGATCATCCATCGTGCTTCACTTTATGGGTGGTTTGACCATACCGGAACAGGTTTCATGGGGGAGTACCTGGGCGAATGTCGCGTTGAGTCCGCGCCAGGAGATCCTTATCTCGCTTGCCGGTCCTTTCTCGGGATTTCTCTTTGCCGCGCTTGTACTGGGTGCTGTGATTGCTGCAGGTGGTTCTGCCACGGTGAACTGGTTGCTGGGATTCATACCCCTACCCTCACCGTCGCTCCCGTTTGGGGGCGCGTTCCTGAATCTTTTTGTCATCACGCTGCTTTCGGTAAATATATTCTGGGGATTAATCAACCTTGTGCCGGTCTATCCATTGGATGGAGGTAATGTGGCGCGCTACGCCCTCCTGCAATATGATCCGCGTGAGGGCATACGTAAATCACTCTGGCTGTCGGTCATCGCAGGCGGCGTCGTTGCAGTTGCGGGCCTGGTCTTTTTTGGAAGTATTTATATGGCATTGCTGTTTGGTTTCCTCACCTTTCAAAGCTATCAATCATTACAGAGCCGCTTTGGAAGCGGGTTCTGAAAAAGATTCCTGTAATCTTAATTTCTAGACAATACAGTCATGCCATGATAAACTTTTGCCGCTGAATATGGCGCACTCGTATGAGTGCGCCTTTTACTGCGAATACACATCGTCATTGCGAGTCTTGAAGAAGAAGTAATTACTTTACTCGCAATCAGAGGTTCAATGGACATTCTTCTTACCGGCTCTGTAGCATACGATTATCTGATGACGTTTCCCGGTTACTTTCAGGAACAAATCCTTCCTGAGCGCCTGGCTTCCATCAGCCTTTCATTCCTTGTAGATTCCATGTCCAAACAACGCGGCGGTATCGCGCCAAACATCGCCTACACCATGGCGTTGCTCGGTGAAAAGCCGCGTGTCATGGCGACTGTTGGCGAGGACTTCCTGGAGTACCGCGCCTGGCTCGATGCCAAAGGTGTGGATACATCGCTGATGAAAGTGGTTCCTGGCGAATTCACAGCGTCATTCTTCGCGACGACAGATCATGCGTCCGCCCAGATCGCTTCGTTCTACCCGGGCGCGATGGCTTATTCATCCAGTCAATCATTGAAGGAGCTGGGTCAGAAACCTGACCTCGTGATTGTTTCCCCCAGTGCACCCGAAGCCATGATGAAATTCCCGGCAGAGTGCCGCGAGTTGGGAATTGACTACCTGTATGATCCGAGCCAGCAGGTACTTCGTCTCGAAGGGCATGAGTTGGCTCGTGATATGGAAGGCGCAAATTTCCTGTTCTGCAATGATTACGAGTTTGGGCTCATCTCCAAGAAAACGGGCTGGAGCCTCGACCAAATCCTTGACCATGTAAAAGTGTTGGTAATTACGCGCGGTAAAAATGGCGCAGACTTGTACTCCGGTGGAGACAGTGTCCACATCCCGACAGTTCCTGAAGATGAAGTCGTAGACCCCACAGGTGTTGGCGATGCCTTCCGCGGTGGTTTCCTGGCAGGCTATTCGCACGGGTTCGATTGGAAATTATGTGGTGAAATTGGCTCGCTTGCCGCTGTCTATTGTCTTGAACAACGCGGCCCGCAGAGCCATGCTTATTCAAAGCAGGAATTTGTTGAACGCTTTCGAAGACACTTCGATGATGCCGGCAAACTGGACGAACTTATAAAATAGAAAGTAATATGCTGGTCGGGTAGCCTTGAGCGCCTTTTGCGAAAGGCATATCGAGACCACATGTCAAAAAATTTATTCTGTAACAAGCTGGTCTGATACGGCCGGGAAAACCGCTCGTCCTACTCTACCAACAGGTAAAAATTAAAGGAGCACTAATGAGTAACTACGATGTAAAAGATTTGAATCAGGCAGAAGGTGGACGCCGTCGCATGGATTGGGCCGAGCACGAGATGCCCGTTCTGCGTCAGATTCGTGAGCGTTTCAAGAAGGAGAAACCACTCAAGGGATTGCGCGTTTCGGCTTGTCTGCATGTAACGACTGAAACAGCCAACTTAATGGTCACGCTGCAGGATGGTGGGGCTGATATCGTCCTCACCGCTTCGAACCCGCTCTCCACCCAGGATGACGTCGCCGCCGCTTTGGTGAATCAATTCGAGATTCCCACATTCGCGATCAAGGGCGAAGATAAGATGACTTATTTCAAGCACATTCGTGCGGCGCTTGAGCATAAGCCCCACATGACCATGGATGATGGCGCAGACCTGGTCTCTTCATTATTCTTCATCGAGATGGGACGTTTTGACAACCTCGAGCCTTCTCTCGCAAGCTGGGCGCGCGGCCTTTCAAGTGAGGAACGGAGTGAGTTATTGAAAGGTGTCATCGGCGGTACCGAAGAAACCACAACAGGCGTCATCCGCCTCAAGGCGATGGAAGCAGATAACATCTTGAAGTTCCCTGTCATCGCGGTGAACGACGCCCTGACCAAGCACTTGTTCGATAACCGCTATGGTACGGGCCAATCCACGATTGACGGCATTATCCGCGCCACGAATGTCCTGCTGGCTGGTAAGAATTTCGTGGTGGCAGGTTACGGCTGGTGCGGACGCGGTCTCGCATCCCGCGCACGCGGCATGGGCGCGCTGGTTATCGTCACAGAAGTCGACCCCATGAAGGCTCTCGAAGCGGTCATGGATGGTTTTCAGGTGATGTCGATGGCTGAAGCGGCGAAGATCGGCGATTTCTTCTGCACCGTCACCGGTGATATCAACGTGATCGACGGACATCATTTTGAAACCATGCGCAGTGGAGCAATCGTTGCCAACTCCGGTCACTTCAACGTGGAGATCAACATCCCTGCCTTGAGGAATATGAGTGTGGGCGACCCGAGTCTTGTCCGCCCATTCGTGGATCAATACACCACCAGGGACGGACGCAAGATCAACATCCTCGGCGAAGGGCGACTCATTAACCTCGCTTCCGCCGAAGGTCACCCTGCCGCCGTTATGGACATGTCATTCGCCAACCAGGCGCTCTCCGCTGAATACATGGCGAAGAACGCGGACAAACTCGAGAAGAAGGTGTACTCGGTGCCGGTGGACATTGACAAGGAAATCGCCCGCCTCAAGCTGGAAGCGATGGGCATCAAGATCGATACCCTCACACCCGAACAGGTGAAATATCTCGGTTCCTGGGAAGAAGGCACGTAGTTCGATTTACGACTTCAGATTGTAGATTTACGATTAAGCCTCGCGGATTTTCCCGCGAGGCTTTTTGCTGGATTATGGCTCTGTACGTCTCTGCGTATGGAAAAACCGTCCTAATACGTTTCAATTCTGTTTTGATCCCGGCAGAGATGGGCTAGCATATCTGCGACACTTAAGGGAATCTTCGATGGTCATCCATTCGTATCGACGAAATAGGAAATTGCCAAAAGAAACGCCTCGTGGATGAAAGTCCACGAGGCGTTTGATACAGGCTAGACTTGCTATCCGGGGGTGGTTTTTCCGTCTTCGTCCTCCGGGAAAAGATACAGTTCCGGGTTTTTGTCGAAGGCTTCCTTGCAGCCCTGGGAGCAGAAGTAATAGAACTCGTTGTCCAATACAGATTGGGCTGGTGCCGTATCGATGTTGATTTGCATGCCGCAGACGGGGTCTTCAACCATTCCTTGCATAGTCGCTCCTTTCATGCCACGACTCTATTAACGTCCATGACCCCGGGTTGTTACCTCAATTTGAGCAGTGGCCCTTGAATTGGTACACTGGATGTATTTCTTTTCTACTGGGTTTCCATGCGATTCCCGCTTTTCCGCTTTATGGTGTACATATAGATCAATGCTGCACCCAGAAGTAAAGAAGGCAGAACGATCAAGCCTGCTTCCGGCCCGAATGCGCCGCCTGTCCACAATTCGGGACCGTGGACCTGAATGCGTGTCAATGGGTAGATATTCAGGCCTGAGACAGGGAAGCCGAAGCCCACGCCCTCGAAGAAGTTCCAGCCGAGATGAAGGCCAATCGGCAGCCAGAGTTGTCTTGTGCGAATGTATCCATATGCGAGAAAAACACCGGCGAAGAAGATTCCCGCCGCGCTGATCCAGGTTGCGTTTGGGTTGCCGAGATGAAGAAGGCCAAACACTGCAGAGGAGATCGTCACGCCCCAGAATAGATTGAGTCCGCTGGCGATGGTTTGCAGGTGATACCCGCGAGAGAGCAGCTCTTCGTTCCAGGCGACGAAGATGAAGGCGACAAAGAATAAAAGAGTGTTCTGTACAACGGTCGCCATGGGATCAAATTCCCACGCGAAGCCTTCGAACGTCAGCCAGCCGAGTGCGAGCATCAGGACATAAATAAAGCCCATTTGCAGAAAGGTAATTCCGATACCTGCCAGGATATCAACGAGTGTCTGTCGGCTTAATTTTAAGCCCAGGCTTTCAAAAGACCGTTTATCCAGCCAGCGGCGGGCAATATACACGGATCCCGTGATCAGGATAAAGTTAAAGATCTGGTCAAATACGCTGACCGCTCCGCCAGACAGACCCAAAAATCCCGCGGCAATGCCGATGATGATGGCGAGTATGAAAAGCAGAATGGTTTGGAGCAGCAGCCGCCAGCCTGCACGCAGACGCGGCTCATCGGGTGAGAGAAATACTCGCGAAAGAAAAGATCGCTTTGGTGCAGATTGAATATCAGTCATGGACTTTCTCCATCGGGGATTTTATGGGATTTTGTAAACCAGAAATGTGACGCAACCTCTAACACACCTGTCCACAGAGAAACAGAGCTCCAGTGATTCGTTTCAACTAGGCCGCGCCTTTAAGATAAATTCCGGTTGGGTCAAGTTCTTCACGCAAGATCCGCAGTTCATTCTCCATCACGAATTCTGTTATTTTTAGCTCTGCGGCGACTTTTAGATCCCAACCTGTATTCTCCCTGGCCTGTTCTGCAGTCTTGCCTGGATGCAGTGCAGTCAGGATCATTTCGCCTTTTTCGTCAGGTTCCATCATTCCAATATCGGTCACGACGGCGAGCATGCCTCCGCCGCGCAGGCCTGCTTTTTGGCGGTCGCCTTTGCCACCGATGAAACCAGCCGAAGTCATAAATTCCACTTTTTCGGGGAAGCGCCGCTTCTGGTGCGGTGTCATGATGTAACAGCGGTTTGCCCACGCAGCGATCTCCTGTGAGCCTCCTGAGCCAGGCAGGCGCACTTTGGGATGATCGTATCCACCGATCACACTGGCGTTGATGTTGCCATATTTATCGATCTGAGCGCCGCCCATGAATCCCACATCCACGTTGCCGCGCTGGAGATAATTTGCAAAAATATCATACATGCTCACGACCGAAAGTGATCCGCTGACGAGTGTTGGGTCACCGATTGAGAGCGGCAGGCGCGCAGGTTCTGCGCCGATCACGCCCGCTTCGTAGATCATCACAAGATTGGGAGCATGCGTCCGCTTGGCCAGATTGCAGGCCAGATTGGGCTGACCGACTCCAACGAAGACCACATCGCCATCGCACAGTAAACGCGCGGCGTTGATGATCATCAGTTCGGCGGACGAGTATTTGATTTCGTTCATGGCACCTCTTGTAGGAATGATTGCATGAGATTGAAGACTTCTGTCGGACGTTCGAGTGGGAGTAAATGTGTGGATCTGTCCAATGCTTCGACCTGGACGTTAGGCTGTTTCCGTTTCACGAGTTGGGCAGCGTTCTCCATAAATGTATCCGTTTCGGCGCCTCGAATGAAAAGAGTCGGCACCTGCAGCTTGGGTAGATTACGCCAAATATCAAAGTCGAGCATCCCAGTCAGATAAATGCGCGATTCCCATTCAGGTGAATAGACCAGCTCGTAGCCGCTATCTGTTTTGCGGGTAATACCTTCAATGTAATTTCGCAAAGCTTCATCGCTCATGTATTTGAACACCTCACGTGATCGATATCCACGAAAAACGGTATCGAGGTTATCAAAGGTACGCCGCCGCTTCAACGCGCCCGCGACCTTTGGATGGACCCTGTTTCCCAAACCCATTGCTCGGAACAGATTCCACCCGATCAGAAAGCCTGGCACAAACAGAACTGGGTCGAGCAAAATCAATGCCCGGAATTTGCCTGGGTCACGCAGCGCCGCTCGCAAGCTGACGATCGCGCCGATGGAATGTCCCACACCGATAACAGGTGTCCGTTGAGTAAAGTGAGTGTTTGCATCACTCGTATCGAAACCAGGCGTGGGCGGCGCGAGGAAGCGCAGTAAGTCGTCCGAAAAGGGCCTCCAGTCGCGAATGAGGCCTGGATTGGAATCTGGCCACAAGGGGCGGAGCAGCATCCCAAAGACGTGATATTGCGTTCGTAGAAGTTCGAAGAACGATTTGTAACAGGCAGGTGGGTAGCCATTGGCATGCAGAAAATGTAACGACGGACCATTGCCACCAAGATCAAAATGAGGGATGCTCATCATATTACATATTTACCAGTTTAATATCTTCCGTAATTTATCTTCTCACTATACAGCGGCTTTACCTCCAGGCGCTTGTGAGCGTCAGCCCCCAGCTTCTCCCAATAGTCATTTCTATCTTTCACCCCATATACCCACTCATCTAAATATTGCTTTGTGGCTTCTGTAGATTCACTGACCTTATCCCATGCAAGATAGAACTCATTGTCGCGGTCGTAATATCCCTGTGCATAGGAGGGATGGCAGGCAAATGGGACATGACACACCGCGCTGACAACAATGCCAGGGATCATGGTGCGGTTGGGGTCGGAGCGGATGACCGATTCGTCCACGATCTCTTCAGCGGTGAGTATGACTTTTCTGGCGGCGAACGCAGCTTCTTTTTGCTCACCGATGATTCCCCAGAGATGGGCGTTGCCATTCACATCCGCACGCTGCACATGCACAATAGCCACATCCGGATTCAACGCAGGCACAACGATCACATCCCTGCCGCCGTACGGATCATGGATGCGCCTGATGTTGGGGTTTACCTTTTCGAGATCGGTGGCGCCAGTCTGGTTCATGGGAAGGAACGGCAGGCCTGAAGCACCAGCCTGGAGACGCGTGATCATTCCAAAGTGCGAATATTCCTCCCATTCGAGTTTGCCCTGCTCGATCGCGGAGCGCACAATGCGAAGCGAGCCGACGCCAGGATTGCCCATATAGGAAAAAATGACCTTGCGGGCGCATCCTGCAGCCACCATCATGTCGTAGATCAGGTCCGGGGTGGCGCGCGCGAGAATGAGCTCCTTTTTTCCCTGTCGGATAATTTCATGACCCGCTGCAAACGGGATCAGGTGCGTAAACCCTGCCGCGTACACTGTATCGCCATCGTTCACATATATCGCGATGGCTTCAGAAAGACTGAGTAGCTTGCTCATTATTATTTCTTTCCCTTGTCTTCTTTGGATTTTGGCCTAAGCCTTCTTAAGAGGCTGAATCGTCCGCTCGGTGGCAGGGATCGTTTATATCGCGCGCGAAAAGCGAAGCCGATCGTCAGGAGAACGGTCGACCAGCAAAAGTAGCTAAACGCAGTTTGTTGCGAGGCTTCTGAGAGTATAAAGAGCACAAATAATCCGATTCCCACCATCAGAAAGAACGTACCGACGCGGTATATAAGTTCGCTGTAATCGTATCCTTGAGGTTGTTGGCCCATGATGTGCTTCTAAGGGATGTGAGGATTTTTCCTTGCGCGTTTGTGTTCATTCGTTCGTGTGAAGATATGTCAGGCTTTAGAGCGGCTTCCTGGCTGAAAATAACGTCCTGCGGAATGGATAAAAGACAGGCGATTGCGGCAATGCTTCCCGCATCTTATTCCGGATGGTTTCCACAAAATCAGCTTTATGCTCGCCAAGTTTTTCAAAGTATGGGACACAGGCCGTGCCTGAAATCCATTCTACCACTGCGTCCGAATCCTCCAGAATGTGGGCATAGACCTTTTCAAAGACAATAATATTTTCCGCGCCGCGGTCAAACAGGATTTGAGCATACCGGTCAATGGATAACACAGGCGCGTACCTTTGAAATCCACCCAAAATGGATTTGAACGGTTCTCCACTGGCGGTCTCGCGAATGATCTGATGTGAGATGTGGTAATGGTTCGATGGGACTTGCACAGCGATCTGGCCGCCCGCTGCCAGCCTCCGATATAGATTCGGAATCAGCTCTGTATGATTCTCAGACCATTGCAGCGCCGCATTGCTGAAGATCAGGTCCCACTCACCTGTCAGCTGGGATTGATCTCCTTGTTCAAAATGCAGGTTTGGGCTCGAGAAGGGGGCGGCTTTCTCCAGCATCTGAGGGGAGGAATCGAGCCCGGTTACGTCGCTGTCCGGTAGCAAATCCGCCAGTTGACGTGTTAGTTCTCCTGTGCCGCATCCCAGATCCACAACGTTCAGGTTGGGGCGCACTTCCACCAGCGCCAGCAAATCGTAAAATGGCGCGGAGCGCTGCGCTTGAAATTTGTGATATTGATTGGGATCCCAGGGCATGATTATAAATTAATTCCCCTCTCCCAATTGGGGAGAGGGGGTAAGGGTGAGGGAGTTATTTGCGCCTTGCCGCTTTCGCAGCCACTTTTTTCTTCGGAACGATCTTCCTGACCAATTTCTTAACAACACCCTTGCCGTTCCCCTTGCCGGGCTTGATGAGCGTGCGGATCTGTTCATGCATGTAGAGCTGAACATAATAATAACCGCCGCCGTTCTTGCCGCTCGAGCCGGAACCCTTCCATCCCCCGAACGGTTGGAACCCGGGCCACGCGCCGGTCGTCGCGCCTTGTGGACGATTGGCATAGGTCACGCCTGCTTCGATGTTGTCGAAGAACCAATCGGTTTCCTTCAGTGACCCGTAGAAGCCTGCTGTCAGACCATAGTTGACACTGTTCGCGATCTTCATGGCTTCATCGAGGTTACTGACCTTACCGATGGTGGTGATGGGCAGGAACATTTCATATTGCCAGAGTCGATGCTCGAACGGCAAATCTGTGACCAGGGTGGGCTCACAGAAGTAGCCGTTGTCGTAGATGCCGCCAGTCTTTACGTGGCCGCCTGTGAGGAACTGACCGCCTGCACCGTTGATCTCTTCGTTGAAGTTCTTGAAATCGTTGTAGGAACTCTGGTTGATGACCGGGCCCAGATAGGTGTTACGTTCGGTCGGGTCGCCAATGACGAGAGCATCAGTCTTTGCTTTGAGTTTGGCAACAAGCTCATCATAGACGGGTTCTTCCACGATGACGCGTGAGGCTGCGGAACATTTCTGTCCCTGCAAACCAAACGCCGAGCGGACGATGCCGGTCGCGGCGTCTTCCAGGTTCGCATGGCGCGAAACGATTGCTGGATTCTTTCCGCCAAGTTCAAGGATCATCGGGCGAATGTAATCGCGGTTGGCGAAATCGCGGAACATGCGCATGCCCACATCGAAGGAGCCGGTGAACGTCGCGCCGTCCAGTTCGGGATTCTCAACAAGCGCCTGCCCAAGAGTGGAGCCGGGTCCTGTCACAAAGTTCATGACGCCATCCGGGATGCCTGCGTCACGCAAACATTCCGCGTAGAGTCGGACGATCCACGCGGTATCCGTTGCCGGCTTGATGACGACCGTGTTTCCAGCAACGAGAGCCGCGCCAGTCGGTCCGCCCGTCAGAGCGAATGGGAAGTTATACGGGCTGACGATGAGCCAGACCCCGTAGGGGCGCAGGACCGAAACGTTTGTGGAGTCGTATCCAACGAGCGGATCCTTGCCCATCGGTTTGACGAAACCATCATTGTCCTCCATCATTTGCGCGGACCAATACATAAGGTCGGCAGTCTCCTGCACGTCACCGAGTGACTCCATGCGGTTCTTGCCGACCTCCAGTGCCATTGCTGCGCCAAGTTCGAAAATACGCTTCTCGATCAAAGCTGAAGCCTTGCGCACGAGCTGCACACGCTTTTGCCAGGGTGTGCGGCTCCAACTGGGGAATGCCTTGCGGGCCGCGTCGATCGCCATTTTCGCCTGCGTGGCATTGCCTTTCTGCATGACTGCCAGCACCCAATCGGTGTTCACGGGCGAGCGGTCTTCATATTTATCGTCGGCAAAAACATCCTTGCCATCAATGATCATCCCGTATTCCTTGCCGAGGTTTGCCTTGAGTTTTGCAACGGCCTTGTCGAAACCCTTGTGCAATTCTTCAGGTGGATTGAACATTGTGGCATATTTAAGTTTGAAACCAGCCATACAGCCTCCTAATTTGATCTTGTGGTCTTCAGGTCACTCGTAGTCACTCGTCTTCCAGTCCTATGAATTGACGAGCAGACCAGTTGCTGGAAGACTAAGATAGTATAGCGTAGGATTTTACAGACGTCAAAGATGAGCGTTATGAACCCACGTGACGTACTTCTGTTAATAGTCTGGTAAGGATTTTGTGTTACAAAAGGTCTGGAAATCTAATGTATGAGGAAAAATTGATGATGAAAACCCGCCTCCTTGCAAGCCTTATCCTGCTCGCCGTTTTCGCGGCCGCATGCGCCCCTGCTACCTCCACCGTTGCCCCCGCGCAGCCTGGGGTGGTTGACCCCACTGCCACTTTACCGTCTGCTGTTTCCCCTGATGCCTCTACCCAAGCCACAACGATACCGACCGACGCACTCGCTCCAACCGCGCCCCCCGTGGCAACCTCGCGTGGGCCCGAACTCCATGCTACTGATCCAGCAACGGTCAGCCTGGCCTCCGGTCAGCTGCAGCTTGTTGAGTTCTTCCGCTTTACCTGAGGTACCTGCCGCTCCATGGCGCCCATGGTTCATGGGCTCGAAGCAAAATACTTTGGCAGGATCCAATTCTCCTACCTGGATGCCGATGACCCGGCTACAAAAGAATTTCAACGGACGTTCGGATTCCGCTATCAACCAGAGATCTACCTCGTTGACGCAGATGGAAATGTCCTCCAAAAATGGGTGGGAGATACAAGCGAAGAAGAGCTGGAAGCGGCCTTCGCCCAATACCTTCAATAACAAAAGTCTCCGCCATCAAATTCATTGGCGGAGACTTTTTACATGAACACTCATGTAAACTTCATGGCCATGCTGGCATGTCAGGTATTGAGAATTGAATAGGTGTTTGAGTGGGTTCCAACGTCATAGGAGGAACTGCTGTGGCTGTGGGGACTGTCGTTGGGGTTGGAACATCCGTTGGTGTATTGACAGGGGAGGGAACGACAGGGGTAAACGTATCAGTCGGGACCGGTGTATCTGTCTCGGTCGGATCGGGGGTCCGTGTAAAAGTGGGGAGGAAGGTGTTCGTAGGTGTGAGGCTGGGCGCGACAGTATTGGTTGGCGTTCTTGTTGGCGTGCGTGATGGGGTCCTCGTTGGTGTTCTGGTTGGTGTACGCGTGGGCGTCCTGGTTGACGTGGCGGCCAGTCTGGGTCCGCGTGTTCGAGTTGGCGGGAGAGGAGTCCATGTAATGAAAACCCTGGGTGTGCTGGATGCTGTAAAAGTCACAGAGGCTGTGACGGTGGGAGAGGATGTTATGGTCCTGGTTGGTATAGCGGTAGGTGTGCCTACATACCCCGAGATCCCCTCCACAGTTAAGGCCGCCATCGTATTGATATTGGAAAAAGCAGAATCAACGATGTCCTGCGGTTCGATGGCTGCCCTGTTGGGTGTTCGAGGGTCGGTTAAAGCCACTGCAGAGACAACGCAGAATAGGCTAAAACCAAGGGCTCCCATCCCAAGGACAGTCAAAGGTCCAGAATACTTCCTTATTCTCACTCGTCCACTTCTCCTCGTTATCCAACTACCCGTAAGAACCGGCTTCCATGAGACAACAATCTTCGACTACTACTTGCTCCTAATTTATCCAGTTAATATAAGTATAGCACTGTGGAGGCATTTTGAATCACAAGGTTATAATCGCTTCCATGCAAACACTTACTACCTTGATCTTGATCGCCGGTCTGCTGACTGTTATTTTTACACTATCGTCTGCGCTCTCGACATTTGTGTTGCCTCGAGCGGCGCGTAGTCAATTGAACAGGATCGTTTTTGGGCTCTTACGCCGATTATTCAATTTTATCCTGAGGTTCGTAAAAACCTATGACCGACGGGATACCATCATGGCTTATTACGCACCCATCGGTCTCATGCTCCTTTTGCCTACCTGGTATTTTTTGATTTTGCTGGGATATGCCATAATCTATTGGGCGGTCGGTGTTGGAGATGTGTTTGCGGTGTTCCGTCTGAGTGGTTCCTCGCTATTTACCCTGGGATTTGATATCTCCAAGACTCCCCTGGTCACCATGATCGCGTTCAGCGAGGCCATGTTCGGTTTGATGTTGGTTGGCCTGCTGATCGCCTACCTGCCAACCATGTACTCCGCTTTTTCGAGACGCGAACAGGCTGTCAATATGCTGGAAGTACGTGCAGGAAGTCCGCCCTCTGCAGTGGAAATGCTGCTACGGTTCAACCGTATCCACGGCCTGGATCGGTTAGCCGATTACTGGAAGATGTGGGAAGCCTGGTTCGCGGACATTGAAGAGAGTCATACAACCCTGCCCGCATTGATCTTTTTCCGCTCGCCGCGTGCCGAAAATTCGTGGACCACGGCGGCCGGTGCAGTCCTGGACTGTGCTGCGATTACACTTTCTGCAGTTGATATTCCATATGAACCATCTGCGGCGCTCAATATCCGTGCTGGCTATCTGGCATTGCGTCGTATTGCAAATTACTTCGATCTCCCAAACCCACAGAATCCACAATATCCCGAATCTTCCATCTGCGTGGAGCGCGCTGAATTCAACTCGGTGCTCGATCAGCTCAGCGCGGCAGGAATCCCCATCAAAGCAGACCGTGAACAGGCGTGGCAGGATTTCGCAGGATGGCGCGTCAATTACGACCGCGCACTGATCCTGCTCTGTGGACTTGTCATGGCACCTCAGGCGTCCTGGTCCAGTGACCGTGCGCCGAAATTTAATCTCACGCCCCTGATCATATGGAAGAAACACAAAACCCAGGCTGATACCAAAGCGGTATGAGCATCGACGATCCCGTTCTCAGATTTGGCTGGGAATGTGTTATATAATGTGCCCCATCCAATATCCAGGAAACTGTAATGTCTGACTCCCCTCTCGTCATCGAAAACCTCTCATTCCGCTACCGTGATCGACAAGGGGCGGCAATTCATAACATCTCCTTTGAAACCAGGGCTGGCGAGATTCTATTAATTGCAGGCGCAAGTGGATGTGGTAAAACGACTCTTATTCGCTGTATCAATGGATTGATCCCGCGTTCCTATAAAGGGGATATGACTGGCCGCGTGCTGGTCTTTGGGGAAGAGACCGCATCCTGGAAGCTCTCACAAATTTCACAGAAGATTGGGACCGTGTTACAGGATCCCGAACGACAGATTCTTGGCACAAAAGTATTGAATGAAGTCTCTTTTGGACTTGAGAATCTTAATGTGCCACGTGAAGAGATTCTACGGCGTGTGGATGAATCGCTTCAGTTTTTGAAAATATCGCATTTACGTGACCGTGAGACGTTCACATTGTCCGGCGGGGAAAAGCAAAAAGTGGCACTGGCAGGTGTTCTTGCAATGCGTCCATCCCTTTTGCTTCTCGATGAACCACTCGCGAGTCTTGATCCTGCGTCCGCGCAGGACACCCTCGATACGGTGCGTTTTCTAGCAGATCAGGGGATGACCGTGTTGATGGTGGAGCACCGTGTCGAGGATGTTTTACGCATCAAGCCTGACCGTGTGATGTTCATGAGTGAGGGTGAAGTCCGTTACCTTGGGGAACTTTTGGGGTTATCAAAAGTTGTGAACTATAGCGAAGTGAAATTGCCAGCGGAGGATATCATCGAGCGCGCGAAGCAGGATCCGCCTCCAGTGCAGATAACCATTCTTCCGGGTGCGGCAGGCAGGAGCGGGGATGATACGCTGGTCAAGTTTGAGAATGTCTCGTTCGGGTATGAATCTGAAGTTGAAGTTCTTAGCGGTATTAATCTGGAAATCAAGCGCGGTGATGTGATCGCGGTCCTGGGCCCCAATGGCGCCGGAAAGACGACGTTCGTTAAGCATGCCATCGGTCTGCTGAAGCCTAAATCTGGACGCGTATTCGTGAACGGACGCGATACGAAAGAGGCAAGTGTTGCCCAGATTGCGAGCACCCTGGGTTATGTTTTTCAAAGCCCAAGCCATATGTTGTTCGCACCAACGGTGCGTGAAGAACTGTCTTTTGGCCCAATGAACATGAAACATTCAAGGGAGCAGATTGAACTGGAGGTAAAAGAAGCGCTAAAAATTGTCAATCTTTCAGATAAAGAGCAGGACCCTCCGCTGGCTTTATCGTTTGGCCAGCAAAAACGCGTGAGCATTGCGGCTATCCTTGCCATGCAATCCCGCATTCTCGTGATGGATGAGCCGACTGCGGGACAGGATTATCAAAACTATATGAGTTTTATGAATTCAATCCTGCAAATGCCTGCATTTGAAGCCATTCTATTTATCACACATGATGTTGACCTGGCAGTCATCTACGCAAATCGGGTGTTAATGGTCAATGACGGGCGACTCGTGGCAGATGGAAAACCGGAGGATGTTTTACGCGACTTCGACCGACTCAGAGCCAACCGTCTTGTTCCGACCTCGTTGCTGGCCCTCAACCTTAAGCGACTCAGCACAACCGGCCGGTTCATGAAGGCTGAAGCGTTGGCACATATCTAGGTTCTAAAGAGGAGAATGGAAAATGGATAAGAGAACGACAAACATGTTGGTTACCTTTGGGGTTGTAGGTGCCTTCTTTGGGATAGTGATGTATGTGCTGGGTGCAAGAGACGCGCAGGAAGGTGCACTGTTCAATTTCTCGGTTGATCAGGCTACTGTTGGGCTGCGCTTTTTGTTTGTGATCATCGGTTTGCTGATCGCATTTGCCATCTATTTTGCCACCAAAGAGAATGCTGCCTGGGAGGTTGGAACACGCCAGGTGGTCTGGATGGCTATCGGTGCTGCGTTATATGCGATTTTTTCCTACCTGTTCAATGGTACGGTGTTCGTTGTACCATCCATCAGCCAGGTGGCCTTACGACCTGCCATCGCTATTCCGATGTTCTTCGGTTATGCCTTTGGTCCCGTCGTAGGATTCTTCACCGGTGCGGTAGGGAACATGTTCGGTGATGCACTGACTGGATTTGGCCTTTCCCCACAGTGGAGCATTGGCAACGGCCTGATCGGTTTCATTGCTGGTCTGGGAATGCTGTTCAAAGATCGCAAACAAAGCATGAACACTGTCCTGTATATTAGTGGCGCTTTGGTGGCGATTACCGCCCTATTGTTCTTTGTAAACCGCGACCAGCCGAACATGCTGTTCTTCGACGTGGACAATGGTGTCTTCGGTGATGCGCAAATTTCCCTGTTTGCGGGAATCGCCATTGTGATCGGCTTCCTTTTAGTGGTGGGAGTGCGATATGCTTTCCGTTCGAATGAAAATGTTGCAGCAGCTGTGACCTGGGGCATGCTCGGCAATATCGTTGGCTTACTCTTCGCCTCGCTCTCCGACATCTTTATTAACGGTCTGACTTTGCCTGCGACGATCGTGGGTCAATTCCTGCCGGCGGCTGGCCCCAATTTGATCTTTGCAGCAATCCTTGTCCCATTGCTGGTTGGAGCATACGCTTCTGTTCAGAGACAGTCTGGAAGATAGTTCTTAATATATTACTTGCCGGGGGACTTCCGTCCCCGGCAAGTGGAGTCGGAATGTATGTTAGTTGCCTGGAAATATCGTAAACGCCGATCTATTGTTCAGTGGTTCGACCCACGCGCCTGGTTGATTTTTTATGCCTGCTTTCTTTTTTCAACTCTGGCATTCTGGGATGTTCGCTTTTTGCTGTTCTTTTTCGTTCTTGCCCTACTTATCTTATTTAATTCGGATCTTTCATGGAGGGAGGTGCGACGCCCTTTTCTCTTCATCATCGGTTTTATTTTCTTTTTTGCCATTCTTACTTTTCTCACTGGGCGTGGTGGGTCTGAAGTCTATTCACAGGAACACACGATACGCGAATTCAAGGCGCCGTTCTCAATTTTCGGCTGGACCCCAACATTGAAAATCACGGTGGAACGTGCCTTCTATGCAGTCAGTCAATTTGTACGCGTCGGGGCGATCGCGATTATGACAATCTTAATTCCGTACTCCCTTAACCCAGCCTTATATGGAATTACTTTCAAGGGGCTCGGTCTCTCCGATAAATTTGCCTATGCCATGGATCTGACCATGCGTTTTATACCAACCTTTGCGCGTGATTTCCAGCTGACGGTAGACGCACAAAGAGCGCGCGGTTATGAACTGGAAAAACTTAGTGGCGGCTTTATCGAACAAGTGCGCAAGATGGGACCCATCTTTGTCCCGGTCACCATCCATGCCATCATCGGAAGCGAAGATATTATCGATGCCATGGATTTGCGTGCATTTGGGATCGGTCCACGCACATGGATCGACGTCCTTGAGCGTTTCCTGAAGGATCGTATCCTGATAGGGTTCAGTGTTCTACTATTAATTACATCTTTTACATTGAGTCTTCTGGGTTATGGAAAGTTCTGGGTTCCAGAGGCATTGATAAGATGGGCAGGTGGTTAAACCAAAAGCGACACTTGAGCGTCGCTTTTGGTTTAAGAATGTGAAGTGAATATGGCGGGTAACAATTGGCCTACAGATGTCTCGGATAGATCTCTCCCGCTTCAATTGCGACTTCCAGGCGATTCTCCTGAGGCGGGAAAGTGCATGTGGCATACTCGGTGAAGGCACACGGCGGACTATATGCCTTATTGAAATCAATGAACACTTTGCCATTCTCGTGGGCTTCGGTGTAGTGATAACGACCCGACGGATACGTCGGGTTGCTGTTGGTCAAATCCATGAATTGGACAAAGAGCCTTTTGTCCGGCAGCTCCTCGACCATCAATTCATGCTTCTTTCCGTTCCATTCAAAGGAGACAAAGCCCTGCATCGGTTCATCCAAAATGGCGCCCAGAATATCGGGCATTTTCACCACTTTTGGGGTCTCATAGCGGGTATACGTAGCGGGGATACGGTATTCTTCTTTAACTGGATACCACTCTCGGCTGGGAAAGAGGCGGCGCTCCTCCCGTGTGTTATCCCATATGCGAATCCCCACTCCCTTCGAGCGGCGTACTACGACCATCCGCATGTCGCTGAAGTTTATGAAACTGGGCACGTCTTCCTGATCGGCGTCGAGCAGGGCATTTTTCGTTGTCGCGCCATTGACCTCCACATGCATGTCATCTTCCACATGCAACGTGACGTTGTTGCCGTCAAATTCCAATGTGCCGAGCCGGGCCGGGGCACGTTGCGGAAGAATGATATCGCTCTCTGAATTGGAGCCGACCATGTTGGTGCCATTGCGGAGCCAGAACAATCCTGCCAGGGCCAGCCAGCCGTTTTCGCGACGCAGGTTGGCATCCACTTCCTGCCGCCATTTGATGACGCCTTGTTCGTATTGTTCGTTGGTCATGTTCGTGATTATACCTGTGCGATGAGATTGAGGATTTACAGTTTTGTTACGAAAGGCCTAGTCGCGATAGATCTCTCCAGCTTCCATCCGAAAGGGAAGATGATTTTGTGCGGGCGCAAAAATACAGGTGGCATGTGCAGTGAATGCACAGGGAGGGCTGTATGCATAATTAAAGTCCAGGATCACTTTGCCATCGTTCAAGGGCGCAGAGTAACAATATCGGCTCGGGGGATAGGTTTCCTTATTGCTGGTAAGATCTTTAAACTTAATGAAGAGGGTATGATCTTTTGTTTCGGTGGCATCGAGTTTATATTTTTTGCCCTTGAACATGAAACTGACGTAACCGTCCATGCGGTCTTCCACGGTATCTCCAAATGTATCGGGCTGGCCGGATGTTTTGGGTTCAGGATAAGGCGTGTAGCGTGCATTGAAGCAAAAATGTTTGTCGATGGGAAACCATTTCCGCGGGGGAAAGGAAAATCGTTCTCTACGCTTGTTGTCCCAGACACGGACGGCAAATCTGCCCGCATGTTCGTGGACCATCAGGCGGATCTCGTTCCATGTGATAAAACTGGGCTTCGCATCCCTGCTGGACTTCAGGAGGGTCTTGCCGACCAATTTGCCGTTGACTTCCGCGCGCACTCCCTGCGCCACCTGAAAGTGGATGGCCCGGCCTTTCTTCTCAATGATGCCCAGAAAGGTCGGAGCACGTTCAGGGAGGTTCACTTCGCATAAGGGGTTCGAGCCGATCAGGTTGCGGCCCTCTTTGAGCCAGCTTAATCCCACCAGTGCCAGCCAGCCGTTTTCGCGCACCAATTCGTCATATTTTTTTTCGCGCCATTGAAGGATCTGGTTTTCGTATTCTGTGTTGACCATTTTGTGATTATAAACGAAACAGACCTGCCCACCGGCCAGGTCTGTTCTTGTCTTGTACCTTAGGCAGGTTTTATGCCCCGATTGCAGGAACACCCAGATAGGTAATGATGCCCCGTACGAACTCATTGCCAAGAAAACGTAAAAACTTCATAATGCTGCTCCTCGATAAGGTATGGGGATTGGCGGATAATAGGTGACTTCATAAGCGTTACCATTTACAGATATGTTATTAACTTTAAAGCCCGCCTTTTGGCGGGCTTGTTACTTTTATGATCCAGGCCTTATTCCTCCAGCGTAGAAACATCCCCCTCGGGCAATCCCTGTGCCCTTGCTTTCAACACACGCCGCATGATCTTGCCTGAACGTGTCTTGGGAAGTTTATCGAGGAATTTCACATCTTCCGGTCTGGCAATTGGTCCCATATGTGTGGATACGTGCTGGCGCAATTCCTCGGCCAATTCAGGCGACGGCGTAAATCCGGAGCGCAACAGCACGAATGTGTGGATGCCCTGACCTTTAACTTCATGCGGCAGACCAATCGCCGCGGCTTCGGCAACCGCGGGGTGGCTCACGAGCGCGGACTCAACTTCAGCGGTGCCCAGGCGGTGACCGCTGACCTTGAGCACATCGTCCACGCGGCCGATAATCCAGAAATAGCCGTCCTTGTCGCGTTTGGCAGAATCGCCTGTCGTGTATTTTCCGGGGTTCTTCGACCAGTACTGGCTTACATAGCGGTCGGGGTCGCCGTAGATGGTCCGCAGCATCGCAGGCCATGGATTCTTCAACACCAGGTAACCTTCATTTCCATCCGGGACGGGGTTACCCTGTTCATCGACGATCTCAGCTTCCTGCCCGAAAAAAGGACGGGTGCCGGAACCAGGTTTGAGCGGAACGGTTGGCGTGGGCGTGATCATGAACATGCCTGTCTCTGTCTGCCACCAGGTATCCATGATCGGGCACTTCTCCTTGCCGATGACGCGGTGATACCACTTCCACGCTTCGGGGTTGATCGGCTCACCCACGGAACCCAGCAAGCGGAGTGAAGAAAGATCGTGCTTGTTGGGCCAGGCTTCGCCAAAGCGCATGAGTCCACGGATGGCGGTGGGAGCGGTGTACAGGATCGTAATCCCGTAGCGCTCGACGCATTGCCACCAGCGATTTGGATAGGGGAACATGGGTCCGCCTTCGAACATGAATGAGGTCGCGCCGTTGAGCAGCGGGCCATAGACGATATAGGAGTGACCGGTTACCCAACCAGGGTCGGCTGCGCACCACCAGCGATCATCATCCTTGATGTCGAATACATATTTAAGCGTCGTATATGTGCCGACCATGTATCCGCCATGCGTATGCACGATGGCTTTGGGTTTACCCGTTGACCCGGATGTATAGAGAATATAGAGCGGATCTTCAGCATCCATCACTTCTGTTGCGCATTTACCATTTGCAATGGGTAATGCCAGCATATCGTGATACCAATGATCGCGGCCCGCTTCCATCGGGACCTCGTGCCCGATCCGTTTTACAACGATCACATTTTCCACCGATGGGCAGCCCTTAAGAGCTTCATCCACAGTGCGCTTGAGCTCAACGACTTTACCGTTGTTATAACTGCCATCCATGGTGATGACGAGCTTGGACTGGCTATCGTCAATCCTGCCCTGCAGGGAATCCACGGAGAAGCCCCCGAACACCACTGAATGGATCGCGCCAATCTTGGCACAGGCCAGCATGGCGAAGACGATCTCGGGCACACGTCCCATGTAGATGGTGACGCGCTCCCCCTTGGTCACGCCCATGGCTTTGATGATATTCGCCATACGGCTGACTTCGCGATTCATGGCGTAATAGGAATAGGTCTGATGCAGTTTGCCATCTTCGCTTTCCCAGATCAGCGCCAGTTTATTCTTTCGATATGTTTTAAGATGGCGGTCAATGGCATTATGGACGATGTTGGTCTTTGCTCCCACAAACCACTTGAAGAATGGCTTATTTGAGTCATCCAGAACCTTGTCCCATTTTTGGAACCACTCCAGTTCCTCAGCTTCCTCCTCCCAAAAGCCCGTGGGATCCTGGAGCGCCCTTTTTGCCATGGCATCCCAATCCTTTAAGATGGCCTGGTCTGTCACATCCTGAGAAGGATAATAGACTTCACCTTGCATGGTTTGTTGTGTTGGCATAGCTTCTCTCCTCAATTTGAAATTAATTGTTACTTGTATTCACGCAGAAGCCGTCATGAACTCCCACGTTAGAGCATGGGCAATCAGGATCAATAGACATAATAACAGTGCTTCCATTTGGAGCGGAGCGAGCCCGACGACCCTTGCCAGGCCGGGGAAGAGTGCAAAGACCAAAACCAAACCATACAGCAGCGGTACAGCCCAACTGTTTTTGCTGAACGCGCCATTGGGGTTTGCCGCCCGCGTCAACTGGATCAACTTGCTTGAAAAGGTGATGCCCGCCCCTGCAGCAATGACAAAGATAACCTGCCAGATCACCGGGGTGCTCCCACCGATCTGCGCGCCCAGACTCATTAAGGCAGGAATCAAAAACGAAGCATACACGCCTCCCGCCAGGCGTCGCGTCGCTTCGTTTTTAAGCCATTCAGGTTTGGACTTTACCACCGACCACCACAAGCCTACCAGCGTGAAGCAGGTTGCCGCAGTGACTGCATAGAACGTGTTGGTGTCCATGCTCCTCCATTTCCTTTGGGTTGGTCGTTATTTTATCAGCTTTGTGTCAGAACACCCGCCTGTCAATATGGTGACAGGTATTGGAAGTTCCTACTCCACCCAATCCAAGATCTTGTGCCATGCACCGGCGAAGGGCAGAAACCACGGAAAGCCGTTGTACAATCCCAATGGTGCGGAGGGGAAATCAAATGAAGCAAAAGGGTGTTCCTGAATGTTTCCTTCGATCATCGCTTCCGCGACTGTCTTCCCCATATGTGTCGCCATTGCAACGCCGTGCCCTGCATACCCAAGTGAGTAATAGATCCCATCTGTTTGGCCGACATGCGTCATCATGTCAAATGCGAAATCGAGCGTGCCGCCCCACACATATTCAACTTTTACATCCTTCAGTTGTGGATGGACCTCGATCATTTCACGCCGTAAAATTTCCGCGCTGCGCTGAATGGTGCTGGACGTCTCAGGGAAGAACGCGGCGCGTCCGCCAAAGATCATGCGGTTATCCCACAGACGGAAATAATTCAAATAATGTTTGTAGTCGAAGATCATCCTGTTTTTGGGGCTGAGCTCATTCGCCAGTTCATCCGATACCTTTTCGGTTGCAATAATGAATGACCCGATCGGGATGACTTTCTTTTGCAGATTCTTTGTGACATTGCCTGTATAACCAGATGTTGCCACTAATACGGATTCTGCATTTAACGCGCCTCGTTCCGTTTCGACGACAAAGCGCGTGCCTTCACGCCTCAGCTTTTTGACGCGCGCCCGGGCATGGAGCGTGGCCCCGGCCCTTTCTGCCGCCGCCGCGAGACCCGCAACATACTGCGCAGGGTTAAGTCCGCCGCTGACCTCATCCACCAGCGCGCCGTGATAGAGGTCCGTGCCGATCTCTGCATGCTGATCCTGTTTCGTTATAAGGTGCACTTTATGGTCGAATTCCTTTTCCATGAATTCAGCCGACGCCTGTAGTGCATCGAAGTGTTTCGGTTTGTTTGCTGTTAATAGGTGGCCACTGCGTGCAAACCCGCAGTCAATATTTTCCTCTTTTATGAGTTGTTCAACAGTATCAATGGAATCCAATGAGCATTGGAATAATCGCCGGGCAAGTTCACGCCCGTACTTTTTTTGAACCGATTCCATTCCCAGCTTGAGGCCTGTCAGAACCATGCCGCCGTTTCGTGAGCTCGCACCCCAGCCTAAGGTCTCTGCTTCGAGCACAGCAACTTTTACACCCTGTTTTACCAGCGTTCGTGCCGCGCTCAAGCCTGTGTAGCCGCCGCCGATGATGGCCACATCTACTTTGTCGGTCAGCGGCGTCAGATTGGAATCACCGGGCATCTGGGTTGTAGTGTGCCAGTAGATTTGTTGTTTCATCGAGTCTCCCAAACCTTCGCACAGGTAATGTTAAGCCAGTATTGTTTTCCAATCCAGTTCGTTGGCAGTTTTCTGCAGGCGATGGTCATCCTCCACGATGAAGTATGTGTAGTTTGTGAATAGCTTCTGCGCGATCTCACGGACAGGTTCGAGCGCGACAACGGTATCCAATGTCCCGTGGATGAGGATGGTGGGAACGGATACAGGCGTCGGCTTTGACAACGAGGCGATAGGTTCGAGAGTCAACGCCGGGGCGAGCAGGACCAGTTTCCGCACCTGAGTCTCGTGATCCAGCGTAAAGACCGTTGCCATGAGTCCGCCATAGGAAGAGCCGATGAGTGTCCAGCCTTTTTTGTTCAAGAGGCTGGAATACAGCTGGCTCATCCGTTCCTCAAATGAGCCTTTGAAATCGGGCGTCACCATACCTGGAAACCATTCACGGAACTGACGCGCTTTGCCACTGTTGCCATCGCTTTCACTTCCATGGATGTACATCCGCTGACTGTTATCGGGTATCTGCTGACCTGGCATATTATTTTTGCGCCTGCATAATGATGACTTGTGTCAGCGCGCCCACAATGAACAAACCAGCCCCAACAAGAATTTCGGCTGTGGGGTCGATCACAAACAGGTTCAAAATATACGAAGCGCCAATTGCGGCCGAAACAAGGATCAGGGCCCATTCAGTCAGCAGACCGAGCACCAGGGCGCCGATGACGCCTCCAACAATGAACGGCAGGAGTGGCACCGTCAGTGCATTTGGCGCGTAATACTCCACGAGGATGAAACCTCCCGCAAGAAAGCCAGAGAGGAAATATCCAACACGCTCGTTGATCAGAACAATGGCTGCGGCGCTGATCGCCAGTGTGATCATGAAGGCAGCATCGGACCACCCGGGCCATTGCGGTGGCAGCAGCGGGGTGAGCCGAAAGCCGATCAGTCCGGCCATTGCAGCTGCGAAGATAAAATTAAGTTCGCGCCCGAGGAAGAGCAGGATGCCCCCAATAATTCCTCTTACAATCAGCATGGTATCTCCTTTCCCGTGACGGTGCTTATTTCTTTTCGCGGATCATCTCACGCAGGCTGGTTTGAAGTTCCAGCGGGAGTTCAGGTGACATACGACGGAGAGCCACTAACGGCAGGTGACTCTTGGTTGCTTTCAGTATCTGTTGCAGGAAGTACGTCGTTTCATTGGGCGATGCCCTATAGAGTGTGGTGATCAATTCCTGCAGGTCAAATTGTAATGCCGCAGGGGCTGCTTTGATAATAGGCTCAATGACTTCAAAGATGGGAGGCAGGTTGTCAAAATCAGGCGATGAGATCAGGGGGACAAGCGCCTGGATCCCATTGGACCACATACGCTGGCGTGCGGGATGAAGCCATTCTTTTACCAACACCAGGAAGAGGTCGGGAGTTTCATTGCGCAGGCGCGTCAGGCTTGTTGTCAACAGTGCCGCGCGGACGCTGGGATCGCGTACGGCCTGGGTCCAGGCGGTGAGGCGGGCTAATAGTCTTTCCTCCTGCGGCGGAATGCGCCCCAGCAGGAACGCGGCGAGCAGCCGTGTCTCGAGCCAGCCTTCATCCCAGAGCGCATCTGCGAGCTCCAGCGCCTGGATCGGTTTTTTTTCTGCAACCGGCCCGAGTTCATTTTCAATTTGACGGAGAACGACAATAGGCGTGCGATAGGTTGGGAGAACGGAGGAGGGTGCCACCCCCTGGCTCCGTAGTGTGCGGTTGACGTAGTAATCCAGCAGTTCGCGATGTGCGCGCAAAAAATCCACAGGCTGGTCGAAAAGGTCAGCCAGTTGGGCAGTCTGTTTTTTGAGGCGGGCAAGATCTATCGCGGGCATGGTTTAGTTGTCAGTGATCGGTAGACAGTAACCGGTGTGAATTGACAGTGTTCAGTGATAGTGCCACTGGCTTACTGATCACTAAACACTGTTTACTGGTTCTAATACGCTTTGGCGAAATACACTTTGCGTTTGGAAGGTTTCCCACACACGATGCAAATGCCTTCTTCTTCAGGTTGATCCAAAGGAATGTTGCGCGTGGTGGCTTTGGTATCTTCCTTGACCTTGGTTTCGCATTCCTTTGACTCACACCAATAAGAGAACGCCCAGCTATCGGCAACGATCCTCTTGAGGTCTTCGTAGTCTTTGGGTTCGTGGATATTGGCATCGCGGTATTCGGTGGCGCGCTTGAGGAGCGAATCCTGTATCTCGACGAGGAGTGCGTTCACAGCCGAGGCGAGATCGGTTTGTGAGACGAATGATTTGCCTTCCCGACCGGGTTTGTCGCGGCGGGCAAGTGCAACTGAGCCTTTTTCGACATCCCTGGGGCCGATTTCCACGCGGACGGGGACGCCTCGCATCTCCCAATCGTTGAATTTGAATCCGCTGCTGACGTTGTCGCGGTCATCCATTTTGATCCGAATGCCCGCAGACTTGAGCTCCATAAAGACGCGGTCCGCCACTTCCATGACCCTGGTCTTGTCGCCATCGGTCTTATAGATGGGAACGATGACTGCCTGGATAGGTGCAAGTCGGGGAGGCAGCACGAGCCCCTGGTCATCGCCGTGGACCATGATCATGGCGCCGATGATGCGGGAGGAGATGGCCCAGGATGTTGTTTCACAATATTGCAGGGTATTTTCCTTGTTCAGGAATTGGATCTCGAATGCCTTGGCGAAGTTCGTGCCGAAATAGTGCGATGTGCCGGATTGCAACGCGCGTTTGTCCCACATCATGGCTTCAATGGAAGTGGTGATCTGCGCACCGGGGAACCGCTCGGATTCGCTCTTGGGTCCCTTGAAAACAGGAATTGCCGCTTCCTCAAGGCAGAAGCGTTCATAAATATCGAGGATGCGATACATTTCCTCTTTGGCTTCTTCTGCGCTGGAGTGGGCGGTGTGGCCTTCGTGCCAATAGAACTCAGCTGTGCGCAGGAACAGTTTTGTGCGCAATTCCCAACGCAGCACGGAGCCCCACTGCACAATCAGGATGGGGAGGTCGCGCCACGACTTGACCCATTTGGCATACATGTGACCGATAATGGTCTCAGATGTGGGACGGACAACCAGTTTCTCTTCCAGCTCTTCGCCTCCACCATGCGTGACGACTGCCAGTTGGGGCGAAAAACCTTCCACATGTTCCTTTTCCTTTTCAAAGAATGAAAGGGGGATCAGGGTGGGGAATGCCGCGTTAACGTGGCCTGTTTTCTTAAACTCAGCATCCAGCCAGGAGGTGATATTTTCCCAGAGTGCCCAGCCATAGGGTTTGACGACCATGCATCCGCGCACGGGCGCATAATCGGCAAGGTCTGCTTTTAAAACAAGCTGGTTGTACCATTCTGAAAAGTCTTCTGTACGTGTTGTCAATTTTTCTTCAGCCATTTTGTCCTCTTTGTCTTATGTCCCGCTGGTCGAGTGGGCGACGCCCGTATCGAGACCAACAAGCGACAAGTGTAGTTATATTTTATGTTTCGATGTTATTGGTGGTTTCGATATGCCCTTCGCAAGAATCGCTCAGGACTACTCAACCAGCGGACTTATTTCAACATCTTCACAGCAGTGTGCATATCTTCCGCGAAGTGTAAAATCTCGCGCTGAGGTGCGGTCATATACGAGTGAAACTCCTTGAAGAACTGATCGAATGTGGACTGCCAGCCACGCCCGATCAGTATGAGCGGCCTGCGGTGCAGGGATTCCACGATCATCAGGTTCCACATCAGGGCGACCTCCGTCAGCGTACCCGCGCCACCTGGCAGGGCAAACGCCGCGTCTGATTCATGGATGAGGGTATGCAACCGTTCGATCAGAGTCTTGCTCCTGATCTCTTCCATCACCCAAGAATTCGCCTTGACGCCACGCCAGGTTTCAATATCTTCACACGTTACGCCGATGACGTGTCCGCCTGCTTCTTTCGCGCCGCGCGAGACAGCTTCCATTGTGCCAATGTAGCCTCCGGTCAGGACGGTATGTCCGCGTTGAGCCAGCAGCCCGCCAAGCTCCATTGCTTCGGCATATGCTGCGTCGCCTTCCTTTGGTTGTGAACCGCCGAATACGCTAACTCTCATTCTTTTTCCTTGTCATGTCACTCTGAACGAAGTGAAGAGTCTTGATTGTCGACTAGAGATTCTTCGCTGCGCTCAGAATGAGATAAATTATTCCTGGTCCCATTCTCGTGTTTTGTTAATTTCGATCTTATCCAAAATTGCCTTTTCCAGGTCAATTTCTGTTACGGATGCAAGTTGCAGTAAATATAATGCCACGTCGGCTAATTCGCCTGCAAGTTCTTCCCTGTCTTTTGCACTCTCCCGAAATTGAAAATGCTCCAGAATTTCAGCCGCTTCCACTGAAAGAGAGATGGCAAGGTTGCGTGGTGTCTGCGGGCGTTTACTGTTTGCCTCATACCAGCCTTTCGAGCGGACCAAACGCTGCATCTCATCGGTGAGTTGTTTTATATCCATAACGGTATCCACTTTCGGCTGCGCTCAGGATTATCCCAATAAAAAACGGCTCGCCAGAGTCTGGGAGCCGTCCATACACGCGGAAATGAACCTTATCCAGACCAGGCAGGTTTGTGCATGCGCGGGGACGGGAGCGGGTTCAACACAAGCGAAGCAGTACTGTGTATCATGGCGAACATTATACCTGAATTTTGCATGCCCAATGTGTTCTGGTTTAGGGGGTAAAATGGGAACAGGTTTTCCATGCCGCCATTCCTTCAATTTGTAATCCGTCGTTTTTTGGTTATTCCGATCTCACTGGTTCTGATTACATTGCTGTTATATGGTGGAGTCATGCTTACGCCGCCCGAAGGACGGGCCTCCCTGTACTATCCGCCGAAAATGAATCCCAACATGACTGAAGAACAGTCGCTCCATTTTCAGGAGACGATCATCAAGCGCTATCATTTGCGTGATCCATTCCTCGTGCAATATGGCTATTGGGTGCAATCCCTCTTTGACGGAACATGGGGATATAGTCCTTCGATCAGTGAATCGGTATTGCCTGCACTTTTGAAGAGGACTCCCGTTACCCTGGAACTGGCGATGTATTCTCTTTTATTCCTGGTGCCCATTGGGCTTGTCAGCGGAATGATGGCCGGCTGGAAGCGTTCAGGTGTTTTCGATACTGTGTTTCGATCGCTTGCCTTTCTGGGTACGACCACGCCTTCCTTCATCCTGGCCCTGGTCTTACTTTCAGCATTCTATATTAATCTCGGCTGGTTCGCCCCCGGGCGTATCAGCCTCACCTATGGGCTTGAAATTTCAAAAGGGATATTTGCCAGTCACACCGGCATGTTGACCATTGACAGCCTCTTGAACGGGCGTTTGGATATCTTCAAGGATGCATGGAAACACCTTGCCATGCCCATATTTACCCTGAGTCTCTACCACTGGGCAACCCTGGCCAGGATCGCGCGTGCCAGCATGATCGATGAACGTCCCAAGGAATATAT
>JBDTPH010000118.1:0-2725 GCA_039932795.1 Chloroflexota bacterium
CGCGTGATAGGTGATGATCACATCTGCTCCCGCACGTTTGATGGATGTCAATGTTTCAAGCGTCACTTTTGCCTCATCCACCCAGCCATTTGCGGCCGCGGCTTTGATCATCGAATACTCGCCGCTGACGTTGTATGCCGCCATTGGCAATGCGGGAAACGCGTCCTTCACGGTACGGATCACATCCAAATAGGCCAGCGCAGGTTTGACCATCAACATGTCTGCGCCTTCCTCCACATCCAGTGCCGCTTCGCGCAGTGCTTCGCGCACATTGGCGGGATCCATCTGATGCGATTTCCGGTCGCCAAACTTTGGTGCTCCTTGCGCGGCATCCCGGAACGGCCCATAGAACGACGACGCATATTTCACGGCATAGGACAGGATTGGAAGATTTTCGTAACCAGAAAGATCGAGCGCCTCACGAATGGATGCCACCATGCCATCCATCATGCCGCTCGGGGCGACGATGTCTGCACCACATTCGGCATGTGAAACCGCGACCTTTGCCAGCACATCCAGCGTTGGGTCATTCAATACATACCCTTCAGGCAGACCCGCCTGAAAATGCTCGCCCGTATTCAGAACGCCGCAGTGACCGTGATCGGTATATTCACACAGGCATACATCTGTCACCACAACCATCTCAGGGATTTCCTTCTTAATGGCACGAATGGCTTGTTGGACAATTCCATCTTCCGCGAAATTCTCCAGCCCGATCGGATCCTTCTCTTTGGGGATCCCGAACAGGATAACAGCGTTCACGCCCAACGTTGCGGCTGCTTCCGCTTCCCGGACTGCTTCCTCGACTGACAGTTGATACACACCCGGCATCGAGCGGATCTCACTCCGCCCTGCCCCGTGTCGCACGAAGAGTGGGTAGATAAAGTCACGTACATTCAGCTCCGTCTCGCGTACCATTGCACGAATGGCAGGGCTGGCGCGCAGGCGCCTTGGACGGTGCACAAGCGACGATAGACGATTTCGGGTTTCAAGTTCAAGCACAGTCATAGGGTCTCCCTATTTGTAATGACTTCAATCAATCCATCTGTTGTGTATTCCTTCGCGACAACAAGGTGAACCAATCCTTCTTCTCTGGCCGCCTGCTGTGTGATGGGTCCGATGCAGGCAAACAGCGGGTTGTTGGGAAGGTGCAACGGATCGAGTTTGTGCTGGCGGACGACGGCCACAAAGTTTTCAACTGTGGAGGCGCTGGTGAAGGTGATGACATCCACCCCCGATTTCAACGCGGCCAGGCCATCAGGGTCTGGCTGTGTTGGCAGGGTCTTATAAACGGAGATCTCGTGAGGCACGCCGCCCGCGTGGAAGATCGCTTCGGGCAGCTCCTTGCGAGCGATCTCTGCGCGCGGGAGCAATATCCACTTGCCGCGCAGGTCACCCAGCCCGGGCAGGATCGCTTCGGCAATATATTCCTCAGGCACAAAGTCCGGTAGGATGCCGCGCACGGTCAATGCTTCGGCTGTTTTCGGTCCTATGGCGGCGAACCTTACTTCCAGCCCATCTCCCGAGAGCATGGCAGCATGTTTGTCGAACACAACATCCACCGCGTTGACGGAAGTAAAAACCACCCACTCATAGCAATTCAATTTCGCAAGCGCCCTGTCGAGCGCCAGATTATCCTCGATCGGGCGGATCTCAATGACAGGGAAATAGATCGGTTCAAAACCTGCAAGGCGTAGTTTTTCTGCAAAGTCATCGGCTTGTGCTCGGGGACGGGTGATCAGTATTTTCATGGCAGCCGATGCTCAGTGGACCTTGATCAGTTTCAGGATTTCATTCGCGCCTTGCGCAATAGCCTTTTGTGCAAGTTCATTTCCGAGCTGTAAGGCGTCCGTTCCATGCCCTGTGACTTTGACAATCTTCCTTCCATCTTCCGAGATCACCAACCCCGTCAGACTGATTACTGATGATTGCTCACTGAGCACTGCGTACGCCGCTACAGGTACCGCACATCCGCCGCCGAGTCCGCTCAGAAAGGCGCGTTCGGCCGTGACACACTTGCGGGTGGAGTCATCTTCAAGACTGGCAAGCAGGCTGAGGGTGGCTTGATCGTCAGCACGGCATTGCACAGCGAGCGCCCCCTGCCCCGGCGCGGGGAGCATCACATCCAATGACAGCCATTCGGTCACATGCTTGTCCAAACCCAAACGAGTCAGCCCTGCACCCGCGAGGAGGATGGCGTCGTACTGACCGTCCAGTGCCTTGCGCAGGCGGGTATCCACATTGCCACGCAGGGATTGGGGTCGAATGTCCGGGCGCAGGGACAGGATCTGGGCAGCGCGGCGCAAGCTTGAGGTCCCGAGGGCGGCGTTTTTGGGGAGGGCGGCAACGCTGTATCCATCCCTGGAGATCAACGCGTCACGCACGTCTGCGCGGGCGGGGATACATCCAATGCTGAGTCCGGCAGGGTTCTCGACGGGCAGATCCTTGAGTGAGTGAACCGCGCAATGAACATCCCCCATCAGCAATTCGCGTTCGAGTTCCTGTGTAAAGACTCCCTTGCCGCCAATTTCAGGCAGGGGTTTGTCGAGAATTTTGTCGCCCTGGGTGGTAACGATCTTTTCCTGGCAAATCAATCCAGGATAAATGCCTTGCAGGGTATTGATGACCCATTGGGTTTGCCAGCGGGCCAGGGCAGACGGACGGGTGGCGAAGATTAGTTTCATGGTTGTGTTGTTTCCTAGTCTGTGGCGTTTGATATCGGGCA
>JBDTPH010000119.1:0-12901 GCA_039932795.1 Chloroflexota bacterium
ACTGGATATTTACATCCCGCCTGGTCCGCGCCTCGGTGACGTGGTCTTCGAGTTTAATAAAGTTTCCAAGAGCTATGCCAGCCCCGACGAAGGCGGGGACGACCGCCTCATTCTCGACTCCTTCTCTGCTTCTGTTCCCCCAGGCTCTATCGTCGGGATAATTGGTCCGAACGGCGCAGGCAAAACGACTCTGCTCAAGATGATCACGGGCAGTGAAAAACCCGATAGCGGCTCCGTCAAAATTGGCGACACCGTCCAGTTCTCTTACGTTGACCAGACCCGCACCCTCGACCCTGAGAAAACCGTCTACGAAGAAATATCAGGCGGCGCAGAGAATCTTGAACTCGGCAAACGCAAAGTCAACTCACGCGGCTATGTTTCATCCTTTAACTTCATGGGCTCAGACCAGCAAAAGAAAGTCGGCATCCTCTCTGGTGGAGAACGCAACCGCGTGCATCTCGCCAAGACCCTCACCGAAGGCGCAAATGTCTTGCTATTAGATGAACCGACAAACGATTTGGATGTCAACACACTGCGCGCACTCGAAGAAGCGCTCGAAGAATTCGCAGGCACAGCCATGGTGGTGAGTCATGACCGCTGGTTCCTCGATAGAATCTGCACCCACCTCATCGTCTTCGAAGGCGACTCGATTGCCAAAATGTATATCGGCAACTGGTCCGATTACGAAACCATGATGCAGGAAAAGTTCGGAAAAGATCTGACTCCGCACAGAGTGAAGTATAGAACGTTGAAACGCTAATATGTCGTTGCGAGGCGCGATAGCGACGAAGCAATCCCCTCATCAAGCAGGGAGATTGCTTCGGGCGAAAGAGCAAGAGCACCCTCGCAATGACGAAATTAAAAGAGATAGCCGCCTTAAGGTGGCTGTCTCTTTTCTAATTCACCACTCCCTCTGCCAGCCTGGAACAAGTGCCATCTACTTGAGTAAAAAAACAGTTCTCAAGTTGAAACTAATACGAGTATCAACGGTCTAACCTCTTGAAAGCAAAATGAATTGTGACAGAGGAGACCGCAATGAACCAACTTCGTACGCTTCCATCCTACATTTTTCTGACGGACGACAAATCCCGCCTGCGTGCAGGCTGGCGACTATTGATCGCAGTTTTTCTAACAGGCTTATTCTTCAATATCGTGGATTGGATCCGTAGTGCACGGTCGCTGAGCGGACCCACCACTGCCATTGTGGGCGAAGGCATTGACCTGGTCGTGGTAACGGGCGCCATCTACATTACACGGCGCTTGATTGATAGACGTCCGTTTGCAAGCCTGGGCTTGAATCTTAATAAGCAAACGGTGTTCGATATTCTCATGGGCATTGCCATCACTTTTGTGTTAATGTCCATCATTTATCTGATCGAATATTCCATGGGATGGCTGAACTTCGAATCGTTTGCATGGCAGGTGGAGAAACCATCCACAGTAGTGTTTCTGATCCTGCGATATCTGATAGTGTACATGCTGGTCGGTTGGAGTGAGGAACTGGTATACCGCGGCTATATTCTCCAGTCGCTTGCAAGCGGGTTCAACCTCACATGGGCAATCATCATTTCATCGGTCTACTTCGGCATCGAGCATTTATCCAACCCGGATGGCACCTGGATGGCAGCCGTGGGTATCTTCTTTATTGCATTGTTCTTTGTATATGGATATGTCCGCACAGGCCAGCTCTGGCTGCCCATTGGCATGCACATCGGCTGGAACTTCTTCCAGAGCACGGTCTTTGGGTTCCCGGTCTCGGGCTATGATCGTCCAGGCTTGTTTCAGATAAATGTTTCGGGCCCTGAAGTGTGGACAGGTGGAGGATTTGGTCCGGAGGCGGGGCTGATCATCCTGCCCATCTGTTTGCTGGGAGCGCTGCTGATCCATATCTACACAAAACGCCGTGAACATGCAATTGTGACCAAAATGGAAACAGCTGGTTTCTGAAGGATACCGAAAATCTTATGGGGACACGATATATTGTGTCCCTACCTGTTGTTGTAAAACCCCACGATCTGTTCTGCAAGATCAATGAGGCTTTTGCATAATAATTCTGGCCAGGCCCGACCTGCATCTGCCGATAGCTGAGTAAATAAAGAGACAGTCACCTCTAAGTCTAAGGTGACTGTCTCTTTACTTTAGTCTTCGAGAACCGCCGCTTCCACAGATTGGATGGGCGGAAGGAAATCTGCCAACATTTCCCAGCTATCGCCGGAGTCGCGACTGTAAAACAGCTGCCCGGTATGAGTACCCACGTAGATGCCGGCATCTTCAAAGGTATCGGTTGCCATGGCTTCACGCAGGACTACCAGATGTGCTTTATCGGGAAGGCCCTTTGTGAGGCGCTCCCATGAATCGCCTTTATCATGGCTGCGCCAGACAGAAAACCTGCCGTCCACGCTCATGCGGTATTCGTCACTCTCTTCCAGCGCCACGTAGACAGTATTCGGGTCAGTCGGGTGAACCGCAATGGGGAAACCAAAGCGGCTGGGCAGGCGGCCTTCGCCAATGTCAATCCAATCCTCTCCCGCATTATCACTGCGATAGACACCGCAATGATTCTGTTGATAGATCAAATTTGGGCTGGATGGGTGCATCGCCATCTTATGCACACACTGACCAAATTCAGGAAATTTATTCGGCATAAAATCAGCGCGGACATTTTTGTTGTATGGTGACCAGGTCTGCCCGCCATCGTCAGTGCGATAACAACCTGCGGCAGAGACCGCGATAAATATCCGTTCCGGGTTTGTCGGATCCAAAAGAATGGTGTGCAGGGTCAACCCGCCAGCACCAGGATTCCATTCGCCGCGCTGTGGGTGATCATACAGGCTTTCATTCAACGTCCACGTCTCACCACGATCACGCGAGACAAAGAAGCTTGCAGGCTGTGCGCCGGCATACAGAACATTCGGCTCACTGTCGCGTCCCGGCTTGATGTTCCAGACCTTGATCATTTTTTCAGGTATGCCTTTCACACTCTCGCCGCCCTCGGAGCGGAACGCTTCATCCACAGTGCTCGCGGGCCTGCCAGATTTTGACGGACGCGTAAGAAGAGGCACCTGCTTCGCCTGTGTCCACGTCTTTCCGAGATCGTCTGAATAATGTGTGGTGGGCCCATACACGAAGTGACTTGTGGCCGCGTGCAGACGCTGGTCACGGGCATCCAGTTGCATGTGCATCACATTCCAGCTTTTGAATTGAATATCGTCGACCTGCCACTTTTTTCGTTTGGCGTCACTGCCAAAAATAAAGCCACCCTTTTGCGTTCCTACGAAGACCAGTACCTTTTTACCCATGGAAGCTCCTCTCGTCTGGAAACAGAAAAAATGTTCTAAAAATATTCTACCATAAATGGTCCGATTTACTCCATGAGAAGCTGGTACTACTATGAAAAAGACGGATGACTGGCCACCCGTCTTCATCTTGTTGCCTATTCCAGGGTCGCCGCAATGCATTCGTTTATCCCTCTTGCAGCAGAAAATCTCCATCCTCCAGCAGCCCGTCCAGAATCACCTTCACCGCATCCGACTCCATCAACTCATGCACCTCAAACGATTTCAGTCTCGCCTGCGTCGTGCGGACGGATGGTTCCAGCAACTCGCCAAACGGCAGGGACGTACGGAACAACTGGTAATACAGGAACCTGCGCCCGTTACGTTTGAACTGCGCGGGCACTTCTATTTTCTCAGCAGCTAAAAATTCTTCCATCTTTCGTCGTACGTCTTCCACTGTCTGCGGGAAGAACACCGTGGGATATTGCGTGAAGCGCGCTTTGCCTGCGCACAGCACCGCCGCGCCCATGATCGAAGCCTCCAGACCAATCGTGGAATTATAGATCATCACGAATTTGGATCTCTGGATCAGCTCATAGGAGCTCAAGGTCTCGCGCGGGCTGACAAAAACGACATTCGGTTCCCTGTCTACGCCGCGGCCTGCCACCCAGCCCTCCACCGTTTCGCGGCTGGATTTTCTCACGCGCAGTTCGTCGGGGTGGGCGCGAATGACAAACAGCGTTTCAGGATGCGCACGGATAATTTCCAACGTCAGATCGAGCCAGTCGAACATATCTTCAAAAACCGTATTGGCATGCGGCTGGCTGGTGTCAAAAATCACGTTGGTAAATATCGGCACGATCTGTTTAAATCCTGCCGCCTTCTTCAGGAAAGATTCATCGAGTCCCTTCATGCCCGACCAGAATTGGATCCCCGCCATGCTGAAGTCGCCCTGAAAACGCTTCGCCAGATACGTATCCAGTTTCGCGTTCTGTTGGTCGTTCAGTTCAAACTCATCCGGGATATGGATCGGATATGCGGTCGCTTCGCCGTCGGTGAAGAATGCGGTCGCGGGTTGCATTCCTACCTCATGAGTGATGACGCGCAGTCCGCGTTGCTGCGCGATGGTACGCGCGGTCGCCTCAGGGTAGAACTGCCCATTGAACACCACCACAGCCCGCGGCTGAGTCTGATCGAGGAAGTCGGAAAACTTCTGTGCCACATTCCACGCTGACAAAATATATTCCCGCAAGAGATAACGCGTCGGTTCATCGTCCTGCAGGTGATGGATTCGCAATATCCACCGCAAGCCTGGCAGGCACAATGGTCCTAAAGGTAATGTCATTGTGAGCCCGAAAGGCGAAGCAATCTTTTTGTTTTGAGGGGATTGCTTCGCTTCGCTCGCAACGACATATTCAAATTTGGATAATTCTTCAATACTCAGTTTTTTCAGAGTACTTTCAAGTTCTTTATCGCGCTCAAAATCGAACCATGTAACCTTTGACCTTTGACCATCAACTTTTGATGGAACGCCCATATACAACGTTTTCGATTGATAAATACAGGATTTGCATGGCGGTGATTTGCGAACGTTTTCGCGGTTTGTCCCCAGCACGCAGTGACTCATTCCCGAGTGACAGGCAAAATATGCAACAGGAATTCCCTTCAAGCGCAGCGCCCAGGAGGCAAGCAGATGAAAGCCGCTGTTCCAGGAGAGGTCATCGATTCCCGTCGAAGCCTTGAAGAAGACAACAGGTGCGCCGGAAGGAGGTGGCGATTGATGGGCAACGCGTTTGGCGACGCGCGCGATCTTGAAATTGTTGAACCTGCGGACCAGCCCGCGTTTGATCCGTTGGGTGAAAAACTCCTTCATCCCACCCCTACCAATCATGGGTCTGCTCATATCCCAGCTTCAGCAGCAAATCCCCTGCGATATCCTTAAACAGCATCTTATGTTCATCTGTGAAATGCTCGCGCCATCCACCTGTTTTTCCCGAGCGAAAGGTATGACTCTTGCCCGGCTGGATCGCATCCACTAAAATCGACAGCGCCTGCCTACGCGGCGTTGGGATCTTGTAACCAGTCTTTTCCACTTCATCGAGCATGGCATTCAACGTTGTGTCACGGTTGTTGATCACGTCCTCAAAGCGGATGCACATCACATTCCTTTGCTCCAGCCATTGGAACACGCCTTCATATCTCTGCCTTACGCTGACCATGTACAGCCCATCGCGGTCAATGCCGCTGATGGCAACTTTGAGGCGCTCACTGAAACTGGGAAGTGAGTTGTAATACTCATGCATGCCATGTCCTTCGTGCATATCCGTAGCGAAGAAGACCTGTGACACGAGCATATCGCGCGGGTCGCGATGGATAAAATAATTGACCCGGCCAGGCTGACATAAAAACGCGACATTTTCCGGTGTAGCTTCGATGTATCCCCAACCGATCACACCACCCGGAACTCTGCGTAGATCCGCGACAACATCATCTGCGTTCCGCCTTCCCCCTTTGTGCTTGATCGTTCGTATCGGTTCCGCATCCACATACATATAGGGCATGATTCTTGTAAAGCCATTCAGGATTTGCAACAGCAGATGTGATCCGCTTTTGGGCTTGGAATTACCGAATATGGGAGGCGCGTCATTGAAGGACAACTGCTTCCAACGCGCAATCGCCTGCAGGGTTTTCCCGGCAGGACGAATTGCACCGCGGATCTTCTGAATAGCTCTCATCAAAACACCATTACGAATGACCAATTACGACATTCGCGATATCCGAATTAATCCTCACCCGTCACGCGGCGCAGCTTCTTCATGGAACCCTTTTCAGAGTCATAGACCCTCTTCACGCCATCGCCCAGTGCGGCTTCCGTCACACGGATGTATTTCACCAGTCGCTCGAAACCGCCAGGTTCCACAGACGCGGCCTGGTCACTGCCCCACATGGCACGGTCGAGTGTAAGATGCCTTTCCACCATGCTGGCACCGAGCGCAATCGCCACCGCCGAAGGGACAAGCCCAACTTCGTGTCCTGAATATCCGATGGGGATATTCGGGAACTCGCGGCGAAGCGTTTCAACCATCTTGAGATTCAACTCCTCGGGCTCACACGGATAGGTACTGGTGCAATGCATGAGTGCAAGGTCCTTTTCGCCTGCGATCTCAACACCTTTTTTGATCTCCGGCATCGTGGACATGCCCGAAGACAGGATCAAAGGCCTGCCAGTAGCCCGCGCTTTGCGGATCAGGCCATAATCCGTGAGCGAAGCAGATGGGATCTTATAGGCAGGTGTATCAAATTGTTCCATGAAATCCACGGAAGGCTCATCCCAGACTGAGACCATCCAGGCGATGCCTTTCTGGCGCGCATAGCGGTCGATCTCATGGTACTGCTCCTTGTTGAATTCAACCTTGTAACGATACTCAAGGTATGTAATATAGCCCCACGGCGTTTCGCGCATCTGATTCTGCTGTTCAGGAGGTGTGGCAACATCCGGTGTGCGCTTCTGGAACTTGACTGCATCCGCCCCGGCGTGAACCGCCCCATCGATCATCTGTTTTACAATACCCAGGTCGCCATTGTGATTGATACCGATCTCCGCGATCACATACGCAGGATGACCATCGCCGACCAGCTTATCCCCAATCTTCATTTCACGAGCCATTTGTTTTCTCCTTTGTTGTAGATCACGTTGAAAACGGGACCTACTTATTCTTCAATAGTAGATCGCATAGCTCTCTCAACGCGCCATGACCACCCGGCCTCGCCAGCACATGATCGGCTGCACGCAGGACTTCAGGAAAAGCGTCTGCCACTGCAACAGACCAGCCAGCCACTTCGAAACACGGAAGGTCATTGATGTCATTGCCGATATAGATCACGTTCCCAGCCTTTACTTTTTTCTGCTCGAGGACGTCCCGCATCACGCGTCCCTTATCGTTGATCCCGATACCATGAATGGACTCCACCCCCATCTTCTTCGCACGCGCCCGCACAACGGGATTCGGCTCCGAGGAGAGGATCATTACCTCGATGCCGATCGCGCGCAATTCCTTCACCCGCAGGCTGTCACTGCGAAAGGCTGCAACCGATTCCTTGCCGTCCTGATCGACCCAGACGCGATTATCGGTGAGCACACCGTCAAAGTCACAGATGATCAGGTCTATCTTTTCAGGCATGGGACGTTTTACGACGGAAGAAATGCCCGGTGTCACCATCTCAAGCTCGTTGTTGGCCAGCGCTTCGTACTTCGTCCAATCGGACAAATGATCAATATCCACGGTATAGCGCGGGTCGATCACCAGCGGATAAATGACATCGCCAGTGAGCGACTTCTTCTGCAGGATGGTCGAAACACGGATGGCATCAATGTGTCCCGTTTGCCAGTAAACCACTGGCAGGATCTGGCGCGGCGCGTTGTAAGGTTCAGCTATCCCGTCCACTGCGAGCAGCGGCTGAATGGGTCTGTCTTCACCGTCGAATCGCCACATCTTGAACGGGTTCTGTCCTGCGGGCACAACTCCGCGCACACAATCCGCGTCGCTGTGGTTGAGCAAAATGCGAATGGCATCGTCGAGCATATTTTTCGGACGAATGGGAGAAGTGGGACGTAGTTGCACGATGATCTCAGGGTGATACCCTTCATTCTCTTCAAGCCATTGGATGGCATGTTCGAAAACAGGCAGGTCGGTTGTTTTATCCTGCGCAAGTTCGACAGGACGCAGGAACGGAGTCTCTGCGCCGTATTCACGCGCCACCGCCGCAATCTCCTCATCATCTGTCGAGACGATCACACGCGTGACCAGTGCGGATTGTTTCGCCGCAGCAATGCTCCACGCAATGAGGGGATACCCCGCAAAATTACGGATGTTCTTACGCGGGATTCCCTTCGAGCCGCCACGGGCCGGGATGAGAGCCAGAATTTCAGTCATAATCTATCTGCTGGTCGAGTAGCCCTGAGCGTATCTTGCGATGGGCGTATCGAGACCATGACGTTTGCAAGTTGCGTTGCGTTCACAGGGAGGTTGTGGTCTCGATACAGCGGACGAACACCGCCTACTCGACCACCCAATATATATCACCACGCGGTCCATCCGCCATCCACAACGACGTTATTGCCTGTCATATAGGAAGAGGCATCAGAGGCCAGGAACAGCAATGCGCCGTTCATCTCATCTTTTCTCGCCATGCGTCCGAGGATGGTCTTGGCGGAGTAATTCTTTACGAAATAATCTTCGTGATTGTTGAACACGCCGCCAGGCGTCAACGCGTTGACACGGATCTCAGTCTCGGCATAATAGGCCGCTAGATATTTGGTGAAGCCCATCACGCCCGCCTTGGTCACCGTGTAATAGACGGGCTTGAACGCAACGCGTTTCCCATCCTTGACATAGATGCGCTGGTCGGGACCATTGAGTCCATAGGTGGAGCAGATATTGATGACACTTCCCTTTTTGCCCTGCTCAAGCATCGGCTTGACACAGGCCTGGGTCATCAGGAACATGCCAGTGAGGTTCACGTTCAGTGCAGAGTTCCACAGATCAAGCGGATAATCCTCGAACGCGCCCGGTGCGATCCCCTTGTTGACTGCGTCGGGGTCGAACTTCGGATCGAGCGCCGCGCTATTAACGAGGATATCCAGCCGCCCAAACGTGGAGAGTGTTTTTTCAACCAGCGCGTTCACTGAATCAGGCTGGGTGATATCGGTGGGAACCGCCAGGGCCTTGGTTCCGCCATTTGTGAGTGTATCAGCCACGGCTTGCGAAGCGGAAGCATTCAAGTCCACTACAACAACTGCCGCGCCCGCTTCGGCGAGAGTCCTGCAAAATTCCTCGCCAAGCAATCCCACCCCGCCTGTGACGATTGCCACGCGTCCTGTCAGATCAAATTTTTCCTGAATTTTCATGGTTGCCTTTATGGAGGTGCAGTGTAGATCGCGTCGCCTGCCGACTTATGTGCGAGGTGCAAACCTTCGCTGAACAAAACTGCCTCTTCGGGGCTCACTTCGCCACCACTAAAAACAACCAGCACAGCTTTGCCAGCAAGGATTTCCTGCCTCATGGTTGCCAGGCCTGTATCGAAACCTTCACGGGGAAGCGCGGTCGCCGAATCGAAGCGGTCTGGCAGAACATAATTTCCGCGCCCGGTATATAGATAGACTGCGGCAGGTTCATCTGTGTAAATACGAATTTCAGCGGGCAGATCGCGCAGGTATGCCATCACTTTGGAATCGTACCATTGGAACGATGCATATCCCAACCCGCTTTTTGACCAGTCTCGTAACGTGTTGAGTTGTTTGTACGCAGAAAAAGCGAGGACCACCAGCGTAAGAAACATAACAACTTTACGGTTTTTTCTGCGCAGCCAGACACCCAGATAGACGACGAGTATCAGCAGACAGACAAATAAGGGCGACACAATGCGGAGCTTGAACTTGGTCGCGGCGTCAAACATCAGCATGGATGAGACAATGGATGCTAGATACGCAAAGAGATACAAACCTGTCGTAAAGGAAATGACTTCGCGTAATTTCTTTCCGCTTCGTCCACCCGTGGATGTCTGCTGAGGCTTTGAGATATATTTCCATGCCCTGACGGCGAGCCATATCAGGACCGCGCCCAGAATGACGACAACCAATGCTTCGAGAATGTATGGCTGTTTGATGGCTGCCCTGCGCCATGACTCGACCGGGAAGAACGCTTCTGAAACCGTGCGCAGACCCACGTGTATGTTCTCTGCAGTAATGGGATGCCATGCAAATGTACGGTTGGTCGCATTCTCCGCTACCAGTCGGTTGCGGATCGACCATCCAAGCATCCACGGCAGTGTGCTGGCAACAAAAATACCAATGCTAATGAATCTCTTTTTCCAGCTGTCCTCTAAAATCACCAGTGCAACCACAAATGTTGCGACCAGCGCCAGCCCTGCATAGCGCGTTAGATACGCCATGCCCACAAACGTTCCACATGCCAGCAACCACAACCAATGGTGATCCCGCTCAAAGTACAGGTCGAACATCCAGAACGATAATAGTGAGAGAAAGATAAATAACGGCTCACTCATGGCCGCCGCGTGCACCTGCAGCATTTCAGCGCACAACACGAACAATCCCGAAAGAATGATTCCCGCTGTCAGCGAGGGAGTCATACGCCAGGCAAGAATGCCAAGCAAGCCCGCGTTCGCGCCAAACAACAGGGCATTCACCCAGCGTGCGGCATGCAGCGGGTCAATACCCAGGAAACCAAAAAATGCCAGGAGCGAGGGAAAGGCAGGTGGGAAGTGCGTGACAGGCTGGTTGGACGCCAGCCATGCTTCGCGGTATCCATCCCCCGCCACCATACTGCGCGCACCCGCGATATAGGCAATCGAATCATCTGACAGGCCAGCGCCTTCCGGAGTCGCTTTGAGGATCAGTAATATCCCAATAACGGCAATAAAGCCGAGGGATATGAAGGATGCGAAACGCGGGGAAACACGAATGTTCATCTAAAGGATACGCAGTACACATCGTGGCGACATGTACTGCGTATGATTATTTTGATCAGCTGTTGTTTAAATATCCCTGATCTTCGAGATATTTCAGGACAATGTAGGCATTCTCTTCTGCAGTGGCGCCGTATCCCTTGAGAGTGATCTCGGGGTTGATGGGCGGCTCATAGGGGTCATCCACGCCGGTGAAGCCCATCGGCTTGCCTTCTTCCATCGCGTGGCGGGCCCTGGCGTACAGGCCCTTCACATCGCGTTCTTCACAGACTTCCACCGGTGTGTCCATGTAGACCTCGATGAAGTTCTCGCCCACCATCTTCCGGGCTTCGGCGCGTGTGGCGCGGTACGGACTGATCGCTGCACAGATCACCGCTCCGCTGGCATGCACGATTTCACCGGCCACAAAACCAATACGGATGATGTTGGTATCGCGGTCTTCCTTGCTGAAGCCGAGCCCCTTCGACAAATGTGTGCGGACAACATCTCCGTCGAGAATGGCGATCTCACGGCCGCGTTCGAGCAGCAGGGATGTGAGCACCTGGGATGTTGCGCTCTTGCCTGATCCGCTCAAGCCGGTGAACCAGATACAAAAGCCCTGGTTGTGGCGCGGCGGGTACATCTCGCGCAGGATCTCTGCAGTCTGCGGGCGGGTGAACCATTCCGGAAGAAGTTTGCCCTTGGCGAGATAGTCATCACGCACCTGGGTGCCGGAAATGTTGAGGACCTTTGCACCCTTCGGCACATCCTTTTCCTCCACGTAGCGATCGTCATCAGGAAGATAAACAAGCATCTCGAACGGGACCATCTTGACGCCGAGTTCTGCTTCGTATTTGGTCATCACTTCCTGGGCTTCATACGGACCGTAGAACGGCTTGCCCGTGGAATCATTACCGGGTCCCGCGTGATCACGCCCGACAACGAAATGATTCGCGCCGTGATTTCGACGGATGATCGCATGCAGCAGGGCTTCCCTGGGCCCGGCCATACGCATGGCGAGCGGCAGCAGGCTGAGCATCGTGCTGTTCTTTTCGTAGTAGTTATCCACCAGCGCCTTGTAGGTGCGGACGCGGGTGTAGTGATCCACGTCGCCGGGCTTGGTCATGCCCACCACCGGATGAATAATGAGCGAGCCATTCACCTGGGCTGCGGCGCGCTTCGTCAGTTCCTCGTGGATGCGGTGCAGAGGATTGCGCGTCTGGAACGCGACGACGTTGTCATTTCCCATTTCTTCGAGCTTGACGCGCACCTGGGCAGGTGTGTGGCGCAAATTCACAAAATCATAATAGCGAGGCAGGTTGATCACCTTCAATGGACCGGAAATGCAGACCTTGTTCCAGCGCTGCATTTCAGAAACCATGGGGTGCTTCGAATCGGTTGTACCATATGCCAGTGCGGCCTCGGTTTCGGCATCCCAGTGATAGACCTCATCGAGGGTCATGATGGCGATCACATCGTTGTTGGTGTTTCGCAGGACAACATCATCGCCGACAGCCGGCAGTTCCTTCGGGTCAGCGGTCAGGGTAATGGGGATAGGGAACAGGGTCCCATCGGCAAGACGCATTTCATGCAGGACACGGTCATAATCTGCCTTGCCCATGAAGGTGGTGAGCGGTGAAAAGCCGCCTGTGGCAAGTAATTCGAGGTCACAAAGATTGCGCATGGTGATCTTGATGGATGATAGTTTCGAGGTGTGGGCGAGTAGTTCTTCGCGTTCCTGTTCATCGGCAACAAGATTGACCAGTTTTCCCCCATAGGGAGTGATGAGATTGGCTTTCGACATTATTTCTCCATTTAATACAAACTTCAGAAGCTTCTTGATATTTTAAATTCTTTCAGACAAGGCGCAATTATATCCTAAAATTCAGTCAATGAATTTTGGAATTGAAATCTTGAGTGCTTTATTCGCTGCAGAAGGAACGGACAACCTCACGCACTTCGCTGGCAAGCTCGGCTATTTCACCCACGTTTTGGCAAATTTGTTGAGTGATATAGGGGTCAGAGTTCTTCATCAAGCGGCGTATTTTATCCAAGTCATCCGCTTCCCTTGCACGGGCGTAGGCTTGTATGAATGGCATCCACTCAATATCATCTTCAGGAACAAAGCCCTTCTGTGCCACTTCGTTGCCAAGCCTGACGAC
>JBDTPH010000120.1:0-4940 GCA_039932795.1 Chloroflexota bacterium
ATTTGGCGGATGTCGTTTTTCGCCACCCTCGTTTCGCAGTTTCGTGATCTACTGATACTATAGAAACAAACAAAATAGACTGTCTTTTGGACATGGCATTTTGCGAAGTTGCAAATATGATTTATATTTTAATGCCATGCCGCAGTAAGGGCAGTTCTGCCAGTCGGCTTGCGTATCTTTTCCACAATTGGGACAGGGGTTCTGCATGGATGGCGGCGTGGAAGCACTGTTTGTCCATCCCCCTGATGTTTATGCCGCGTGCATCTGACGCAGATATTCAGCCCGCGCTTGCGTGGGAACGGAGACGGTGAGCAGACCGTTGGCGAAGTGGGCCTCGGCAGCAGCGTACGCCCACTCTCCTTGCGGCAGGTCAAGCACGCGGCCGACAGCACCTTCCGGAAGTTCCGAAAGAATGTAGGTGCGCTCCTCGTGGCTGGATTCTTCGCCCGCATGGCGTTCGGCCCGGATCAGAATCCTGGCAGGAGCCACGGAGACATCATAGCCAGCCCCCAGCAAACCCCGCCCGACGCAAGCCGCTGGCAATGTATGGGCAATTTCGCATCAATTGCCACAACAATCCTGTGCGGTAATTTTCGATCATCAGAATGATCGGGCCTTGGTTGAGCCCGAAATGCCACGGCGATACCCAGCCGTGAGGATTGCCTGATTCCTTTGAGAAGGTCCGATTGAAGGATGCTTTGAATCCGTATGGATTCGACTCTGTCAGTTTGGCTTCGTGGATACAATAGCCGAGCGCGGGCAAAACGATCTCGGGCGCGAACGGCAGCGACGCCACTACGGCCCACGGTGCTAGGGTTCCGTCGTCGGGTCCATACGGCACACCCCGTCCCACGTAATCGAAAAACCGTCGCTTGACGCCGTTGACGCTCATGGTCTTTGGACCCGGACCTTCGCTGGCGGTGATTCCCCAACAATCCCGTCCATAACCCTCGAACTTCAGCGGATTGTCGATCGCGTACTGTTGTTGCACATAAGTTGCGCGACGGCTGTTCTCGAAATAATCAATGCCTTTCTCACGCATGAAGGTGTCCTGAATGCCGCGAAAGTCGATCCAGATATGCGAGAGCTGGTGGGTGAACAATGGCCCGGCGTAAAGATATTCATATCCGTAACAGTTTTTCCACTGGTACGTTGAAGTCCACGCTGTGTAGCTGCTCTCGGGCAATGGATGAGTGGGCGAGCCGAGCCCCAGCACATACAGTAACAGCGCCTCATCGTAGCCTCCCCAGCGGTATTTAAGAAATCCTCTTTTGGGCTTCCAGCCGTGCGTGACGGTTGAGCCTCTATTTTGCGCCCACTGCCAATCTGCGCGTCGGTAGAGCGCGTCGGCAAGCATACGGATTTCAACCTCGTCCGGCGTATCGGCGGAAAAATACATACCTGCTGTCAACGCGCCGGCAAGCAAAAACGTGCTATCCACCGTTGACAGTTCACATTGCCTCGCGCGTCGTCCGGTCTGCATATCGAGAAAATGATAATAGAAGCCCTTGTAGCCGGTGGCGTCAGGTTGCGGGCCTTGCGGGCTGATCCAGAAGAACCGCAGCGTAATGAGCGTTCGTAGTACTGCAGCGGCACGCGACATATATCCGCGCTCGATAGCCACCGGGTAAGATGCCAGCGCGAGACCAGTGGCGGCAATACTGGCAGGCCAATCCGCTTCATTCCTGTCGATCACCTGCCCGTTGACTGGATTCGTTTCATACAGGAAGTAGTTGAACGATTCGTGCTGGAGCTTTTCCAGGTGGGCATCATTGACCGGCTCTTTGTGACTCATATCGCTTTCTCCGTGGCTGGCGAGTCCACTATCTGCTCCAGCCCGGTGCTGGACCCGGAGCGTGGTGAAGACGCGCTCGGGCGTGAGCTCAAACCAGAAACATCGCCATCTCACACGATCAGTGCGTTCCAACCGCCGTATGTGTTCTTGATCTTGCCCGGTGAAATACTTAACGGGATGATCAACACACCGATGATCAGATTGTTGATACCCGATGCGAGCGTCGCCCCACCGAAAACCCACGGCAGTATGATAATGGCGATAGCGAGCGCAATGTTGATAAAACGTGCGGCACGGGTCACTTCCGCAAAGGCGATGATGGCGACCGTCACGACCAGCGCGCCGAGTATGTGATCACTGTCTGCCGCCTGGCCCTGGGTTTGAAAGACATCGGGTGCAAACATCAGCCACGCGCCCAGCACTGCGGTCACGAGCAGATTCCACGGAACCGTCACGCCCCAAAACATCTGACCTGGATGGTCTGTCTGCGGGCGTTGAGGCGTCAGGTTATCCCCCAGAGCATCGCCGCCGAGCCAGAATGCGCGCCAAACCGATTTGCCGGCGCGGCGAGTTTGCATTAGGAACTGAAGCATGGCAATCACTTCGTCAAGCGAGAGCGCGATCATGATCAACATAAACAGCGCGGAGAGAAGACACACCGTACACCACTCACCGATGATGATCGGCTGTAACATGATCAGCACGACACTGACAATGCCGAGCGGTATCACCATGAGACCAAAGAGGGCCACCATCCACGGCATCGTGCGCCAGCGGCGCGGGTCGCCCATAAATCCCGACAGAAGTTCGACAAGATACGTGAAAGCGCCCAAGCCTGCATCTGAGATGGGAAATGATTTTGAGAGTTCAGAACCGAGAACCAGAACTGTGCCGTTGCCAAAAATCGGATCCCATACCCAAGAGATATGACCCAATTGGAATGCAGTCATATAGCGCGCCAGGAAAAAACTCAGGAGGGCAAGCACTAAGATGGGAGCGCGCTGTAACCAGGTCGATGGGTTGTACGACCATCCGAGTGGAACATCGGGGCCAGGCATTTTCATCATCATTGGAATAAGAACGGCAAATGTAATCACGAGCATGCCGATTAAGGTGTCACTTGCGTACGCGGCGGCATCCGGCGCCCAGAAGGCGATCGGGGCGAAAGCCAGCCATAAGCCCACGAATGCATTCGCCCATGCGGCCCAGACGCGCTTCGTGCGAAAGGCAATTATCGCTAATACAGTGACTAGAATACCGCTGATGATGTCGCTCCAGATCATAGGTACACTGCGATAGCCGAGAGAGAATGGACTAACGATCAGCCACAGCCCTAATACGAGCAGAGGAATCTGCGACCAGCGCGCCATAGCCACCATCTGTCCCATCATCTTGCCAGTCTCAGGCATCTTGGCTTGGGCGGCAACCTGCGCATTTTGCAATTCCTGATAGACGTGCGCTTCATGTTGCAGCAACATGCGAGGGAGTTCGAGCGCCAACTGCCGATGTTCCTGTTCCATCTTCATCATGGCAATGTGTGCGCGCGGGTCTTGCTCCATCAGCGCGTGTGCTTTGGCGTCTTCTTTTTTCTGAGCTTCTATTTCGTGTCGATATGCCCGATCCAATTGTCTTTGCAGTGCGCGTATCTGTTCGAGCTCCAACTCTTTAGCGCGCACATCATCATTATCTTTGTCAGACCCGCTCATATCCATTGCCATTGAGCCGTTATTGCTTGAGTTCGACTCGCCCATCTTTGACATATCATGCTTTGCCATGTTCATGTCCTTTCATTTGTTCAGCCATTTCGGGCATCGCCATTGCACTGGGCATCTTGATCATATGCCTCACCTCTTCACCCAACCGCATCAACTCGTGAGGCTCAATATCCTTTGCCTGATCTACTGAGGGCGCCAATTCGTGCAGCCATAGCGGCGGCTTGATGTCATTCTCACGGTACCATGCAAGCGGATCAGCTTTGAGAGCCGGTATCATTTTTGGCAGGGTGTCACGCACCGAATGCTTGGGCTCCCACCCCAGGATCGTGTGGGCGCGTGTAATGTCGAGTTCGAAATTGTCGGTGGCGAGATCAATCATCCACGGTTTGATAAAGGGCGGGCGGTTCAGGGGCAGTTTCTCCTGTGCCCAGGCGCCCACCCTGGCTACCCACTTGGGAAGTGAGTGTGTTTTCCATTCTGTGTTGTGGATCAGATGCCCGAAGATGTGCTGTAGTTCATCATAACTGGGCGACTCAGACTCGCCGATCAGCAGCGTCACCTCGGGTGACAGTTCCTTGCGACGCGCGACCGCAAGCATGATCGCGTCCAGCACGTCTTCGTTATGCACGAACGCCTGGCGACCAGCAGAGACATCGCCAGGAAAGAGATAGGCCGTGATGTCCTGTTCATAAAAGCGCTGTATCTGTTGTGCCAGCGGAATCGAATCACACAGGTCGCTATAGACGCCGGCAATGCGCAGGACGACGGTGGGAATCTTGCCACGTTCGGTGTGGATGACCTGTTCGGTCTTGACCTTAGACTGTGGATAGGGCCATTTGGGCTGGAGCGGCGAATCCTCGTTGATGCGCTGTCCAGGCGCGGAGGGTGCGTACACCAAATCTGTGCTGGAAAAAATAAACTGCTCAACCTCAAAATCCTGCAACATGCGCAACAGGCGCTCGGTGCCGCGCACGGTGACCTCATCATAGAGCGGACTCGGCGCGCCGGAAAAATCGTAATAGGCGGCGAGATGAATCACTGAGATGATGCGGTTGCCGTGCAGCTCGCGGATGGCTTGCAGACCGCGGCGCAGGCTTTCATCGAGAGTTAGGTCCACGTACAGGCATTCGGCGCTGGGCGGGGGATGAGAGGGTGCGCGCCGGTCAAAGCCGACGACGTTAAACGATTCTGCCAACCGTTTTGCTAGTGGATAACCAATCCTACCGCTGCTGCCTGTGATTAGAATCGTATCTTTCTGGTCGCTCATACTTGGTTCCTCCAAAATGATGCAGATTTCATAACTTCAAGATCGCCTCAACGTCAGTATGCCGTCCGGTACCTTTACAGGTGAAAAGGCGTCTAAAACCCAGTTATTACACTTTGCGTTACCTTGCCTATCTTGTTTAACCTTCTGCCGCTGCATGCCCGAA
>JBDTPH010000121.1:0-3334 GCA_039932795.1 Chloroflexota bacterium
TAGCCCGCCGATTCCCGGCAAGCATACAATACGCACCACATCTTTTCAAGCAATCCTTTCATCCCTTTTACCTGTGGTGAATAACTTTACAAAGGAAAAAATATGACTCGAAGAAAATATACAAATAGAAAATATTTAGATGCCCTCGAAAAGAAAGTCCTTGTCTTCGATGGCGCCATGGGCACCAATTTGCAAGTCCAAAACCTGACTGCTGAGCATTTCGGTGGCGAGCAGTACAACGGATGCAACGACTTCCTCGTCATCTCGTATCCTGAAGCCGTGGAGAGAGTCCATCGTTCGTTCCTCGAAGTCGGCGTGGATGTGCTCGAAACGGACACCTTCCGTTCCAACCGCATCACGATGGCAGAATACAAACTCGGTGACCGCGTCATTGAGATCAACGAAACAGCGGCACGCCTGGCATGTCGCCTTGCTGATGAATACGCCGAGAAAACAGGCCAGCCGCGCTTTGTTGCGGGCTCCATCGGTCCATCAGGCAAACTGCCCTCGGCCAACGATCCCGAGCTCTCCAACGTCAGCTTCGATGATCTCGCCGAAACCTTCCGCGAACAGGCTGTCGGGCTGATCCAGGGCGGCGTGGACCTGCTGCTCATCGAAACATCGCAGGACATCCTCGAAGTCAAAGCTGCCATCACCGGCATTCACAAAGCCTTCGACGAGACTCAAATTTATTTGCCGATCCAGGCCCAGGTCACGCTCGATACGACCGGCCGCATGCTGCTCGGCACCGATATCAACGCTGCGCTTGCCATCCTGGAAGGCATGGGCATCGACGTCATCGGTCTCAACTGCTCCACCGGCCCCGAGCACATGCGGGAGCCCATCCGCATCCTCGGCGAAAATTCCACGCTGCCCGTTTCGTGCATTCCCAACGCGGGACTGCCTCTCAACGTGGATGGTCAGGCGGTGTATCCGCTCGAGCCCGGACCGTTCGCGAAGGACATGTATGAATTCGTGACCAGGCACAACATCTCTGTTGTGGGCGGATGCTGCGGGACGACTCCTGAACACCTGCGACTCTTGATCGAAAAACTGGATTCGCGTCCTGCGATGAAACGTCCGCTTCATTCCACGCCTCAACTGGCTTCCGCCATGTCTGCCATCTCCATGCGACAGGATCCCCCGCCAACCCTGCTCGGTGAACGTCTCAACGCCCAGGGCTCACGCAAGTTCAAGCGGCTCCTGCTCGAAGAGGATTACGACTCCATTTTGGAGATCGCCCGCGAACAAGTGGCATTCGGCGCGCACGCCCTCGACATTTCCTGCGCTGTCACCGAACGCCCCGACGAAGTGGAACTCATGCGCAAGGTTGTCAAGAAACTCGAGATGGGTGTGGATGTTCCACTTGTAATTGATACAACAGAATTGGATGTTCTCGAAGTGGCACTCAAGACCGCGCCTGGACGATGTTTGATCAATTCAACGCATCTCGAATCAGGCCGCGAAAAAGCTGACAAGATTTTCAAACTGGCAAAAGAACATAATGCCGCTGTGATTGTTCTCACCATTGATGAAGATGGCATGGCAAAGACGCGCGAGAAAAAACTCGAGGTCGCCAGGCGCATCTACGACATTGCCGTCAACGACCACGGCCTCAAGCCTGAAGATCTGGTCTACGACGCGCTCACATTCACCCTCGCCACCGGCGACCAGGAATTTGTCGACTCTGCGATTGAGACGATCGAAGGCATCCGGCTCATCAAGCAAAACCTGCCCGGCGTGATGGCATCTCTCGGTGTAAGCAATCTATCGTTTGGTCTCGCCACACATGCCCGCCCTGTCTTGAACTCGATCATGCTTTATCACTGCGTTCAGGCTGGCATGGACATGGCGATCATTAATCCCGCCCACGTTACCGCCTACGCCGATATCCCTGCCGAAGAAAAGGAAATGGCTGAAGACCTGCTCTTCAACCGCCGCACCGACGCCTTACAGCGTTACATCGAATATTATGAAAAGGTCACGCCAACATCCGAATCGACTCTTGCCGACCCCACCGAAGGCATGACCGCTGAACAACGCCTGCACTGGAAGATCGTCCACCGTCACAAGGAAGGCGTGGAAGCGGATATTGATTCCCTTATCCCCTACCCCCTGCCTCCCGGTGAGAAATTAGGGGATAAGGGAAAAAGGGAGGAAAACCATGTAAGGGCTGTCCACACCTTGAACAACGTCCTGCTCCCGGCCATGAAGGAAGTCGGTGACAAATTCGGCGCGGGCGAATTGATCCTGCCCTTCGTGTTGCAATCAGCCGAAGTGATGAAGAAGACGGTTGCCCATCTCGAAAATTACCTCGAAAAGATGGAAGGCGTCACCAAAGGTACGGTCGTCATTGCAACAGTTTATGGCGATGTGCATGACATTGGCAAGAACCTTGTCAAAACCATTCTCGCCAACAATGGCTACACTGTGATCGACCTTGGCAAGCAGGTCCCTGCCGAAACGATCATCACGAAGGCTGTTGAAGCGAATGCTACCGCGATTGGCCTGAGCGCGTTGTTAGTTTCCACATCCAAGCAAATGCCGCTAATCATCAATGAGCTTCATCGCCGCGGACATAAGATCCCCGTGCTGATTGGCGGCGCGGCGATCAACCGTCGCTTCGGGCGTCGCATCCTCCAGACCGAGAGCGGAGACTTCTACGATCCAGGCGTCTTCTACTGCAAGGACGCGTTCGAAGGTCTTGAAACGATGGACCAACTGATCGACTCGAACCGCAAGCCCGCCCTACTCGAACAGGTCCGCAGGGAAGCGGATATGGAACTGGGACGCGCCAGCGCCAAACCTGCCAACGTTTCAACCCTCCAACGTTCGAACATCACACCTGCGCCTCTACTCCTTCCCCCTTCGAAGTTTGGCATGCGGGTCGTCAAGAACATGCCGCTCGAAATTGTATTCACGCATCTGAATATCAACGAACTCTATCGCCTCTCGTGGGGTGCCAAGAACACGCATGGGGAAGAATGGATCAAATTAAAAGCAGAGTTCGATGCGCGACTTGAAAGGATGAAACGCGAAGCCATGCGCGAGAAATGGCTCAATCCCCAGGGCGTGTACGGACTCTTCCCCTGCCAGGCTGAAGGCGATGATCTCATTGTCTACAATCCCGAAAATCTTGATGAAGTGTTGACCAAGTTCAACTTCCCGCGCCAGCCGTACGATGAGCATCTCGCCCTCTCCGATTACTATGCTCCTGTGGAATCAGGTCAAATGGATGTGGTTGCCTTCCAGGTTGTTACAGTTGGACAGGAAGCCACCGAACGTTTTGAGAGGCTGCAAGCGGCGAACAATTACACCGAAGCCTACTTCACCC
>JBDTPH010000122.1:0-7865 GCA_039932795.1 Chloroflexota bacterium
AGGTATGACACTGCTCTCTGCATTGGGGAAAATCAACGTTGGGCCCGAGTCGGTCATCGCAACGCGCGCAGGCGATATGATCCTGGATGACGAGATCTTGAAGGATGGCGATGAGATCAAGCTGATCGCGGTGATTTCCGGGGGCGCATGTCGTTGCGAGGAACGAAGTGACGAAGCAACCCCCACCAATGATGAGACATCGTCCCCTTTGGGGATTGCTTCGCTGCTACGCGGCTCGCAACGACAGGGATATAACCATGAAATGTAGAAAATGTGGTCAGAAAGCCTCTGTCAACATGCGCCAGCACAAACTGGCCCTGTGCAAGGAACACTATCTTGAGTGGGTTCCCGAGCAGACCGAGCGCTTTATCAAAAAATATGAAATGTTCACTCATCACGAGAAGATCGTGGTAGCAGTGTCAGGGGGCAAGGATTCGCTTGGGCTGTGGGATATTCTCGTTCGGCTGGGCTATCAGGCGGATGGGCTCTATCTTGGCCTGGGCATTGACGGCGGAATCAACTATTCGCACGAGTCACAGCGTCTTGCGCAGAAGTTTGCCGATGAGCATACCCTCAAGCTGCACGTTGTGGACATTGAAAAGGAGTACGGACAATCCATCCCTGTGCTTTCGGAGATATCCTTTCGCGGGCATGGCAAGCCCTGTTCCGTGTGCGGCCTGGCGAAACGCCACGAGATGAACCGCATCGCGCGCGACCTTGGGTATGATGTGCTTGCGACCGGCCACAATCTCGACGACGAGGCTGCCGTACTATTCGGGAATACGCTGTCCTGGTCGGGTGAATATCTCCTGCGGCAGGGGCCCGTCCTGCCCTCCTCGGACGGGCTGGCGCGCAAGGTCAAGCCGTTGTGCCGCTTCTACGAACGCGAGATGACCGCCTACTGTGTCTCGCGCGGCATCGAATATATTTATGATGAGTGTCCGTATGCCGAGGGATCGCAGTCCATTTACTATAAGGAATTGCTCAACCAGTTGGAAACAACCCGCCCCGGCGCCAAGCTGACATTTTATCTGCGTTTTTTGGAGGCCCGCAAGAGTGGGGACCTGTTCATTGAACCGAACATCGAGCGTGCCCATTTGCACCCCTGCCCGAAATGTGGACAACCTACATCAACGGATGATTTCTGTTCCTTCTGTCGGATGATCGAAAAGGCAAATTCCGTTTCAGCTTCCTAGATTTGTAGCGCTGGCTCTGCATTATGGTGGACTATAAACTGTAAACGCCTTTCTTAGAATATCTGTGCTAGAATCAGAAAAAACCCGTATTTTGATACATATTTGACAAATGAGGTGCCCGGTATATGGAGCCTTCAAAGGTTTGCCATGCTAGTTTCCATTGAAAACGCAGAACATTATGTCTGGGGGGAATTATGCGACGGCTGGCATCTGCTCAAACATGATGAGATGAGTGTGATCCAGGAACGAGTCCCTGCGGGTGGTGCAGAGGTGATGCACTTACACAAGGTCGCACGTCAATTCTTTTATATCCTTGAAGGAGAGGGGGCAATGGCTTTTGAAGGTCATGAGGTGATTTTGCACAAAGGCGACGGGATGGAGGTCTCTCCCATGCTAAAGCATCAATTTATGAATCGATCCAATGCAGATGTCCATTTTCTTGTTATTTCAGTCCCGTCAACGCGTGGGGATCGGGTAAACTCTGCTCAAGCCGCCGTCCTCGGCGGCGACGCCACTGAAAGCTGAGCCATTAACATGATGAAACATTATCGCTTCTTTGACCTCATCATGGCTGTCTTTGTGACAGTCCTTGTCGTGAGCAATATCGCGTCCTCCGCCAAGATCGTGGACTGGGGAGTCAGCCTCTTCGGCGTGCGAATGGCATTCGACGCGGGAACAATTCTTTTCCCGGTTAGTTATATCTTCGGCGACATCCTCACGGAAGTGTATGGATATAAACGTTCGCGGCGCGTGATCTGGGCGGGATTTGCCTGTCTGGCGTTGAGCGCGGTCATCTTTTGGATCGTGCGTGGGATGCCTGGCGAAGTGACCTGGCAGGGCTATGCGGGAGATGCGGCGTATGGTGCAATACTGGGCGGGATGAGCTCAGGCGGAATTGTGCTGGCGAGTCTGGCGGGTTACTGGACCGGCGAATTCACCAATTCATTTATTCTGGCAAAACTAAAAGTGCTGACGGAGGGTCGCTGGCTGTGGGCGCGCACCATTGGGAGCACAGTCTTTGGTCAACTGGTGGATACGGTCATGTTTGTCGTTGTAGCATCCACCTTCGGTGTTTTCCCATGGAGTTTGTTCCTCACCCTGACCCTCACCAACTATCTTTTTAAATTGGGTGTTGAAGTGTTGATGACTCCTGGTACATATGCCGCTGTCAACGCTCTCAAGCGCGTGGAGGGCGAAGATTATTATGATCGCGATACGAACTTTAATCCATTTACAGTTTGAATGATTGGATATCCATGCTAACAATTTCACAAACCACTGCCCGTCGCTTCGTTCTCGGTAAACAGGGACTCTGGCCCGGCCGCCGCTGGAAAGGCAAAAAAGGGACCGCCCAGGCCATGCGTGCCTGTGAGGCCGTGCAACTTGACCCATTAAATATCGCTGCACGCAGCCAGGATATTGTTCTGCACAGCCGCGTGCTGGAGTACAAGCAGGAGTATCTTTATCAGGTTGCGTACAAGGATCGGGAATTCTTTGATTACGGCGGCTGGCTGGCAATGTACCCGATGTCTGAGTTGCCGTACTGGCGTGTGCATATGGAAAAGCGTACACGCGATGAGTATGTGAAATATTTTGTCCCGCAGCATATGGCGGTGCTGGAGCATGTGCGCGCAGAGTTACGGAAACACGGTCCGCTGGGGAACAGGCATTTTGACGGCAAGCGCCTGGAAATGCAAAGTTATCGCGGGCGCAAGGAAACGTCTGTGGCGCTGTTCGATATGTGGCTGTCCGGCGAGCTGATGATCCATCATCGCGAGGGGTTTAACCGTGTGTATGACTTCCGCGAGAATATCGCTCCCAAAGAGTTCGATTATGCGGTCACAGAAAAAGAGGCGGAGGAATTTTTCGCACGCAAGACAGTCTCATTCATGGGGCTGAAAAGCGAATCAAAGATGAGAGGCGAATTGCGCGGCTATTTGCGCAATAATTATTCGCCAGCCGAGATGAAGAGTCTGCTTGCGAAGTGGAAGGAGTCTGGGATGTTTGAGCAGGTTCAAATTGAGGCAGGACGGGATACCTATCTTGTTTTGGCAGAAGATGTAAAGCTGTTGGATTCGATCGGAAAGGGAAAAATCCCCGCAGGATGGAAACCCAGGGATACGACCACGCTCGAGGAAGTCACCTTCCTATCTTCGCTGGATATCGTGAGCGCGCGCGGCCGGGCGCAGAAGCTTTTCGATTTTGACTACAAATGGGAGGTATATGTGCCAGCGGATAAGCGTCGCTGGGGGTATTATGTTCTACCGATTTTGTACGGTGATGACCTGGTGGCGCGGCTCGACCCGAAACTGGACCGCACCACGATGACGCTCGAGATCAAGGGATTCTGGCACGAAGACGACGCGCCCGTGAAAGATGTTGATTTCGCAAATGCGCTGGCGAAGGGCTTGATCCGATTTTCGAATTTTGTAGGGGCGAGGAAAATCACGACAAATGCCATCCATCCAGCAGGATTGCGAAAACAGGTGGATACGATTCTGCGAAGCTCGCTATAGCCCCAACGCGCTCGAAACAATTCCAATGATCAGCATCATAACAATCGCAGCGACGATCGCTCCGCAGCCCCAGCCGCTGGTAACTCCCCAGGCCTGCCCGTTGGTAATGCCTGGTTCAAGCGTACGAATGTGACGGACTGTCAGCCAGCCTGCGAGCATTCCTGTCAGGAACCAGGCCACGATCACAAAAAGTAAAAACACCGCCAGGATGAGAATCACCAGGCCAATCGCTTCGCCAAGCGCGGAGCCCATGATCTGTCCCACACATTCGCCAAAATCTACGCCACCGCAATCCGGATCTACGCTTTCAACGCCGAGCATGCCCAGTGCAATCATAAAAGTTGTGATCAAGCCCGATACGATCAATCCCAATGGCCCACTGAGGCCCCAAATGCGAATGGTGGGGGACATATGCTTCCAGGAAATGGATGGCGCGTTCGGCCGTAGTGCAAGCATCGTGAACAGACCCGCGAGCAGGCCGCCTGTGAAGCCTCCAATTCCAGCACTCATAAGAATCAGAGTGAAGTTGAGAAAATCGTCACTTCCCAGACCACCCTGGTTGGCAACCAGGATGGCAAGTACGATGATTACAGCAACCCAAAACGCGAGCCAACCCAGACTCCACGCAAACGCCCAGCCGGGGATCTTGCTGAATACAACGTTCAAGCTGGTTTTTGTCGGCTGGCGGAGAAACGGTCTTTCTCCTGTGGCCTTCCCCGCGCCCGCTTCAATGAGACCATCCACCAGTTTATGGAAATTATCGGTATAACTGCCTGATCGAAGATCAAGTGTTTGAATGTCTTTGACCAATGCTTCAATCTCGTCTGTCCATTTCGCGGGACGATACAGGATCGGAAAGATTGTTTTCCCGAGTTCCAGTGCCTTGTTGACTTCCCCGCGTACATGGCGCGATTTCATTGCATCAGGAGATAAAACCAGCACAAAGGCTGTACACTCATGGATTCCTTCCATGATCTCATCGTGCCAGTTTTCCCCGGCTTGGATCGCGGATTGGTCAAACCACACGCCGGCGACCTGCTCATTTAAGTCACTTGCAAGGCGTGTGACAAAATCCTGGTCGCGTCGGGAGTAGAAGATAAAGATATCGTTAGGCATGATATTGATTTTCCATTAAAGCGGCTTGCTGATTTCATTATACTTGTGCCTGAAAAAGGGATTATGATCGAGTTAATAACCCGGGAAATTTTATTTATACAAAACCTTTGCAAAATATGGACAACATGATAAACTAGGGGACATTAGGAGTCGCACAAAGTATGCCCAGCATAGCACATCTCAAATTCAACGACCTTGCGCCAGACCTGAAATTGCAGGATGTCAACGGCAAGCCCGTACAGCTTGCCTCCGTGTGGAAGAAGCAGGTACTCATCCTTGCGTTCACACGGCACTTTGGTTGCCCGCAATGCAAGGAGATGGTTGACAACCTGGTTACGGTCCTGCCTGATTTCAAAAATAGAAATCTCGCACTTGTCATAGTCACACAGGGGACACCGCAGGAAGCGAAAGTCTTTTGTGAACAACGCGCTGCGGGCGTGTTGTGCCTTGCAGACCCTGAGCGCAAAGCTTATGAAGCCTATGGCCTGGAACGTGCCAATCTCTGGCAATCGTTTCTCTCGCTGAACGTCTGGCACTCGAACCGGCGTTTGAAACGCGAACGCGGCTGGAACACGGAGCTGCCTCCAAAGGGCCAGGATGCAATGCAGATGGCAGGGACTTTTGTCATTGCGCCCGATGGCCGCATCCGCCTGCCCTATTATTACGACGACATCGCTGACCATCCCTCTGTTGACCTGCTGTTGCACGGCGTGATGGGGGTGGACTGGACTCAAACGTTCGAAGGACCTGTAGCACCATCATGAAAAACTTTTTTCTTGCTTTTTATCTCGCACTTAAGGAAGTGGTTCGAAATCGCGGGCGTTTCCTGCTCGTGAGTCTGGTGATTGCATTGATCACCCTGCTTGTTCTGTTCATCGCCGCCCTTGGGGAGGGACTGGCGAATGGGAACCGTCAATATGTAGCAAATCTGGATGCGCAGTTAATTGTCTTCCTTGAAAAATCGGATTACAGCATTTCTGCCAGCCGGCTGGAGACGAACACAGCGCGCACAGTTCGACGCCTGGATGGGGTGGCTGATGCCGGTCCGATCTACACGTCCAACACTGAGATCGTTTCCCTTCCAGAGCCGCTCAAAGTGTCCATGCTTGCAGCCGACGCGGGCCGCCCCGGGATGCCTGTCATCATTGAAGGCAGGGACTTCCGCGGGGGTGAGGCGCGTGAGGTGGTCATCGACCGCAACGTCGCGTTACGTTCCGAGATCCAGGTGGGTGAAGAGATCGAGGTCCGTTCGACACAAGGGGTGGAGGACGAATTCTTCACCTTGAAAGTTGTCGGACTGGTGGATGGACAATCCTATTTCTTCCAGCCGACCATCTTTGTGCCGGCAGCGACTTGGGAAAAAATACGACCGCAATCGGAAGCGGATTTGAACAGCAACACACCGTATCCCAACATCATCGCGGTCAAGTTGAGCGATCCGTCGCAGATCGACGCCATCAAGGCGCGCCTCATCTCGGATGTTCCAAACATCGAAGTGACTACCATCGCGACCACGATCAACAACATCCCTGGCTATTCCGCACAGCAAGGGACAGTCCAAACGCAGGGCTTCTTCACGCTGTTGATCGGTGTACTGGTCATTGGCGGCTTCTTCCAGATCCAAATTTTGCAGAAGGTCCCGCAGATCGGGGTCTTGAAAGCCATTGGCTCGTCCAATGGAGTGGTCGGTTGGGCTGCAGTGATCCAGATCATCGTGGTGACAGCCATCGGCGTCGCGATCGGAGGTGTGTTTACATATCTCTTCTCACTCGGACTTCCGCCTACCATCCCATTTGTGTTCAACGGGGATCGTTCGCTCATCGCGATTGCCTTGCTCCTGTTTATTGGCCCGCTGGGTGGCATGGTCTCCATCATTTATGCAGTTCGCATTGAGCCGCTCAAGGCGCTCAGGTTAGGATAATACTCCGCTGGTCGAGTAGTTGCGAAGCAACGCATCGAGACCACCAGTACCATGAAATATGAAGTTTTTGGTCTCGATACGGGCGAGACAGGCACCCGCCCTACTCGGCCACCAATAAATAAGAAAGAATATGTAAATGAATTCAATTGCTCTCGAAGTCAAAGACCTTGTCAAAACATTTGCGTTGGATGGCACCACCATCAACGCGGTGGACCATGTTTCCTTTCAAGTGAAGTCTGGTGAGTTTGTCGCGCTGGTCGGCCCCAGTGGATCGGGCAAGACCACGATGTTATCCATTTTGGCGGCGTTGCTTTCCCCCACAAGCGGACAGGTGTTGATCGATGGGCAGGACCTTGCCCAGATGAACGAAAAGCGCCGCGTACAACTGCGCCGTGAAAAAATAGGCTTTACCTTTCAGTCGAACAACCTGATCCCGTTCCTGACTGCGCAGGAAAACGTGGATTTCATGCTGCGCCTGAACGGGCAGGCCAACAAAGCGGGACGCGTCCGTTCTGCCGAAATCCTCTCCCGCCTCGGACTCAACGACAGGCTGCATAATCTCCCCGCGCAGCTTTCCGGCGGACAACAGCAACGCGTCGCCATTGCGCGTGCCCTCATCCATAATCCTGCCGTTGTGCTGGCCGATGAACCCACCGCATCGCTGGATACTGAGCGAGCCTATCAAGTAGTGGAGACCTTTGCCAATCTTGTCCATGAAAACAACCGCGCAGGCATCATCGTGACCCATGACCTGCGCCTATGCCAGTATGTGGACCGTGTCCTTCAGATGCAGGATGGGAAACTGGTACGAATATTGGAAAACAAGCAGGAAATCGTAGAGCTGGCACGCGCAACCGTACACTAGTACTTGACTAACTTGAATTAGCGCACTTAAGCCAAATTACCTCTAAAACGCGTGTTTACCATGTAAAAGAATCAATGTAGTGGAGTACTAGGTAAAAATGCCAGTAGCGCTGACTTTACACACATTCAGTGAAGAGAATATTATGAAGAAATTGTAGCAGTTCGACAAGAATAAGTTGCTGAGTAGCGAAACCTTCAGGAAATCCAAGGGCATTCCATGATGCTGATGGATGAGCGCTTACCCACCCATGA
>JBDTPH010000123.1:0-7755 GCA_039932795.1 Chloroflexota bacterium
CTTGCCTATGCCTCGGCTTAGCCCAGCGTTTTCTCAAAACACAACTCACGAGTAAAGTATAGCATGGGTTAAAATTCAGCCATGATAAAAGCCTTGATATTTGATTTCGACGGCCTCATCCTCGATACCGAGAGCCCTGAGTTTCACAGCTGGCAGAACATCTACCGCGAGCATGGATTTGAATTCCCGCACGAAAAGTGGGGCACGATCATCGGTGGGAGCGGCCACTCGAGTTTTGACGCGGCGGAACATCTCTCGCTTCTTTCGCAGGGGCGGCTGGATTCGGATTCCCTGCGCGGACGCAACCGCCTGGAGAGCAACTCCCTCATCCTCGCCCAAAAGCCTCTGCCCGGTGTAATGGATTATCTGCGCGATGCGAAGCGGCTTGGACTCAAGCTTGCCATCGCCTCCAGCTCGGAACATGCATGGGTGGATTCGCACGCCAAACGGGTCGGTGTCTTCGACTACTTTGACCATGTCATCGCCAGGGACGATGTCCCGCCTGGCAGGATCAAGCCGAACCCGGACCTGTTCCTGTTGGCGCTGAGTCGGCTCAAGGTCCCGAAGGAGGCGGCGATCATCTTCGAAGACTCTCCGAATGGAGTGAAAGCTGCACACCGGGCCGGCATTTTCGTGGTGGCAGTCCCGAATCAAGCGACATCGGCGCTGGCTTTCGAAGGTGCGGATCTTATTCTGAATTCTCTCTCAGAATTAACTTTGTCCCAATTGCTTGATAAAGTAAAATGACGTTACCTATAAGGATTTGGAGGCCCGATGACAACTGAAAAATTTAGATGGCAGGGGATTGTTTCCAGGTATGCGCACCCGGAAACATGGCGAAGTGTATGGCAGGTGTTCAACTCAGTGATCCCGTTCCTGGTGATGTGGTACATCATGTACCGCAGCCTTGAGGTTGGCTACTGGCTGACGTTGATCCTGGCTGTACCGACTGCAGGCTTCATGATGCGCTGCTTCATTATCTTCCACGATTGCTGTCACGGCTCGTTTTTCAAAAGTATGAAAGCCAACGACAGGCTCGGGCTGGTGATCGGCGTGCTGGTGTTCACGCCCTATTATGAATGGAAGCACGCCCACGCCATTCATCACGCGACAGCCGGCGACCTGGACCGGCGCGGCGTAGGTGATGTGTACACAATGACGGTGGAGGAGTATCTTGCTGCGCCGTGGTACAGGAAGGTTGGTTATCGCATCATGCGCAGCCCGATGATCCTGTTCACGATCGGCTCGTTCATTGTCTTCACCGTCACGCATCGTTTCTGGACTGCAAGCGCGGGCAAGCGCGAACGCAGCAGCGTGATCTGGACGAACCTTGCGCTGGCAGCAGTGATAGGCTGGATCATGATCGAGATCGGCTGGGCGGCTTTCCTGCTCGTGGAAGTGCCTGTTTTGTTGATCGCCTGTGGCGTGGGAGTGTGGCTCTTCTATGTGCAACACAACTTTGACCCGAGCTACTGGGAACGTCACGCAGAATGGGAGTTCTTCAACGCCGGCATGGACGGCAGTTCATTCTATAAGCTCCCGAAGGTCCTGCAATGGTTCACCGGCAACATCGGGTTCCATCACATCCATCACCTCAGCCCGAAGATCCCCAATTACAAGTTGGAGGAATGCCACAATGAGAATCCTGTCTTCCAGATCGAGCCATTAACGTTCCGAAAAAGTTTAAATTCGTTATTTTACAGATTATGGGATGAAAAGGAAAAAATGCTGGTGGGCTGGAACGCATTGAAGAAATATCGAACGCAGAACGTGAAGGTCAACAATAACTGAATCTCAATCAGGGAAAAACCTTGTTGAAAAGTTAAAACCAGGAGACTGGCTTCCGCCAGTCTCCTGGTTTCGTGCAGGTATTTACATGGAGTGCGGCATTGGCTGCCCGGGTTGTACGGGACCAATGCGGAAGGGGCGCATCATCTCGTTATCCTCGTGTTCCACAATGTGACAGTGCCAGACGAACTGCCCTGCTTTCTTGAACTGTGCCCGTACCCTTGTGACCTGACCCGGATAGGCAATGACCGTATCCTTGAAGCCGGTCTCCCAGGGTTCAGCGGGTGTGATGTTGCCATCCGGCTGGATGGGTTGCACTACTTCATCATCCTCCTCCAGGAGTAGTCCCTCGCGGTTGACGACTTCGAAGACCACTTCGTGAACATGCATGGGGTGAGCATCGCCCGTGGTATTGTAAAACTCCCATACCTCGGTGTCACCCGGCACTGGATTTTCGGTGACATGTTCCATCCACATTTTCTCTGTTGCGATGCCATTCTCCACCGTACCAAGCAGTGCCTCGACGGGGCCTTCCACCTCCTCGCCGTCTGCGTCATAGCCCATGCCCATCTTCTCGATCAGTGCCAGCGGGCGGGTGACCGTTTCGGGCGGCAGCGGCAGAATCGCCGGAAGTTGTAGGAACATCGGCGGTGTGCTGGGATCAGCTGCCACGGCGGCTATCACACGGAATTGCATGACCTGGCCCGTAGAGTTGGGGTCTGAAGCTTCAAAGTCTTCATTGGGTATTCCACCACCAAATGGTTCATCGGGACCCAGGTTGCCCAACACGTAATTGCCGACCGGCACATTGGTGAAGTCCACGATCACATCTGCACGTTCTGCCAGCCCCATCAGCAGGGTGTTACCCATGGCTGTGAGGTTGACCGGCGCGGCCAGGAATCCGCCTTCGTTGCCGATCTGCCAGACTTCCACGCCGGGCATGTTGCTGAAATCCAGATAGAGGAAGCGCGACTGGCATCCGTTCAGGAAACGGAAACGATAGCGACGCTGTTCCACATTCTGGAAGGGCCAGGTGTTGCCATTGACCATGATCATGTTGCCAAAAAACTCAGGATTCCATATCGGTGAGAAGCTGGCTTGCATATCATCATCATCGCCAGGCATACCTTCATTTGGAATGAAGGGGCCGGCAAGGGTGTCGAAGAACTCGCGAGAATCCGGGTAGAACAGGGAGCCGTCTTCATTAAAGGCGCGGTCCTGGATGGCGATCGGGATTTCGTAATAGGTTTTATTGGATGGGAATTTGTCGCCTTCCCTGGGCGCGGGGCCGGGCAGCACGGCTGTCAACCCTGTGCGCGTGTCGACCACGGTGTTGTCACCTGAAGGTCCGCCACGGATGATAAAGAAACCCGCAGGTCCGGCATAGACGTTAAGCCGTGTCATTCCCAGCGTGTGATCGTGATACCAGATCGTTGACGCCCGGTTGAGGTTCGGATATTGGAAGGTGGCGAAACCGGGTCCCCAGGTTGCGCCATAGCCAGCTTTCGCTTTGCCTGCGAAGAAGTCATACCAGGTGCCTTCGGTTGCATAGTCGCCCGGGAGGTTGGCTGCCGCAGGAAGAAACCACGCCTCCGGATATCCGTCACTCTCATCGCCGACGCCCACAGCTCCATGCACATGCGGGACCATCGGGACGGGTCCGGTGTACGAGCCCGGCGTCCCGGCAATTGTTGGACGTGTATCACGCCCCATCATGCCCCCGGGTGGATTAGCCCAGTGCAGGGTCGGGTCAACGGGCAGGAGGTGTGGCAGGTAGTTGCCATTCGCATCCTTGAGGTCATTGATCCATTTGACGCGAACGGGGCGGCCTGTCTGCGCTTCGATGGTCAGTGATGGCGCGTTGTGCAGCAATAACGGATTCCTGCTGCCTGCGCCATTCACAGCGCCGTAGCCCCAGACGGTGGTGGCTGGGAACCCGGCCGGCAGGATTTGTTGCGTGATCTGCCTCATCGAAATTTCATAGTAATCCCCGTTTTTGCCCCCTTTCACCTTGAAGGTGCCGGCCTTGGGCATAACGGGCGGGATGAGCAGGGGAGTCACGAATTTTTCAAGAGCCAGCGGATCAAGTGTACCGCCGGGAATGGCTGCCTGGGCACGCAGGACAAATTTGCCGCGCGTGGCAGCGTAGAGTCCTATCATCCCCACTCCACTAAGTTTTAGAAAGTCTCGTCTTGAAATCATGTTTCCTCCATTTAGGTTTGTATGGTTTGTCCCGACCCATTAAAAAATTAAACCGACCTCAAATGGGCCGGTTTCGCTATTGGCTCCTCGGTGACTTTATCCAAAAAAAGGATGGAGCGACCATGTTAAATCACCGGATCTTCGCCGCCCGATATCTTGTACGCCCCACATACCCCGGAGCGTTCTCAAAAGATACGAATGTGGTCTATTTTATTTTCTAACCCCATATTATTTGTTTTAACAGGTAAACCATCAGTGTCTTTTGTCACAAATTGATATGATGAATTGCTTATAAAGGTTTCACACCAGGACTGGTAAAGATAGGCCGGGTCAATAAAAAAAGTACCCACTTCACACATGGATCGTGAAGTGAGTACTTAATGGTCTTGAAACCAATATATCAAAAAGATTTGACCGCATCCTCGACTGTGTCGTAGATCTCCACATACTGGGTTACACCGGAGATATCCAGCATTTCGCGAATGACCGGCAGTGGGTTCGCCAGTTTGAGGTGCCTGCCCCGGTCCGCGGCCAGCATTTTGTGGATGACGATCAGCGCCCGTACGCCAATGCTTGTCAACGAGGGAGTCTGGCTTAGGTCAACGACCAGGTCGCGCATCCCTTTATCGAACGCGTCCTTTGCGGCCTGTTCGAGTTCGGCAAAGTTCCCCAAATTGACACGATCCTGCAGTTGAAAGATCGTTACAGGGATGCGTCCCGCAACCTGCGAAATTTGCACCAGTGCCATGGTCATTCTCCCTTCTTGTACGTGGATAATAATTTGGGCAATAATACACCAAAATGCTGGACATCACTACTTCATTTTGCTGGCGGCAAATGGTTTGAATCCTGCCATCCAGGAAGTTGATATTCGATCAATCTGCGCTGAGAGGGGGAACTCCACGTTCAGGGTATTGCTCGGTCAGTTCTCTGCGTGGAGTGAAAAAAACAGTGACCATGGCAAGCGCCGCGGCAACAAATGCAATCACAAACACCAGGTGGATCGCATCGGCCATGGCAGCACGCGCGCCGTCGGCAATGACAACCTGCGAGCCAGGCAAAGGATCCAGTAATTGCTGCACCAGCCCGGGGTCCAGGCGTGCTGCGATCAGGTTCGACGCGAGGCGCGTGCTGAGTGCCGCGCCCATCACGCTTACGCCCAGCGTCCCGCCAATGGAACGGCTGAATTGAAGGGTCGAGGTGGCAGTACCAAGCTGCCGTCTTTCCACGCTCGTTTGCACGGCGATCAGGAAGGAGGGAACGGAAAGCCCCATACCTATACCCATCAGTGCCACGAAGAACATCAGGCTGACCTGGCTGGTATTCATGCCTGCCGTTGACATGAGAAATGCGCCCACGGTGAATGTGGCTGTGCCGATCAGTCCCAGCTTGCGATATCCGACGGTAAGCATCAAGCGTGTGCCGATAATGCTGGCAGTCACCCAGCCCAGTAACATGGGTGTGATCGTAATACCCGCCTGGGTGGCGGTTGTGCCCAGAACCGCCTGTACAAACAACGGGATGAATGAGATACTGCCAAATAAAGCCCAGCCCGTCAGAATGCCATGCGCTGTGGCTGTGGAAAACAGGCGGTCGCGGAAAAGCGGAAGGGGCAGGACCGGGTCGGCGGCGCGGCGCTCCACCCACAGCAGGAGGATGAAAAGCGCGATCGCGACGGTGATCAATATCCAGCTGGAGGGGCCGGAGCCCATCAGGCCAAGCAACAGCATAACGACACTGACCGTTAACAGAGCCGCGCCGGCGTAATCCACTGCGGGTCTTTCGTGACTGTGAGCCTGGTCCCGCCATGCAAACGCGACCAGCGCCGCGGCCAGCAGCCCCGGAAAGATGTTGACGTAAAAGATCCAGCGCCAGGAAAGCTGGTCCACGAGGAAGCCGCCCAGCAGCGGCCCAATAATGGACGAGACTCCCCATACGCCTGAGAACAAGCCCTGCATTTTGGCGCGCTGTTCGAGCGTGAACATTTCGCCGATCAAAATAAAGGCCAGCGGCATGATGCCGCCCGCGCCGATGCCCTGCAGGGAACGGGCAAAAATGAGCTCGGTCATGCTGTTTGCCAATCCGCACCAGACGGAGCCGATCAGGAAGAGCGCCATCGCACTGACATATAACTTGCGGCGGCCGTAAATATCTGAAAGTTTGCCATAGAGTGGCACAGCCGTTGTGGAGGCCAGCATATAGGCTGAAAAAACCCACGAGTAATGTTCCAGCCCACCCAGCTGGCCCACGATGGTGGGCATGGCGGTGGCAACCACAGTGGATTCCATGGAGGCTAAAAACAGGCTGAGCATGATCCCAGCCGTTACCAGCATAATTCGCTTACGTGACATTTAATCCTTTCAAGGGTACATCCAATGGGCTAGCTAATGCAGGCAATAATACCGCGAAAAAAGAAGAGACTGGTGACTGGTGATTACCCACATCTTTGCGTTGCCTAATTCGGCGGGCTGAAGCCCTGCCTCAGCTCGTGAAAGTCGGATAAATCCGACTGGTTGCGCCAGCCCGGAGGGCTTCCATGTACTGAGCAGGTGGCTTTAGCCCCGCGATTCCGAGTTGTGGGTAATCACCAGACTGGTGAGAACCAGTCTCTTTGGGTGCACTAAAAGTTTGTAAGGGTGTTTTGTCGGAAGGAGTACATTAACCACTGAGACACGGAAACACGGAGAAAAGCATCTAAAAACTCCGTGCCTTAGGGTTCGTAAAAATATAAGTTCCCTCACCCACCGCGACAAGGATGTCGTTGCGAAGGCGTTCGTCCCGAAGCAATCTCCACTTTGCAGAAAAATCTGTAGTCAATGGGAGATTGCTTCGTCGGGAAGTGCGCCCTCGCCGTTTGAGGCTCGTCGCAACGACATGAGGGAAGTTAATAATTTACGCATCCTTGGTGTCTCCGTGGTTTGCTCTCTTGGGCTATCTACAACCTCTGAGTGCTCCGGTCTCTTTGATCGTCATGAAGGAGTCAGCTATTGGGCAATGTATTTTCGGTGGGTCAGGGCGGGGTGTACCATTCCCTCTTTCTTGAAATAGTCGCGTATGGCGTCGATGGCAGAAATGCCCGTGCCCTGGCGTCCGTTCCCCTGTGACAGGTCATGGTTGCCCGCGGAACAGGCGGCCCAGTTCGGCACGCAGAATGCCATGGTTTGTCATTGCAGCGAAGAGGATTTCGATAGTATCAAGTGCCACCCGCTTTGCACCAATCGTATCAATTGCATATCCCAGGCGGATAAACAGTGCCTCCAGATCGTACTCTCCTGTTTCTTCTATCTCGGAGCGTTCGACCCGCACGTAATCGATGATCAGTTTCTTTTGTTTGATCAACTCTTTCAAATCAAAGCCGAGCGAGGCAACATTTTGAGCCAGTTCTTCCGTATTTTACTCAAATGCTATAAAGACACCCGGTTCATTGTATTGGATGGCTCCATTGACAAGGAATTCCATGGCGAAAAGAGTCTTGCCACAGCCTGGGCCACCGGCGATGAGAGACGGACGGCCCTTGGGCAGGCCTCCACCCGTGATCTCATCCAGGCCCGTGATTCCGGTGGGTGATTTGGGGAGTGGTTTCAATTGTGGTTTCTTGTGCGTTGATGCTGTCATAAAACTCCATTCTCCATGGCGTGTTGTTGCAGCGAAAATGCTGGCCGCGAAATTTTACGCTAAAATCCCGCTACTATTCAGGTTAACATAAATTCCCTTACAGATTGTCACCCTGAGCGTAGCGAAGGGTCTCGGTTTTCAGTCGTAGAG
>JBDTPH010000124.1:0-6109 GCA_039932795.1 Chloroflexota bacterium
ATTGATCGCCCAAATCCGCCTCGGAGATAAAAATCCGCGTCTCTTTCTAAGCCTGGGCTTGGTTCTCGGACTGGGATATTTGTCCAAGACCTTTATGTTATCTGTTGCACTGGTGTTTCTGGGTGTCGCCTGGCTGGTACAAAAACGATCCTGGAATTCCCTTTCACGAACATTCCTGGCTGTGACCATATTCGTGTTGATCAGCAGCCCGTTTATTTTGTTGATCTCCAATAAGATCGGGAAGTTCACTATTGGCGAAGCAGGGACAGTTACCTTTGTACGGTACGTCAATGGCGTGCCTTTCCCACATTGGCAGGGAGATGCCCTTACAGGTGTTATGCCATCCCATCCCTCACGGATGGTTCATCAGTCTCCTGCTGTGTATGAATTTGGTGAACCAATAGGGGGAACATACCCAATTTCAATGGATCCCTCCTACTGGTACGAAGGAATACAACCTCGCTTCGACTTGGCAGGCCTGCTCATGCGATTGGTTGCCAGCGGGCTTGTCTATATGGAATTGTTCATGCAGAAGCAGGGCATCCTTTTTGGGTGTGTGCTGGCTTTGTACATGATGGGGCAAAGACGAAAACTTCGTCTGTATAATATCCTGCAGAGTTGGGCGCTGGTCATACCTGCGGTAATTGCCTTTGGGTTATATGGGACTGTCCTGGTGCAGGGCAGGTACATCGGCGCATTCATCCTGCTGTTCTGGGTGGATGTTCTGTCCAACATACGATTGCCGGATATATTGAACAACAGGTCGTGGCTAAAGGTATTAAGTGTGATAGCTATACTCGGATTGCTGGCAAATATTATTATGTTCAATTTGGACGGTTTTAACCGTTTGAATCCGTCATTGAAAGCGGATTGGGTTGAAAAGACTGCGCCGTCTGCCCGCCCTATCGAAGTAGCCAAAGCGCTTGGAGAACTGGGTATTCAGCGGGGTGACAAGGTGGGCGTAATTGGTTATGCTTATGATTCGTTCTGGGCACGGCTGGCGCGGGTCAAGATCGTTGCCGAAATGCTTGAGAGTGAAGCTGTAGAACTTTGGCGCGGGGATGCGACGCTTCAGTTCAGTGTTCTGCAATCCTTTGCTGACACGGGTGCAAAGGCAGTGATTGCCGAATATGTGCCAGGCTATGCCCGATTGAATGGTTGGTACCGGGTTGGAGACAGCAACTACTACATTTACCAATTTGAGGAGCAAAGGTAATTTGGAAAACCAGATGGAAGATGGTTGGGACGATTCCAGTTCCATTCATCAGATCGAGTTCGAGCAACGGCCTATGCTTGAGGATATGAGCATCGTCATCCCAACGCTGGGTCGGAAGATTCTTGAACAATCCATGTTTTGGATTCTCATGGGAAGTGCATGGCCCAGGGATTTGATCATCGTTGAGCAGGGCTCCAATACGGAGGTGAACGCCTGGCTGGATCGGGTACGATCCATGGGTATAAAAGTGAAGCATATTCGATCTGGTCAACGGGGTCGTTCGGCGGGTGTCAATCGTGGGCTGGAACAGGTGACCACTTCATTTGTTGCCATTACCGATGACGATTGCTTCGTCGAGGCGGAGTGGCTGATGAATATCGCGCACAGGCTGCGGCTGAGCCCGGATGCCGTTGTTACCGGGCGGGTGGAGGCTGCAGGCGAGGATATGACCGTTGTGGTGACTTCCACTGTGCCCGCTGTCCAGCGACGCCCACGGTTGAAATTTGATTCCATGTCCGGTGGAAATATGGCTACCTCCATCTCGGTTGTAAAAAAAGTCGGGCTGTTCGATGAGGATGCCTGCATGCAAACTGCAGAGGATGCTGAATGGTCATACCGCGCGTTGAGGAGGGGCGTCACGATCTTTTATGAACCCGACATCTGTGTGAGGCATTTCGGCTGGCGTGACCTGGCGAAGAGGGACACGCAGTATCGCCACTACGCTCTCAGTCACGGTGGCTTTTATGGAAAATACCTCCGTCAGGGCGACTGGTTTATTCTGGCAAGAGCTGTGGGTCATTTTATCCGAGCGTTTAGAAGATGGGTAAATGGTCGAGTAAAGGGTGACGCTGAACTTGCCTTGCTTGGGAAAGCTTATTGCCTGAACCTGCTGCCCGGTATTTTGGCCGGCATGCGCTCAAAGGTAAGACTGGGTGAATTGGTATGACGGAACACCGTCCGTTACGCGCGGCTGGGACCGCCATGATATGGCAGGCATTTCAAATGGGAGGCGTAAAAGCGCTTTACATGGTCCGTCTGTTGGTGCTGGCGATCCTGCTGACCCCCGCGGATTTTGGTTTGATCGCAATCGCGCTTGCCGCAACCGGTTTCCTGTTGAACCTGACAAACTTTGGCTTGATCCCCGCGGTGGTGCAGGCGGAGAATATGGACGATGACAGATACGACGCGGTCTGGACGTTCGATATGACACGGTCGGTTATCGTCACTACATTGACAATACTCTTCGCACCGTTAATTGCTGAAATCTTTGCCGAGCCGCGCGCGGTTCCGATCATCCAGATACTTGCCCTGCGCCCGCTGATCGAATCGCTGATCAGCATCAAGATTGCGGCGTTGAACCGCAATTTGACCTTTCGTCCGCTGGCGTTTTTGAAGATCATTGAGGCGGTCTTTAACGCGGTTATTTCGATAGCGCTTGCAAAACCGCTTGGTGTATGGGCAATGGTGTTTGGCATGATCGGAGGCGCGGCTGCAATGGTGATCGCTTCCTACATTCTTGCTCCCTACCGCCCGCGCCTCTTATTTGACTGGAATGCGGTGCAACCTCTCTTGAAATTCGGCGGGTGGCTTTTGGTCACCGGCGTCGTTGCGATGGCCGGCAATTTCGGGCTTCGCATCGTCATCTCGCGTCAGATGGGAGCGGAGGGCTTGGGATTATATTTCCTCGCCGCGCAGATTGCCTTTCTTCCCAACGAGATTGCCAGTGAAGTGGTCGGATCGGTTGCCTTCCCGCTATTTGCACGGCTTCAATCCAATCTTCAGCAAGCAGCCCGAGCATTTCAAGCTATCCTAACGGGATTGATGGCTTTGCTATATCCTATCTGTGCGTTGATTATTGTGCTGTCGCCAATTCTGGTCCAGGATATTTTAGGCACGAAATGGTATGGAACTGTTTCACTCATTCGAATAATGGCGCTGGCGGCCATGATTGCTTTGTTGGCTGATGCAACGATTCCACTGGTCAAGGGATTTGGTCAACCCTATCGTGTGATGCAAATAGAATTGGTGCAATCTGTCTCTCTAATTTTGATGGTCTGGTTTCTTACCAATCGCTATGGCACAGTTGGCGCGGCCCTGGCATGGTTACCCACCGTTATATGTATTCAGCTTTTGTGTTTGTACTTCATCCAAGATATTTTCCATGATTCATTGAAGGAAACCAGGAGGCCATTATTTGCCATTTTGCTATCAACGCTTGCCGGCGCAGGGATTTCCTATCTCGCAATCCAGATCCTTCCAAATATTCCGGGACTGGTAATTGCGAGCTTGCTGGCCGCGCTTGCGACTGGCTCCATTTTGTGGTTCTCGGATCACCGTTATTCTCTTGGGCTGGCTCGCAACATTGCAATTGCTTTTCCGCAGGCGGCGGTATTTCTCAAAATTCCCAATGCCGATATCGGCTGAACCATGAGACACATCAGGATAACGAGTGGATAGAAAGCAGATACATTTCTGGGTGAACAAATTCTCACGGCGGGCAGTTCAACTTGCCGGCGGTTATTTGTATGTAAACCCTAAAAAGGACTTCAACAGGAGCATCCTGGTTGCTGGTACAGGCAGAAGCGGAACAACCTGGCTGGGTGACTTGATCACCTCCCAGATCCGATGCCGTGTGATGTTCGAACCGTTCAACCCGGACCTGGTGCCAGAGTATCATGGCTTTAATTACTTTCAATACATGCGTCCTGGAACGGAGAATCTAGAGTTCTGCGCTTTTGCTCGAAAGGTTTTCTCGGGTGAGATCCGCAATCACTGGATTGATCATCAAAATGAACGGATACATTCGCAGTACCGTCTCATCAAGGAGATCCGCATTAACCTCGCGCTCAAATGGTTGCACGACAATTTTCCTCAACTCCCGATCATCTTGCTGTTGCGGCATCCCTGCGCAGTAGTTTCATCCCGAATGGAATTAGGCTGGGCAACCGATGATGATATCGAGCCATTTCTATCTCAGGCTGATCTTGTGACTGATTACCTTGGGGAGCATTTAGAATTGATCCGTAATGCTAAAATGGAAGAAGAGAAACATGCAATTATCTGGAGTATCAGTAACCTTGTACCGTTACAACAGTTCATGCCCGGCGAACTGAAAATCGTTTACTACGAAAATCTTTGCACACAGCCAGAGATAGAATTGCCTGCCGTCTTAGCCTTGATTGGACAAAAATATGCAGAGCCGTTAATTGACAAACTCAACCGACCGTCTCAAACTACACGCGTGACCAGCGCGGTCGTGACCGGAACCGATAAGATTACCGGTTGGAAGAAAAAGTTGGCTCCATCACAAATCGAAAACATTCTTCGAATTGTTGATGGGTTTGGTCTGGGCCAGCTGTACGGCGATTCTGTTTCACCGAGAAATACGAATGTTACATAAATCTCCCCTCTCAAACTGGCAAATAGTGCTTGTCGCATTTGTAATTCTTATTAGCCTGGCATGGCATTTCCGTATAATCAGGAATAATTGGATGTATGCAAAAGGCTACGAACAGGAATCGGTTGTTGGTTCAATGTTAGGTGGTTATGGCTTTCGCTTTGACCCCGCCACTGCCTGGCTCGGACCCTATGGTCAAGGAGATACCTATACGCCTACCACATGGGTTGAACCATGATACCCGATAAATTCCCTTTTTCAAACAATCTCATACTTGTATCCATGCTGGTTTTGCCACTTCTCGCAGGGGCTTGCTCCAACACGAGGCCACCTCATGTGACTCCACATCCTGCCTGTAATCGGACCTCGACACAACTTCCTGAGACAAAACAACCTGAATCAAATATCCGCACTCCCGCGCAGGAGGATTGGGTGGATCATGGCATAATCCTGGAGGCTGGCGTCCAAGGCGAATGGGATTTGTATTTGTGGGGCGGTTTTTCATTTTCAGTCATCAAAAAAGATGACACATATTTTTTGTACTACCAGGGATCGAGCGATTATCGCACGGAATTTGACGAGACCGTTCTACAGAGGGCAATCGGCGTGGCGACCAGTAGTGATGGTATCCACTTTACCAAGTACCAGGGCAATCCCATCCTTAAGTGGTTCCCGAATCAATATGGCGAAGAGGGAGCCGTCTCGTCCGGCGTGACACAGGGCGAACTAGGGGAAACGATCGTTTTTTATGGAGCTAATTCGCAGCAAAGTCCCAGCACAGTTAATGCAGATGTCTGGGCGGCGTCATCAGGGGACGGGTTCAACTTTACCGATATAGGGGTTGCCCTCGACCGCGAGGGCAAATCCGTTTGGGGCAGAGGCGATGAATTGTTTCCTGTGGATGCGATCTACGACTCGGGAAGATGGATCGTTTACTATATTCCCAACGGCACCCCTGAAAGCGTTCTGCTTGGCGTGGCGTGCGGAAATCAATACAACACACTCACACAATCCTCAGCCGTGACAAGCAATGACGAACCCATCTCTGTTTGGGGTACCGCGGGACACGTCAAATTGGATTCGGATACCTACGCCCTGATTCTAAACAACATCCGCGACCGGCGTACCGAGGTCAGATTGATGTCTTTGCAAACGCCAAATGCCTTGAGTGAGCCTGTGGTTGTGTATAAATTTGATGAAGCCCAGCAAGCCGTCATTCTGCTCGATGAAGAAAAGGAAACCTGATTCATGTATTACCGCACACACGAAAACAGTTACGGCGTAAAACTGGCTCCGCTGAACAAACGGGATTCTGCACCTTGAACTTCACGACTGGGAGACCAATCAGATGATGGAACAATTCCGTGTCCTCGCACGCCGATACCTGTCGCGTGAGACCCGACGTCGCCTCGCCCGATTGGCTGTCTGGCCGCCCGTCGGATGGGTTCGATTTGGTGATTTGCGCCATGTTAAGCCGATCAGTTCCGATTATGGGA
>JBDTPH010000125.1:0-15601 GCA_039932795.1 Chloroflexota bacterium
CGCGGCACTGGCTCTTGGTTCCGGGCCGGGCGTCGGCGCCTGGCTTCTCCACGCATACAACCACTCTCTGCACGCCGTTTTCTTCGAGGCAGATTTTTGCCAGGTCGTTTGCCAGGGCTTCAACTGTGAGCCTGTTCACGCTCTCTGCGTGTGCAAGGATCTTTTTGCTCATCGTACTATAGTTGATGCAATCTTTTAGATCGTCTGTTATTCCTGAGCGCCGGGTATCTGTGAACATGCTGATATTAATCAGAATATTCTGAGCGCGTTTTCGCTCCCAATCGTTGACGCCGATAATGCCTCTTGCAAGCAGGTTTTTGATAATGACTTTATCCATGTTTTAATATCCTTTAGAGTTTGCGTGTAGGCGCATTGCTGTTTCATATTTTACTTGTATGATCGCCTATGGGCCTTTTTTGTTCTTCCTTTCAAATCAGATGCCGCCCACCGTCCAGATGAATGATTTCACCTGTAATATAGCGCGGACAAGTGAGCAGAAATAACAATGCCTCTTCCACTTCATTATTTTCAGCCCATCTTTTCAATGGGATATTTTTGATCATGTCTGAATTTTCTTTTGCATCTGAGGGAGGCAGGATCGCGCCGAGAGCAAGTCCGTTTACGGTGATTTTGGGTGATAGGGCAACTGCCAGGGATTTGGTCATCGACGCCAGAGCGGCTTTGCTTACGGTATATGGAAAATGATCGGCGCCGGGGCGCAAGGCACGCCAATCGAGGACATTGACAATACGCGCGCCTTCGGATGCCTGTTTCGCAAATGCCTGGCTGAGCAGGAATGGCGCTGTCAGATTAATTTGTAGATGCCGCTGCCAGTCGTCGTGGGTAGTCGTTTCGAGGGAAAGGGGCTCGAAGATCGCAGCACTGTTAACCAGGCCATGCAAAGGCGTGGATTCGTTGACCAACGGAATCAAGCCTTCGGCTTGGGACGAATCACTTAAGTCCGCTTTGAAGACCCATGCTTTGGCGCCGAATCCAAAGATCTCTGCACGAACCGCTTCCGCTTCGTCATCCGAATGTGCATGGTGGATGACCACGTTTGCACCGGCCCGCGCACACCCAAGCGCCAAGATTTTTCCAACGCGCCGTGCTGCGCCCGTGATCAAAATGGTCTTCCCGCTCAATGACTCGTTCATGTGGTGGGGATTTTATCATCCCCCATTGGGTGGGGCAATGCACGTTTTATTTGATAATCCGTATCGCATTCTTGACTTCGGTTTTTGGTAGTGATAATATCAATTTGAACCTTTATAAATATCTTCAATGTTTTGCGTTCTCCAATAGCCTTATGAGAAAGGGTACGTTATGACCACGAATCAGAACCCTGCGAGTTATACAGGTGATATTGCCGAACAGCACATTGATCCAGCACACGAATATTCCGCTGAGAGCCAGGAAATCGTCTTCTCTGCTGACCAACATGCGATTTGGGCCGACCTTTTTGCAGGTATTCATCAGCCTTATTTGCTGGAACACCTGTGCCAGGAGTACAAAAATGGGCTGGCCCTGCTGGAACTCGATCCACATCGTATCCCTACTGTTGCTCATCTCAACGAACACATTACGCCACGGACGGGCTGGCACATTGAGCGCACCGCAGTCCGTTATACCATGGCAGATGATTGGTATGGAAAATTTGCCCAGCGGATTTTCCTAATCACCGATTATCTGCGGTCCCGGGACCAGATGGAATTCACTCCAGAACCGGATATGTTCCATGACATTTTTGGCCACCTGCCGTATCTGACCATGGAGTTCTATGCACGCATCGAAGATAAATTTGCCCCAGCGTATATGAAAGCCACGCAGGATGAGCGCGAGGTAATTAAACGCCTTGCCTGGTACAGCACCGAGTTTGGACTGGTCATCGAAGACAATCGTATCAAGATCTTTGGGGCTGGGATCATTTCGGGCCGTGCGGAATTGGCAAATACGGTCATGGAGTTTTACCGGCTCTCTCGTGACAATGTCATCAATTACACTGGGAATGTGTTTGAGCAGCTGACCGGCCTTTTCCTTGCCCATAAAAACGATCTCCATCGTGTCATTGACGGCGTGAATGATTTGCATAAGCACGGACAGATGTCATCGCAGGATCAGGGTTGGAATGTTGTGCACTCGCTTTATGAATCGCTGGGGATTTCGCGCGACGGATATTTTGGGGGTGAGGTGATTCTGGCGCCATTTAACGTTGAGATCATCGCCCGAATTCCCAAAACCGTCTACGCCTTCAACCCGATTTTTTTCGTCTGCGAGTCGTTTGAGCAAATGGATGCATTGCTCGATTCTTATCTTAAGCCGATCGCGCTTCGCAATTGATTGGATGCAAATGTTAATCCGCCTCCTTCTTCGTGAGAGGCGGATTCCGTTTAATGGGCTTTCTCTTCCCTGTGAATCAATTCGCTTGAGAATAACGCAGCCGCGAGCACGATCCACGCCAGGACCTGTCCAAGCCGCAGGCTGCCAAATATCAATGTGCTGTCTCCTCGGAACGCTTCGAGAAACAGGTGCGAGCCTGCCGTCCACGCGGCGAACAAAAGAAAATCTGAACCAGCGGGGGAATCCGTTTTGCGACTCCAGATCAAGCCAAATACTACAAGCGACGCGATCAGCGCATAGATCTGGCTGGGATGACGATTCGCATTCCACAAATTAATTCCCCAAGCCGCGTCCGTTGGGCTTCCAAATGCCGTCCCTGCCGCAAGATGCGAAAGTGAAAATCCTATGGCCAGCACCGCAAATAGCGGGGTTAGCGCGTCGAGCGTTGACCACAGCGGGAGTTTTTGTCTCTGCCCATATATAAACCCGACAATGATCATTGCAGCCAGTGCGCCAATAGGATCGAAAAGGTCAATGTTGATGGAGAAAACGCTCAGCGGACTCTGAGTAAATGCCGAGAGATTTCCCAACACAAAGAGTAAACGTCCGCCAATGAGGTAGCTTAGGATACTGTAATAGACAACATTGTTTAATGCATCTTTGGAAATGCCATGTCGTTCAACCCGTTTTTCGGCAAGCGCAAGCCCAAGCCATAGCGCGGCGAGAAGCAGAATCAGATGACGGGGCGGAGCAAAGAGCGAACGGAAGAGTGTGATCATAGTGGCATTATTCGCGCTCCCGAGGAGCATCGGGACGGAGAACTCATTTCAATATATCCTCAATGCGTGTGCGCAGGAGCGCCTCTGCCATCGGACCGCCAATGACAACTTCATTGATCGTCCCATCGCGGTTGATGAAATAGGAAGATGGAAGCGATTTCAACTGGTATGCATTCGCCATCTCGCCCGTGATATCGAGAAGAATTGGAAAGGTTAGTTTTTGTTCGTTTATAAATGGCATGATTTCGGATGCATCATCCTGATAGGTCATGTTCACAGCCAGGACCGTAAATCCCTGATCCTTGTATTCGTTGTATACCGTTTCAATGGACTGCATCTCCGCCCGACAGGGTGGACACCACGTTGCCCATAAATTTACCAGGACCGCCTGCCCGCGCAAGTCAGAAAGTTTGATCGTTTCGCCCGTGAGTGTTTCGAGTTCGAAATCTGGCGCAAGGAAACCCCTCTGCGGCGCGGGGATCTGTCCTGCTATGGAATTTCCCGTTTTGTCAGCGCTGAGAAATATCCAGGTAAACCCCAGGACAAGAATGGTTATGTAGATGATTTTTCGGTGAGTCTGTTGCATTGCGTTCTCTTTTCGGCTACACTGATATTGAACATTTATTCGAGAGGAATATTACCATGTCATCTGATCAAATCATTTTCGCAGGGGTTGATATTTCGTCCGGGCGCAAGCCTGTCACGTTTGCCGCGTTGGATGGTGATCTGAACATCCTTATTCTGGAAAAGTGGGATACCTCCGAGACATTGGAGCACTTGAACGAATATCAACCAGCAGTGCTTGCCATAAATTCATCCGGGCAAAAGCGCGAAAGTTATTCAGATTTCAAAAATAAAATCACCCAATCGGAATTCAAGCCGTTCTCCAGAACGGACGCCACCGATCAATGGATCGAAACCGTAGCGCAGGATTGCTTCCGGGCACTGATCGGACAGGAACTCCTGTCCCGCCGAACGCTTGAAGGGCGCATTCAGCGTGCCCTGATCTTGTATGATGAAGGCTTGCAGATCCCTGATCCAATGGATTTCTTCGAAGAGATCACGCGCCACAAACTGATGCAGGGTATTCTTCCGCTTGAAAATGTTTATTCATTCAGGCAGCTGGATGCCCTGGTCGCGGCGTACACTGCATGGATGACAATAAACCGATCCGGTCAGATGGAAATACAGGGTGGGAATATTGCCAGGCTCAGGGAACAGACCGGTGATTGATCGAGTTTCACGAAAGCTTCGGTGTGATTTGTTTATCGAGCGCAGTTTTTCCCAACCAAACCGTCAAAATACTCAATCCGATCACAATCCAATATCCGTCCGAAATTGGACGCTCCCAAATCAAAACACTTGTGATAAACAGAATAAGTAGGTTCGGAATCAGCTTGGACCTGGAGTAGCCTGACAATGACAGTGCCCAAAATAGAACAATTGTCAGTGGGGGAAAATCATACTGCAGCGCATACGGCGTAATCCCAAAACTGACAAGCAGCGAAATACTCGCAACATCCAGAATGGATTTCGATCTCCAGATGTTCACAATAATGATTGCCATGCCGGCTGGTACAGCAATGGCATAAATTAAATTTCTCAAACCTTCAGGTACAGCAAACCATTTCAACCAATCGGGCAGAGTTGTGTTTAAACGAGTGCCTGTCACCTGGTTCGGTCCATCAAGAACTTCGGTAAGCCCTTGTCCAAAGTTTGGCTGAAAGAACGGTTGGTGCCAGTCGGGAGTCAAAAGGGTGGTAATCATTAACAACCCAGCTAAAAAGCTCACAGCAACAATGACAGGTATCCAGTTCTTGTTGCGAATTAACCAGGCGCCCAGTGCAGAAATGGGCAGAAGCATGACGTTCGGTTTGATCAAGGCCAATGCAAGGAAGAATCCCATCCGGTTCCATTTTTTATGTTGATAGGCAATGAGAATTTCAACCATGATCACAAACAGCAAAATTCCCGTCTGTTCAAATTTCCATGTTGTCCATGCAAAGATGAAGGTTGCCAGCAGGTTCAATAACCATGTTCGCCAACCTTTACGGGGAAATCCCAACAGTTGTTGCAGGCGGATCAACCCAACCAGCCACGATGCCCAGTTGAAAAGCATCCATATCGCGCGGGCGAGTTGAAAGGGCAACAGGCTCAACGGCGCGACGAACCAGCCAAACCACAGGGGATAAAAAAAAGGATTATTGCCTGCCCTGCCTGTTACATCCAACAGCACCTGTGCAACCCGGGCATAATCATAAGGATTGCCTCCCTCAAGCAGGACGCGCGCTGCCGCATAATAGCCGCGAAAATCCTGTCCATGTTCAAAGAATGTAAACACTGCCATCACTATGCTGGTCATAATCCATGTGCATAGTGCGGCGAAGTCTGCAAGTTTTTCCCGTGAGTTTTGCATTGATTTATAGCTCGATGATAAAACTTTCCCTCAGATGAAAGTCTGCCTGGGGATTTGGATGGGTGAGCGCCCAATATGTTTCGTTTCCAGCTATTGTTTGGATGACGCTGGTGATTCCTGCTTCCATGGGATCGTCCTCTTCGACAATGGGACTCAGATCTACCATGGCATCCACCGAGAAGCAGGCCGCCTCTTTCTGGGTCTCAAACTGGAGCCGTTGAATGAACGTCTCCCGCCGAAAGCCGACGCGGCGGTACGCGTCCATGCGATAGACATTCCAGTCTCCGGATGGGGAGATATTAAATTCCCAGTAGTGCGGTTGATCTTTGATGGCAAGGAATAATTCGAAGCAGGTGGCTGTCCATAATTCATCTTTGCGAGTCGGATGCGCCGACCTTTCAGGAAAAAGAATAGCTTCAATTTTCCCTGTTAACGAATAATGGACAGTCAGTATATTCTTCTGACGGGCAGTTTTCCCGGCAATCGCTATTTTGGGGATGTTTGAATTGTGAAATGGAATCAGCGAGAAGGGATGTTCTGTCATACCGTGCGCGAGACCATACTCTGGATGATGTTACGGATATCCGATTCGTGGGACTCGATCGATTCGGTCAGCTTGAATTGCACGAGTGCGCGTTGCAGATTATGTTCAGGATGCTTTACCTTGAAATAGACATTTCCCGCCAGGTGATCGGTGAAAAAACGTACTCCAAGCTCAAATGTGAGCAAGCGTATGGAGTCGAAAATATATTCATAATCAGCTTCGGTCAGGAAATGACGCGCCTGCGTGAGGTAGCCTGTCAGGATCGCCTCACCAATTTCTGTCTCGAAACGAACTGCTTCCCATTGCTCAGTTTCCTCTCCAAGCGGGTTGCATCCGGATCGCATACAGTCGCCGATATCGTAGTGGATGAGTCCAGGCTTGACTGTGTCGAGATCCACAAGACTGATGGCTCGTCCCGTCGTTTCTTCGATCATCACGTTGTTGACCTTGGGGTCGCCGTGAACCGGGCGCAAAGGCAGCTTGCCGCGCTGCAGGGCGTTTTCCAAAACATGTGCCCAGTCGCGACGCGCGCTCACAAAATCAAGACAATGCCTAACCTCAATATTGGATTTGAATCCATTGTGCAAGAATGTTTGATCGAAGCTCTGCAAATAGCGGGGAGTGACATGAAAGCCTTCAAGCGTGTCTGCCAGTGTTTCAATGGGCAGGTCGCTGATCAGGTCCTGGAATGTACCAAGCGCGCGTCCAACTTCGCGGGCATGTTCGATGCTGGTGATCGTGTCAAATGAGCGTGCACCGTGCACATAACTAATGGCGCGCCAAAAATTACCTGCGGGCTCCAGGTAATAATCCTGTCCATCGCGGGCCTTTAACACACGGGGCATTTCCCAATAATGGCCTTCCTCGCGGGCGCGCCTGCGCATATGCTCTGTGAAGACGCGCATATTCTGCATGATAAGCCTGGGTTGCCTAAAGACATGCGTATTGATGCGTTGTAATATAAAATGATTATCTTCGTTTAAGTCTGTAGTGACGAGATAGGTATCGTTGATGTTGCCGTTCCCAAACTCGCGTACTTCCGTGACATGCCCGCTTAATGTAAATTGTTCGGCGATACTCGTGTAATGATGCAAGTCAAACTCCCGATGATCGAAAGGATATTCATAATTATATCCCCTATGGGCAGATGGTAAAATGGAGCATCCCATTTAGGTAGGTTTTTATGCCAGACGATCTTCAGCTTCGTGCAATCAATACCCTCCGCTTTCTTTCCGCGGATGCCGTTGAGCAAGCCAATTCAGGCCATCCCGGGCTTCCCATGGGAGCCGCGGCCATGGCCTACACCCTGTGGACGCGTCATCTGCGCCACAATCCGCGTAACCCAAAATGGCCGGGACGCGACCGTTTCATCCTTTCCGGCGGGCATGGTTCGATGCTTCTCTATTCCCTGCTGCATCTGACGGGGTATGACCTGCCACTGGAGGAGATCAAAAACTTTCGTCAATTTGACAGCAAGACGCCAGGCCACCCTGAATATGGATTAACACCCGGTGTGGAAACAACGACCGGCCCGCTGGGACAGGGGTTTGCCACAGGCGTCGGCATGGCAATTGCTACGACGCATCTGGCAGCGATGTTTAACAAGCCCGGCCATGAGATCATCCAATCCTATATTTATGCGATCGTAACCGATGGCGATTTGATGGAAGGTGTCTCCTCGGAGGCTGCCTCGCTGGCGGGGCATCTGCAGTTGGGGCGACTTATTTATCTTTACGATGACAACCATATTTCGATCGATGGCTCCACAGACCTGGCGTTTACTGAGGACCGTGGCGCACGCTTTCAAGCCTATGGCTGGCATGTACAAAAAGTGGATGATGGCAATGATGTGGAAGCCATTGATGCTGCAATACGCGCCGCCAAAGCGGACCCGCGTCCTTCGTTGATTGCCGTCCGTACTACGATTGGATTTGGCGCACCCAATAAACAGGGGACAGCCAAAGCGCATGGGGAACCACTTGGTGAGGAAGAATTGAATGCAGCAAAAGAGAATCTTGGCTGGCCGGTGGAGCCACGCTTCCTGATCCCTGGGGATGTATTGGAGTTCTATCACGAAGCAATCGAGCGCGGCCGTGAACGCGAGTTTGACTGGAAGATGAAGTTTGATGCTTATAAGCAGATACACCCGGCGCTTGGTGCGGAATTGTCGCGGCGGCTGGCTGGTCAACTGCCCGAAGGCTGGGATGCCGCTCTGCCCAGCTTCCCGGAAGATACGAAAGGGATGGCAACGCGCGCGTCATCGGGCAAGGTGTTGAATGCGCTGGCGCTGAAACTTCCTGAACTCGTTGGCGGCTCAGCAGATTTGACCCCCTCCAACAACACGTTGTTCGAGCAGGCAGGCGATTTCCAGAAGGATAACCCAACGGGGCGCTATCTCCGTTTCGGTGTGCGCGAGCATGCCATGGGCGCAGCATTGAATGGTTTGAATGTGTATGGCGGTGTCATTGCTTATGGTGGCACATTCCTGATCTTCTCCGATTACATGAAGCCAGCCATACGCATCGCAGCCATTTCATTGATCCCGTCCATTTTTGTTTTCACGCATGACAGTGTCGGGCTCGGCGAAGATGGCCCGACCCATCAGCCGATCGAGCAGCTCGCAGGGCTGCGTGCAATTCCGAATTTGACAGTCATCCGTCCGGCGGATGCGAACGAGGTCGCACAGGCCTGGATGGTTGCGATCGCCAGTCGCCATCGTCCAACCGCTCTGGCGTTGACGCGGCAGAATGTCCCTACATTGGATGGCACCGCCGACGGCATGTTAAGCAAGGGCGCGTATGTGTTGAAGGATTTTGGCGAACCCGAGATCATCCTGATGGCTTCAGGCTCTGAAGTGAGTTTAATTCTGGGTGCCGCCCAAAAACTGGCCGAAGAGGGACGTGGCGTGCGCGTGGTATCCTTCCCAAGCTGGGACTTGTTCGAGGGACAGGACGATGCATACCGCGAGTCTGTTTTGCCGAAGCATATCACTGCGAGACTCGCCGTCGAAGCGGGATCAACCCTCGGCTGGGACCGATACGCAACGTCCATATTGGGAATCGACCATTACGGCGCGTCTGCTCCCGCAAAGGTCATCTTTGAGAAGTATGGCTTTACGGTTGAAAACGTGTTTTCGAGAGCAAAAGAGTTGTTGAAATGATGGAGAATCCCACGGTCACAGGTTTTATCTTTGTTGTGATTGGGGTACTTATGGTGGCTGGAGCTGCTTTGGATTGGGGCATTGTGAGCCGTCCTGGAAAACTGCTCAATCGTATATTTGGTGATGGCGTTGCCCGCATCATTTATTTTTTTGCAGGTATTTTTCTGTTCGTTGCAGGTATCGGACGTTTGATTGGCGCAAACTGGTTCTATATGTGAGGCATCATGAAAGTTGCAGTTGGATTTGACCACGCGGGTTTTCCGCTCAAACAAAGCGTGTTGGATGCTGTCCGCAACGCGGGGCACGAACCGATCGACGTGGGTACGGACAGCGCCGAGCCCGTGGATTACCCTGATTTTGCCGAAAAGATCGGGCGTGCAATTCAAAACGGTGAAGCCGCGCGCGGCGTTTTGGTATGCGGCTCGGGCATCGGCGCATGCATTGCCGCGAATAAAATGAAGGGCGTGTATGCATCCATCTGCCATGACACCTATTCGGCTGCACAGGGAGTCATGCATGACGATATGAACGTGATGTGTTTGGGCGGCCGCGTGATCGGAGCTGAGCTTGCGACCTCGCTGATCAAAGCATTTTTAGGTGCGCGTTATATAGGAAATGATGCAGGTGGGGAACGGCTGGCAAGACGAGTTGCAAAGATACACAGGCTTGAAGATGAAGCATGTGAGTAGAAGAACAATATATTTTGCTGCCTATTGGGGTTGAATGATGCCGAACCCCAAACTGAATACTATTCTGTTTAACCTTAATTGGTTGACGCTTGGTCATGTCATGCTGAGCGAGGCGAAGCATCTCTACGACTGAAAACCGAGACCCTTCGCTACGCTCACACCGTTCGTGCCGCGAGCACGTCGGTGCGAGACGGCATCGTCCCGACACCTGCACCCACCGTGATTTGCTAAGCAAATCATGCGGTGTGTCCTTCGGGAGGGTGACAATCTGTTAGGTAATTTATGTTAACCTGAATAGTCGGTTATAAGGGGCACTCGCTACGGCATTGAATTGCTATTTGCCCAATCATTGCCCAGGTTGACTTCCACGTCCACAGTGGAGGTGGAATCAGGTCTGATCAGGATCTGTGTGCTTGAGCTGAGTCCAAATAAGGTTTGAAAATACCTCAAGGTATATAGTTTCGGAGAATACAGAATAACCTGGGTGCGGTCATATGCCTGCGCTGCCGTACCCACCTCAGTGACCTGAACTCCCTGCGTAAGGAGGAAGTTGCCGGTGCTCACATCCAAACCTGGAGTGAAGGAGCCATTGAGTATTCGCACACGTGATGTGTCAGCCTGCATCAGCGCAGTGGGGTCATTCTGTGCGGCCAGTGGACTCAATGCTCCAGCGGCGGTAAAGATTTCATCGCGCAAAACACGGATCTTATCCGGAAGCGGCTTCATAACGCTGGCATTTTCCCCGCCCAGGGTCGTGTTATTCAGCGTTACCATGGTGTAATCAATGACACCCTGCTCAATACTTTCTATTGGGATGTCCCTCGCCAGGACTCCCAGTTGAAGAGCCGTGTCAAAGGGCATATTGGTCTTAATTCCTGCGGAAAATTCCTCATAGAACTGCTGTGCCTTCCCAAGCAGCACCGGAAAGTTTTCGGGGCTTAACACTTTATTGCGAATGGCAATGATCACTTTTTGCTGGCGTCTTGCACGTCCAACATCACCATCATTGCCTTTTCGATAACGGGCATACGCCAGCGCCTTTTCGCCATTTAATTCACGCGGGCCACAACAGGTCAGCTTTATTTTGTCCTTGCCCTCACCCACCGGGTCAAGTCTCAACTCCTCATCGTTGTAAACTTCGATCCCGCCGATCAGATCGATAAACTCCACAAAAGCGAAGAAATCAATCTGGGCATAATACTGGATCGGCACGCCGATGAACTGTTCAGCAGTCTTTCTGGCAAGTTCAGGGCCCCCACCAGGTAGTTTGCTTCCTTCACCAAAGAAATATGCCATATTGATGCGCCCATATCCAAACCCCGGAATATTCACCCACATATCCCGTGGAATGGAAAGCATGCCCGCCGTCTTTGTCAACGGATCAATGGTCAGCAGGATCATCGAATCGGATCGAGGTGCGCCCTGCCCCGCAACCCAATCACGATAATCAAGTCCAATGAGAAGCACGGTGATGCGGCTTGCGCCATCCCACGCGGGGGGTAAATTACTGTCCGGGATGCCTATCGCCGGTGGCAACTCTTCCACGGGTGCAATAGGTGTTCCCTGCTCGTTCAGTGTGGGGCCACCTGGTCCACCTGCAGTGACGGTACCACAGTCAGATGGGGTTATGCCGGGGATGGGAGTCAATGTCCAACAGGTGACAAGCCCGCGCACAAAGAAGTAGCCGCCAACGGCGAGTGCGATGGCAATTCCAAAGAAGATGATCTGTCCAGTAGAAGGACGTCCAAGTTTGATGTTTTTGAAAGAGTTCATTTTGTTCATAGGGGTTTAATGTATACCATATCCAGCCCAAGTCGTTCCAAGCCTTCCTGTGCCCAGTGCTGAAGCAGGGCAGAATCTTCCTGCATGGCTTGCATCATCACAGGGATGGCACGATGATCACGGATTTCGGCAAGCGCGCGCAAGGCGTGGATGCGTTGTGACTGCGCGCCGCTTTTCACCACTTCAATGAGGGATGGCACTGCTGCGCTCCCGATCTTGACCAGCGCGTTTGCCGCGAGACTGGCCGCCATGGAATCCTGATCGCTCAACGCGTGGACCAGAGGCTGGGTCGCGCTTTCGTCCGGCCGGACCGCCAGCCCAAGCGCCGCGCACTGACGAACTTCCGGGGCGGGATCGTTCAGAAACGGGACCAGCCACCCGGCTTGCGAATTCGGCGTCACTGCCAACGCGCGCAATGCCCACCAGCGCGCATCCAAATCCGGAGACTTCGTTAAATTCAGCAAAGCGGGAACGGCATCTGCATCCAGCTCGATCAATGCGGGGATAGCGGCTTCTGCACGTGTTTCGTCCCCGCTGATCAAATCTTGCAACAGACTTTCGAGAGTTGCCACGTTACTTGGCGGGTGGCGGAACGGGCAAATCGCCTTCCGCCGTCTTCAGCCACTTATCCCCTTCCTCGATCAACATGACTGGGATATCGTCCATGATGGGATATTTGCGTCCGCAATCCCGGCAGATAAACCATGAATTTTTATGCAGCGTGAGTTCGCCGCCGGTGGTACGTACACAGTTGGGACAACGCAGGATTTCAATCAGGGTTTCACTAACCATTCATTCTCCATTTCTTGACAGCAAAAATTTTACCATGTGTAGAGGGACGAATTATGAGGAAGGATTGCGACAAAGATTCTTTTCATTTGCCAGTTTTTCAGGATTCTTTGAATCGGGTCCAAACTGACAGATCGCCTGCCAGGGTTCGTAGTGGGTTGTAAATTCATCCTGAAACAGAACAGCACCGTCACGCATCACGGTTCGGGAGATCGTCACATCTGCACCGTTCGCCGCCCAATCCACCTGCTTCATCTGGTTCTTGCCCAATTCATTATTGACTTCGTAGACCGGCGAGGGCGCTGAAACAACATTTGTCACACCCGTCGTATCCCAGCTTGTCGTGCGCCCATCGGAGGTGGAATAGAATTTCCACGTGAGTGAGCCGCTGCCCATATAGGTTTCCATCAAAATCCAATGGGGCGAATCATTTGTAAATTTAAAATCGACCAGCGGGAAATAAACAGTAGCATCCAGCCCTGCAAGGCGCGGGTCCACTGCTCCACTGGCGGTCTGTTCGTAATACGAAACACGGTACGCGTGGGAATTCCTTTCGACAACCGGGAAACCTGCGTTGAATGCGGCCCGGAAAAGCGTGGTGCTGACCTGACATACACCGCCGCCCACGCCTTTGATCGTGCGCCCGCCGTAAATGATCAGAGCTTCGGCAAATCCGTTTTCGAGGCTCACGTCGCCCATGTATTCGCCCATCGAGAACGTTTCGCCGGGTGCCACCAGCACGCCGTGAAAACTTGACGCGGCGGCTGCGATATTTTGAACCCGTTCCGCGCTGGAACCATGGAAGTAGGATGTCTCCGACCAGATCAATTCTGTAATGCCCAGTTCCTGTCCAGTTGCTGTTGCAGGGACCCGCGGCTGCGCTTCGTTGATCACCAGTGAAGCTGTATGCTCACCGCGCAGGAGCGCGTCATTGATCGCCTTGATGCTGGCTTCCATATCCATGGTGCGCCCCACGCTTGATTGCTGTGTCACATCCAATTGAGCGGTGTCATCATTGAAAATGAATTTTGCATTTGAAGCTGCACGGTCCACTTGAGTTTTTATCGGCAGAAGAGCATCGCGCAAACCCGTATAGGTGAGCGCAACACGTACGCCAGCCTGTGTTCGTTCCACGCCGAGTAAATTTGCGAGCACTTCCGGATTGTAAACATAGGGACCCGGGTCGCCTTCGCTTGCATTGGGAATCGCGAGGGTAAGCGGCTGGCTCAAGATCTGGCGGGCCATATCCGCCTGCGCGCTGACATCCAGGATTTGCGGCTGGATCTCCTGCACGACCAGTGACACTTCACCATCGGAAAACGTTTGTAGTTGCGATCCGAGATAGAGCAGTGTCGCTTCCATTTTCAATTCGCGTCCCACCTGGCCTGGCTGCGCAACAACATTTGTTCCCTCGAGAACGAGACTGGCTTCTGAAACTGGCTGATTGATCTGTGATGAGATTTGATTCGCAAGATATTGAAAAGCCACACGCTGATCGAAGATGATCACAGGCGAAACCTTCACTCCCGCACCGGCAGCACGGATCTGACCTGATAATGCGCCGAACAAGCCGCCGCTTCTCCCCAACTTATAAGCCGTCATTGCGCTGGTGGAGGGATCGAAGACCATGCCCAACTCCGCGGGGGTCGCGACCCAGGCTTTTTCGCCATCCCGGAAAAGGATCTTTCCGCTGGTGGAATAGGATAACGCCTCGTTCAACTTCACAGCAGCATCCGAGGGCCGAAGGCCCGAAAGGTCCACACCGGCTATGGAAACACCAGGGAATATACGACCTGCGTATAAGAGTTGATAGCCCAACGTCCATGCGATAATAAGCGCGAAGAACAGGACAACGCCACTGACCAGCGCCGCAACAATTTGTGGACATACAGGAGCCTTTTGATATGGATAAGAAATGGTAGACATTATTTAAGATTATACCCTGTTGAAAATATGAAACTTAACCTCAGATGAGTAGAGGCAGACGCTATTAAGACGCCTGCTGTGATGATTTGTTCCAGCGGGTCCGCAGGCCGGGAATCAGCATCGGGGTAGTGGAACGATATTGATCATATTCCTGACCGAATTCGCGCACAAGTTTACGCTCTTCAAACACAATTCCCACGAGTACATAAATGGTGAGTGCCGTATAAACAATAAAGGAATTCAATGACATATTGGGGGAAAGCCAAAGGATAAGCAGGCTAAAGGTATATAAGGGATGCCGGACGAAGTGATACAAACCGCCGGTAATCAGGGGTCCCTTCTTCTCCTCTTTGAACAGTTGACGCAACCCGGCAAATGAAAGCAGATCCGTTTGGAAGACCGCAACAAGCAGCAGGAAGACCGATACTCCCTGCCCTATGCGCATCAGGTAATCATAGGGAAAAGAGGCCTGATAAAGATTTCCATCAGGTAAGGTGACCATGAGATAGAGAATGGGAACGATGCTGATCACTGCAAAAATGTTATAAAACAGACGATAAGATTTCATAAATCCACTCCCGAATACGCGGCGGAACAAATCCTTGATGCCCGTGGATGCGAGCAATGAATGAAATATTCCCCACAAGACCATGCCAAGAATTAACCAGAACATTTTGCTCCTTTTCATTAAAAACAAACACGTTGATACATCCTTGTAGATGCATCAACGTGTCAATATCCTACTGGACGCCGAACGCGGGAAGCTCCATCGTCTGACCATCAGCCCGGATGATGTAATATGGCAGCCACGCAACACCGAACAGACTGACGAAAACATCTGATTTCTTTGGGGCGACGATGACCTCACTCACATTACCCACGGCCTGCCCCCATCTATCATTGATCTCGGCAACTGCTTCTTCACGACGTTTCTCGGCTTCAGCAATCTGTCGTTTGACGTCAGCGATCGCATCGTGCGACTCTTCAACTTCAGACTTTGCCTGTTCGGTCAGGCGCCGTTTGGAAAGAGAGGATGATAATCTTGTTGCCTTTCGCCTTCCTCCAAAGAGACCGGTGAAGTTTTCGAGATGAGTACCCGCTTCCTCAATCTTACGATGGGAAAGATCGGCTTCATCTTCGCGGAGTTCACGCTCTTCGCGTGCCAGCTGATCTTCCAGT
>JBDTPH010000126.1:0-5512 GCA_039932795.1 Chloroflexota bacterium
AAGTGGGACTCTGCGCGTTTTTCAAGCTTTTTCCTGGCTTTGAGTTTTTTTCCGGTTCCCTAGCCGAGTCTCGTCCCGCCCACTTGCGGCTAACGCGAACCGTTGGGCGTTCGTTGGCGCAAATGAAAAAGCTCTTGACTAATCAAGCCAAAAGGTGTATCTTTTTTGTAGATACAGAAAGGAGATGTCCTGATGCTCACGAAAGTTCAAAAATGGGGTAATAGCCTTGCTTTACGGATACCAAAGGCATTTGCCCAGGATGCTCAATTAGAAAATGATTCGCTCGTCGAAATTAGCCTTGTCGAAGGTCAGATTATTGTTACGCCTGTCGAAGCACCAACTTGGACACTGGATGAATTACTCGCTGGCATTAACAAAAAGAATATCCATCACGAAATTGATACTGGCTCCGCAATGGGAAATGAGGCTTGGTAAGCTATGGCATATATTCCTGACAGCGGTGACATCGTTTGGATTTCGTTTAATCCACAAGCAGGGCATGAACAGGCGGGTCGCCGCCCTGCTTTAGTTTTGTCCCCAGCTGCCTATAACGGAAAAGTTGGTTTAGCAATCCTTTGTCCGATTACCAGCCAAGTCAAAGGCTATCCATTTGAAGTTTTGATTCCTGATGGCTTAGAAATCGGCGGGGCAATATTATCTGACCAGGTAAAAAGTCTTGACTGGAAAGCAAGGAAAGCAGAATTTGGTTGTAAATTACCATCCAGCACTTTTAATGAGGTGGTGCAAAAGTTAAGTACCTTAATTCGTCAGCAGATTTAAAGCATGCAGTCTTGCAGAGGCAAAAAAACGCCCAACACAGCGTGGAGCAACTGTCCTGGACGTCAAGGCAGTTGCTGTTTTTTAAGTTACAAACAGCGGATCAGGTAGACCACAACGAAAGACAGACGAGAGCATGCTGTCTATTTTTCATGTTACACTCCGCCAGCCATGAAAGCAATTGACTCCCTCAAACATACCTATTACGAATATCCACGCCAATACTGGTTGATGATCACAGGCATTGTGCTCTCCACTGCAGGGGGAAGCATGATCTGGCCGTTCCTCATCATCTATGCCAGCAGCAAATTGAATATGCCACTCAGCACCGTCGCGGCACTGATCTCCATCAATGCAGGCACGGGGCTGATCTCCTCGCTCGTCGCGGGCACGCTTGCCGATAAGGTCGGGCGCAAGGGAGTAATGAACTTCAGTCTGACGGTTAATGGCATTGCATATTTCCTGCTGATGCGCGCAGAGACCTACCCGCATTTCGTTTTATTGATGATGTTGGTCGGCCTGTCAAATCCGCTCTATCAGGTCGGCGCGGATGCCATGCTTGCCGACATGATCCCCTCCGAAAAGCGTACAGACGCGTTCGCAATCAACCGTATCGCCAACAACGCGGCCTTTGCCATGGGTCCCGCCATCGGCGGCTTTCTGGCTACCCGCTCCTACGATCTTGCTTTCTATGCTGCGGGCATTGGATTCCTTTCCTACAGCGTTCTGTTGTTCTTCCTCGCAAAAGAGACTCTTGTAGTGGCACCAAGAACCGAATCATCTCCCACAGGGATGAAAGAGATCGTCCACAGCTATTCGCGCGTCATCCATGATAAAGGCTTTATGGTTTTTGTCATTGCTGTCAGTATTGGGCTGATCGCGCCGACCATGCTTTGGATCCTCATGCCTGTCTACTCCAAAACAAACTTTGGGATCCCGGAGAACCTCTACGGATGGATTCCCACCGTCAATGGCTTGATGTGTGTCTTCGTACAATATCCAGTTACACGCATCACGCGCCGCTATCGCACACTTCCTGTCCTTGGAGTTGGAATGTTCATTTATGCCCTCGGCGCGGGCAGTGTCGCCCTGATGACGAGTTTCTGGGGATTCCTGCTCAGTATGGTCATCCTCACATTTGGCGAACTCACCCTCGTCCCCACGGCCAGCAAATATGTCGCTGACCTGGCACCCGCTGACCTGCGCGGCCGTTACATGTCCATTCACTGGCTGGGATGGGGTCTCGCCCGCACCCTTGCTCCCATCATCGGGGGGTTCCTGAACGACAACATCAGCCCGCAAGCCATCTGGGTCGGAGGTCTGCTGATCGGCCTTACCAGCACCTTCGGACTCTTCCTGCTGAGCCGCCCACTCATGCCCCAGACAACGACACTGTCTGAGCCGTAGCCTGTTTCCGCTATAACTATCAAGTTCACTCCACTGGAAATAACCACACCGCATTGAGGTATGAACCGGGCTGCCATGCAATCCCCATATCACCAAAAGTACAGAAGGCCGGGTCTTTCCTGTAAACACAAAATAATGGTTCACAGAAATGTTACAGGTAGACGATAAAACGGACAAACTTGGTATATAATGCCGCGACATTAAGGATTTGAACCATAGACTGAAGGTTTTGTACTGTTGCCAGTATGGGAAGGATAAGAATCTATGTCTGTCCCTGTCAAAACAAAATTGAGGTCCGCTGCTGTCACGTTGCTGTTTTTATCCCTTCAAAACAGACTCGTTCCCAAACTCCTGCCGTTTAAAGGCCCGCCAGTATTGATCCTTTCCTACCCCAGAAGTGGTTCATCCTGGGTGGGCAAAATATTGGCAACATCTCCAGGGGCCGCCTATCTGCGCGAACCGATTACCCAGCAATACATGTTTATACAGGGCGGCAAATTCGCACTCGCTGATGTGGATAACGACCCTTCGGCCTTTTCCATCTATCGCCAGTTAAGCGACCCGGCTTTTCAAGGTATCCCGCCGAGACATGCGCAAACAGTCCATAATTTGCAGGATTTTTTCTACTCCCAGCGTACAAAGAAAAGACTGATCATTAAAGAAGTCAATCCGCGCGCAACCCGTTTTTACTGCGAACGCTACAAACCCAAAGTACTCCTGCTCCTCAGACATCCTGCCGCAGTTGCCCTTAGTTTTTACCAGCTGGGATGGATCGATTCTCCCGATGTCCAAATAGACACCGGCAATCCAACAGATAACGAGTGGCGTAGGTTTGGCTATACCTATGGCACCTTGATGCATAATTCCATCGAAACACTGAAGGAATATGGAAACCATGAAATCGTGATCTACAGGAACCTGGCAGCGGATCCGCAGAATGGATTCCGAAAGCTGTTCAATGCACTCGACCTGGAAGTGCCTGCAAATTACGACGATGTCATACGAAAATATTGTTATTCGTCAAAAACCATACAGGAGAGAGGCGAAGTCGAACGAACCTCAAGCAATATGATCTTTAAGTGGCGTAACGAACTTTCGCAGCAACAAGTATCCGATCTTCAATCTGGTTTTATGCGATCGAAACTTGAATATTACCGGGATGAGCATGAGTGGGCACCTGTGGATGCTGGCGCCAATAGTTAAACCATTTTTCACGACACTTCATAACATACCAGCGGGCCATCCAATCAGGAATACCTCTCCATCATCCCGGCCAGTCCTGTTTTTACAGACGGCCACTCCGTATCCAGAATACTATAAAACACGGAGTGGCGGTATTGTCCGTCCGGCAGGATCATATGATTGCGGAGAACGCCCTCTCGTACTGCGCCGACACGTTCAATCGCCTTTTGTGAGCGTTCGTTTCGCAGGTCCGTTTTTAATTGCACACGGATACAACCCAGTGTTTCAAAAGCATGCTGCAGAAGCAGGTATTTGCATTCCGTGTTGACCGCGCTGCGTTGAAAATCAGCTCCATACCAGGTTCCGCCAATCTCCAGCCCCCGATCCTTCGGCATGATATTCAGATAACGCGTTGCGCCTGCCACGCGCCCGGAAGCAAGATGGATGGCAACAAACGGCAGGTCCGTTCCTGTCTCTGCGCGCGCCAGGATATCCTGTACCCAGTTTTGCATATCATCAACTGAATTGATGTCGCCATACAGCATAAATCCCCAGAACGTCTGCCCAACTCCGATCTCAGCCAAGGCGGGGATGTGGGCCTCGCTCATCGGCTCGAGCCGCACATATTTACCCACCAATACAACAGGTTTTACTTCCATGTAAGCCACTCCTCTTCCTTTGTATCCTGTGTGGGGAGATAAGGCATTTTTGGTCCTTCCACCCCAAGCAGCTCAGCCAATGCGGCGCGCATCGCAGTTCGATCGTCCCACAGATGTTCATGGCCGCCGAAACACATCGACTGTTCGTGACCCTTGCCGCAGGATAGGACGATGTCGCCAGGACGCGCCAGACTCAATGCCAAACGGATCGCTTCGCCGCGGTCCGCGACGCGCCAGAACGTCTCTCCCTCAAGTCCTCCCCTGGACCTGGCCCCGGCTGCCATCTCCTCAAGGATTCCATCCAGCGATTCTGTGCGTGGATCCTCAGCAGTTAGAACTGTCAGATCAGCCAGTTCTGCAGACGTCTCCGCCATCATTCGGCGCTTGGCTTTGTCACGCAAGCCTGCGGAGCCAAAGATGGCAATCACGCGCGGTTTCTGCAAGTTATCGGACCCCATTCCTGCAAACGAAGAGGCTAGCATCTCTCTGGCAGCCTCAAGTGAAACTTTCAAGGCATTCGGTGTATGCGCAAAATCAACAATTGCCGCAAAATTTTGTCCCATGTCAATACGTTCCATGCGGCCAGGGATTCCTTCGAGCAGGGCAATTCCCTGGGCTGCAACCTCTGGCTGTATTCCCAAACCATAAACGGTTGCAGTCAGTGCCGCCAGACAATTCGAGACGTTATACGCCCCGACCAGTTTACTTTCCACACTGACCTGAAAATCCCGGCCCTGGGCCTTGAAGTAGATTCCTGATGAACTGTATTGGATGTCGAATGCATGGACAGTCGCACCCGGGCGCAATCCATAACTGGTTTTGTTGACTTTAATGAACTCGTTCAGAAAGTCAAACGATTTAATATCGTCCCGATTGATCACCGCCAAACGCGGGTTCCCCTGTGACTTCGGGGAAGTAATCTCAAGGCTCGAGAACAACCTTGCTTTCGCGGCGCGATAATTTTCGTAGGAACCATGTTCATCCATGTGCTCATGCGTAATGTTGGTGACAACGCCTATATCAAACTCACAGGCATCCACACGGTATTGCGCCCAACCATGTGAAGTTGTTTCAAGGACAACATGTGTCAGGCCCGCCTGCACCATCCTCGCAAGGTACGCCTGGACGTCATGCGCATCGGGGGTTGTGACATGGAACCCGGTATCGAGCACTTCGTCGCCGATCAGCGCGTTGACGGTGGATATCATCCCAGTTTTGATCCCGGCTGCAAGCAGCACCTGATGGATCAGGTTTGTTGTGGTGGTCTTGCCATCCGTGCCAGTGACGCCGATCACGGTCAGCTTGCGACCAGGCCAATCGTAAAACGCGCCCGCCAGCCAGGCAAGAGCGCGGCGCGTGTTTTCCAGTCGAATATATGGGATGGAAAGCTTGTCGTCGATGCTGCGCTCCCCAACAATTGCCGCAGCTCCATTGTCAATTGCCTTTTGAATGTAGTTATGACCATCCACATTGCTGCCCTTCATGGC
>JBDTPH010000127.1:0-19172 GCA_039932795.1 Chloroflexota bacterium
AGATACCGCATCGCGATACACGGCGGCGAGGACGCCGCCTGGAGCCAACTTGAATCCCAAACGAATCATTATCGACACCGACCCCGGCGTGGACGACGCCCTTGCGTTCCTGCTGGCTCTTGCTTCTCCCGAGATCCAACTGGAAGCGCTGACCACTACACAGGGGAATGTCACACTCGAAAAAGCCACGCGTAACGCGCTCTCTGTCCTAGAGTTGGGACATGCCAGCCATATTCCGGTTGCCAGGGGAAGTATGTTTCCGCTCGTCGAACCGCTGCGCGCATCCGCGTATGTTCATGGCGAAAGCGGCATTGGCAATTCGCAATTGCCTGACCCGCAGGCGACACCCGTACCGCAGCATGCCGTGGATTATCTGATCAAGCGAGTCCTTGCAGAGCCGAATGAGATCAGCATCTTCCCCATCGGCCCGCTGACAAATATTGCCATGGCGATCCGCAAGGAACCCCGATTTGCGCAGGCCGTGAAGGAACTTGTCATCATGGGCGGCGCGATCCTGGAGTATGGCAATATCACTCCGCAGGCGGAGTTCAATATTTATGTTGACCCTCATGCCGCGCATATTGTGTTCCATTCAGGGATACCGATCACACTTATTCCATTGGATGTCACACACAAATGCCTGCTCCTGCAGCAGCACGTGGATCGGTTGATGAGTATCAAATCGCCCATTTCATGCTTTATCCGGGATGCAATGGAAGTCTATTTACAAGCCTCTTTTGATCTGGGACATGCAGGCAGTTCTTTACATGATCCATTGACCCTTGCAACGATCATCGCCCCTGAATTATTAACCCTGAAGGAATATTATGTGGATGTCGATATTTCAGGCGGGGTTTCCATGGGAAAGACATTTGCAGATATTCTTCATGTCACCCAAAAACCGGCCAACATGAAGGTTGCCATGAATGTGCGCGGCGATGACTTCGTTGAGTTATTCCTGCACAGAATGGAAGCTCTGAGTCGCAGCATCCCTGATTAACATGCCTAAAAAAATTATCTTTGACACCGACCCTGGCATCGACGATGCATGCGCCATTTTGCTTGCATTGGCATCTCCGGAACTTTCCATCGAGGGATTGAGCATTGTGCACGGCAATTGCTCCCTCGAGCAAGCCACGCGCAATGCTCTTTCGATATTGGAATTAGCCAATGCCGGGCATATTCCCATCGCCGTGGGATGTGAACTGCCGCTCGTACAACCGTCCCTGCTCGCGCCCGAAACACACGGGGACACGGGCCTGGGGTACGCGAAACTTCCAGAACCGCGGATCAAACCCATTGGTCAGCATGGAATCGATTTTCTGATCGAGACGATTCTGGCCTCGCCCGGGGAGATCACACTCGTGGCGATCGGTCCGCTGACGAATGTTGCACTGGCGATCCGGCAGGAGCCGCGCATCGTGGAGGCGGTCAGGGAATTGATCATCATGGGCGGTGCGATCCGCCATGAGGGCAATACGACCGCTCTGGCAGAGTTCAACACCTATGTGGACCCGCACGCCGCGCATATTGTCTACCATGCAGGCATCCCCACCACGCTCGTCCCCCTGGACGTGACATATCAATGTATTTTGACTCTCAGCGATGTGCAACGCTTGCGACAAGTGGATTCACCCATTACAAAGTTTGTGGAGGACGCGACACGGTTTTACATGGAGTTCCATGATGAGTTTCAAAGTATTCAGGGATGCGTGATCAATGATCCGCTCGCTCTGGCGCTGGCCTTTGCGCCTGAGCTTTGCACGTATCAGGAAATGCCAGTGGATGTGGATCTTTCGGGCGGCATTTCGATGGGCAAGACCATCGGTGATTTCTATAATTACGGCAAAAAGCCCGCCAATATGAAGGTGGCGCTGGGAGTGAAACCAAGAGACTTTATCGATCTGTTCGTGGAAAGGATGGAACGCCTTTCTCGAACTCTGGAGCACTGAGACCTTGAGAGTGGGACAAAACGGGCTGCTTCACCGAAACCGACAACGGCGTTCAGGGTTACATCTTACGAGTTGACCCGCTAGCGGATAGCGCACAATCTCATTCGAGAGGTTGTCATCAGCCTGGCGCCCGCGGGCAAATCTCTATTCAACGGAGGTAACCATGCGAGAAACAGCAATGCAGAGCCAGAAGGGCAAGTCCTGGCTAAATATCGGGAAAGATTTCACCACCATGACGTGGGTGCTCATCCCTGTAGCGATTGCCATCAACATTGCAATAGGGCAGATCGTCGTTCTCTTGAAACTGCCTGTTTTCCTTGATTCGATTGGCACGGTGCTGGTGGCCATTATTTGCGGTCCATGGGCCGGTGCCCTGACAGGCGCTCTGTCCAATACCATTTGGGGCTTGTTTAATCCAGATTCCCTGCCCTGGTGGCCTGTGGCCTTTTTCATTGGCCTGGTTGCAGGCTTGTGTGCCAATGCCGGGTTATTCAAGAACTGGTGGAAGGTGATCCTTTCGGGTTTCCTGATCGCGCTCACCGCCGCCATTGTTTCAACACCGATCGCTGTCTACCTGTATGGCGGCATTACCGCCAGCGGTTCTTCCTTTATCACCGCCTATCTTCTCCAAACGGGTCAAAGCGTTGTATCGGCTGTATTAAGCACCGGTTTTCTCGTTGAACCCGTGGATAAGATCACCACAGCCATGCTGGCATTTGCCATCGTGCAGGGACTTTCGAGGCGTTTGGTTGCCCGTTTCCCACGGCCTGAGAATGCCGAAGTGGAAGCAGGCAATAACACCATGCAACTCGTCATCGCGCTCGTAGTTGCTGTGATCGTCGTTGTAATGGGCTTCTGGGTCCGCAACATGCTTGCAGTGTAGAAACCAGATGGATTTGATAAAAACAGGCTTCTTCTCGAAGCCTGTTTTTTTATGGCTTATAATCCAAACGATCCACTGGTTGAGCCCTTAAAACCGAGAAACACAACATGCATGAACGTCTTTCCTATTACGTTAAACGCGATAGCGCTCTCCATCGCCTGAACCCCCTCACCAAAATTATTTTGGCATTGAGTATTATTCTTGTTTCGTTTTTCAGCCCCTGGTACTGGACGGCTCCCATTTTATTGCTCCTGGTAGTCGTACCGCTTTCATTTATTGGCAGAGTGTCAAAAGAATATTTCATAACTGCCCTGCGCCTGATCCTTCCCGCAGCAGGATTCATCTTCATCATGCAGGCACTGTTTCAACCGGTTGGGGAAACCATCATCTTCAAGTTCTGGTTTCTGGATGTAACACAGGAGAGTCTCCTGTTCGCGTTTCGCATCGCCATGAGAATCACAGTGATGATTTCCTCTTTTACACTCTTATTGATGACCACGCATCCCAGTGAATTGATGAGTGACCTTACGCGTCGCGGGCTCCCCGGCCAGTTTGCCTACGTCATTATTTCCTCGCTTCAGATCCTGCCTCAGATGCAAGCCAGGGCGCAAACCATCATTGCAGCGCAGCGCTCGCGCGGGCTTGATACAGAAAGCAGCTTCCTGAGGAGAGCGGGCTCGCTCATTCCGCTTGTGGGTCCGCTGGTGTTTGGCTCCCTGGTGGAAGTGGAGGAGCGAGCCATCGCCATCGAAGCGCGCGGGTTCACATCCACGCGTGTCAAAACGTCATTGCATGAAATCCCCGACTCCAGCTCAGATAAAATCATGCGCTGGATGCTCATCATTCTTGTCATTGCATCTCTGGCCCTCCGAATATGGCTATCGTAAACCTCAATAACGTCACATATAAATATCCGCTCACGGATTCGCCCGCATTGCAGAACATTAATTTGCAGGTGAATGAAGGTGAGTTTGTCGCGGTAATTGGGCCGAACGGCGCGGGCAAGTCCACGCTGTGTTATACGCTGGCAGGATTCGTTCCGCATTTTTTCAAAGGCGAGCTGACAGGCATTGTGGAGGTGGCTGGCAATGAAACCCGCAACTCTTCGCTCAGTGAATGGGTATTGAATGTTGGACTTGCATTCCAAAATCCTTTCAATCAGATCAGCGGCGCGAAATACACGGTCTTTGAAGAACTGGCTTTCGGACTGGAGAATATCGGTGTTCCGCGTGAGGAGATGAAGGCACGCGTGCACGACGGCATGAAGTTGACCGGCATCAGCGACCTGGCAGACCGCTCTCCCTATTCGTTGTCCGGCGGACAACAGCAACGCGTCGCGCTGACCTCCATCCTGGTCATGCAGCCAAAGGTTCTTGTGCTCGACGAGCCAACATCACAGATGGATCCCATCGGCACACGCGAGGTCTTCGGCGTGATCCGCACCATGGCAGAACGCGGCATGACCGTTATATTGGCAGAACACAAAGTGGAATGGATCGCGCGATTCGCGGATAGGATCATCGCGTTGAAGGATGGACAGATCATCCTCGATGGAGCTCCATCTGATGTGCTGACATCACCCGTCCTGAAAGAAAGTGGGTTTGGAATTTCGCGGTATACATCGGTGGCGCGCGCGGCCCAACAGATGGGTGTATGGAAAAAAGAAAAACTGCCTGTCACGTTGGATGAAGCTGTGGATGGATTCTCTCAATGAAAATCGAGATTTCTGACCTCCACTATACCTATCCCGCGGGTGTGAATGCGTTACAAGGCATTTCACTCAGCATCGAATCGGGCGAACAGGTTGGGATTGTCGGGCAGAACGGCGCCGGGAAAACGACCCTTGTCAAACATCTGAATGGACTTTTACAACCCACACGCGGCCAGGTCCTGATCGATGATTGGGATACGAACAAACATTCCGTCGCGAAACTGGCGCGCAGGGTGGGCTATGTGTTTCAAAACCCCGATGAGCAGTTGTTCTCGAAAAACGTGGGGGCGGAGGTCGCTTTTGGCCCGCGAAATCTCGGATATGATGGCGGGCAGGTTCAGGCTTTGGTCACCGACGCGCTGGCGATGACGGAGTTATCCGATAAGACGGAGACGAATCCGTACGACCTATCCGCTACCTGGCGCAAGATGGTCGCGCTGGCATCCGTCATTTCAATGGATACGGAAATCGTGATCTTCGATGAACCCACAACGGGACAGGATGCCATGAATATTGCGCGTATTGCAAATGTTATCAAGGCATTGCGCGAGCGCGGTAAAACCGTGATCACCATCACTCACGACATTGATTTTTGCGCTGAGAATTTCGAGCGCGTGATCGCGTTATCGCAGGGAAAAGTTTTATTGGACGGGAAAGCGAACGATGTGTTAGGACAGGAGGAAATTCTGGCCACAACCTACGTGGATCCGCCGCAGTTGACCCGCCTGGGTAAACGGTTGGGATTCAAGGAGACTGTGAGAAATCAGGAGGAATTTTTGAATGCGTTAAAGTAGGAACGGAGTTACCCCTACTTATCATAAACAACCAATTCATCATATCCAGAATCTTCGGCAAACTCCCGTTTGTAGACAACGTCTTCAATCACCAGGATGACGATTTCTGCAGTTGTATAAATCGTACAACCGGGTACAAGATGACCGCCAATCGTTTTGCCATCTTTATCCGAAACCGATAGGTGCACATGCGAACCATGGATGGAAACGGTCCCGGTAATCGACACGATCTCGAAATGACCCTCTCCTTCGGCATGGACTTCCTGGTTCGCAAAACGCAATGTGAAATGTATCAGGCTTCCGACGCCGCTCAACACACATCCTGCCTCGATATTTTTATCCCTTGCGAATGCTTCGATGGAGTTAAACAGATCCTGTCCAGGCTTGAGACGAAAGGTATAATTTCTCATAATAATCCTCCTTGGCAATTATACATTCCTAAGTTCAGGGTTTAGCTGTAAAAATTTTTTCCAAGTCAGGCGCCAGCAGTTTTCAATTCTGCAAGGCAATCAAGCGGAAATTTATTAATCGATTGTGCTCATGTACAATGGAAAACGTGGAGTAACAATGGCCAAATTAAATGTACAGGTTTTTAAGAGTATTCATGAAATAGATCCTGAAGTATGGGATCAAGTGGCAGCAAGACGCGGCTTTCAGAGTCATAACTGGTATCAGTTTGGGGAACGCGCCATGAAAGACGCCCCGCCAACGTACCTGGTCGCATCTGATGGCAGCACTCCTGTAGCGAGTGCTGCACTCTTTAGAGTACATAACGAGCCCCTTCCCCTGCCCGAAGTGGCACGCCGCTTCATGGAATCCATCTTCAAGCACAAACCCCTGCTGGTATGCCGTTCGCCGCTGGCAGATACATCGGCAATGTTGCTGCCAGGTGAGCCATTGCGTGATGAGGCCCTCAGCGCAATTGCCGGTGCTGCACAGGATGAGTTCAGGAAGCAGAAATGTTCCTTCCTGGTATTTGACTACCTGCTCACCGAACAACTTAAGTATCCATCCTGGCCCAAAGGGTGCGAACCCATTACCGTCTCAGAACCGGGTACGTATATGCCTATTGAATGGCAAAGTTTCGAAGAATATCTTGAAAAGGGAAGCAAAAAGGATCGCCAGCATTACAAGAAAAGTCTGCGTGAAGCCGAGGAAAACGGCATCACTCTCACAAAACATAAAACTGTCCAGAATGTGGATAAAGCCCTGGAACTCATTCAGAATGTCTCCATTTGGCACGGTTCAGCACCCAACCCGTGGATGCGAGGTTTGCTTGAAAATTTCTCCATGATCGATGGCACGTGGATGGAGATCCACAAGGAGGGCAAGCTGGCAGGCTGCGGTGCGGTGGTTCGCGATAACCAGTTTCAGCTTGCCACCGGGCTCGGGCTGGAGGACGATGTGCCCGGCGGATATTTCCTTTTGCTCTACACGGCACTACAGGAAGCATTTGAACATAACATCCGCCTTGTCCGTTTGGGGACGGGCGCATACGACGTCAAGCGCAGGCTGGGTTTCCACCTTGAAAACACAAATCACGCCATGATCACGATGGCAGGCTTCTCCTCCCGTGTTGCGAAGCGCATCGCTGAGTCCAGCTGAGACTTTATGCTCCTCGGAATTCCACAATCAGTTGCAACGCTTCTCACGATCATCCTATTTTACGCAATGGATTTCGCTCTCATTCGTCGCTATGATGCAAAGCGACAGGCAAGCGGCTCAGGACGTTCGTGGGATTTTACATCTTTCATTTTCGCAATGGTCGCTGTGCTCGTCCTGCAGCCCATCCTGCTCCCGATACTAGGTCTTCACACCAGCCAGTCATGGGGAGTATGGATGCAGGGGTTTGGTATAACCGTAATTACCCTGTCACTCATCCTGCACATCTGGTCGCGTGCCCATCTGCAACATTTTTATGCCGAGCGTGTGGAAGTGCAACCCAAACACAAAGTCATTAATTCAGGTCCCTATGCGTTGATGCGTCACCCGGTCATCACTTCGTTTTTCGGGATCTCGTTGGGGTTATTTTTAATTAACCCTGCTTTGACCACTCTCGCCACATTGCTTTACACGCTATGGGACTTTACGCGCGCGGCCCGCCAGGAGGAAGACCTGCTCACACAGACACTGCCTGGCTATGCGGCCTATGCGCGTCAGACTCCCCGATTCCTGCCTCGCATTTGGAGAGGCCTATGATTCCACTGGAGCGTTTCCTGCAACTCACCACCGATGAAGTTGCCGCGCTGGTAAAAGCCACAGGACAAAAGGTTTGCGTCTTCCCGGTCAATGGGACCCGACGCTGGTTCATGCTCGAACACGAGGATAAGATCGGTAACGACTTTATCGAAGGCTATATGACCGAGTCCATCAGGAACCACGTTAAACTGTGCGCCATGCTTTTCGACCACGGCATTCATACGATCCTTGCGCCGGTCTTTGGTCGTGAACTAATGCATCGGGGCGATGAGTATACAAAGCGTGTCGGCATGGACGGCCTGGTACGAACAGCCACCGACGGGAACTATCAGAGTTTCTTTGCACAATACGATGTGAAGGTTCGCTTCTACGGTGATTACCGTGATGTATTGACGGGCACACCCTATGAATATGCATTGAAATCCATCTATGATGTTACGGAAGCCACGAAACACAACTCGCGCCATCGCCTGTTCTTTGGCGTTTTTGCCGATGAATCCCTGGAGACGGTTGCACGTCTCTCGGTGGAACATTATCTTGCGCAGGGAGCCGTGCCCGATAAACAGACGCTCATCCGAAAATATTATGGCGAAGATCTGTCACCCGTAAGCATATTTATTGGCTTCGACAAATTCAGCGCATTTGATATGCCCCTGTTAGCCACTGGAGAGGAGGACCTTTATTTTTCTGTGAGTCCCTCCCCATACATGACAGAACGTCAATTGCGGTCCATCCTATACGATCACATTTACCTGCGCCGCATGCCTGAACCTGATTACACAAAATTTTCCCACGAGGAACAGGACTGGCTTAGAAATTACTACCGCGGGAACAAGGATCGTGTGCTTGGTGTTGGAGAATTGAAATTCGATCTATGGCTGCCGCAAACAATGGGACAAAAAGATGACGGATCTGATTACTAAACTGATTGATGAAATAGGTCCGGGTCACATGGGAAGTACGGCATACGATACTGCGTGGGCAGCGCGGCTTGGTGAAATTGACTGGGATCTGAGCAGTCGGGCCCTGTCGTGGCTCGCAGAAAATCAGCTCCCCGATGGCTCCTGGGGGGCGCCAGCTCCGATGTATTACCATGACCGCGTACTCTGTACTCTCGCCGCCATGATCGCCCTCTCCTACCGTGGACGGCGCGGGCACGACAAGGTGCAGATCGAGAACGGCAAACTCGCCCTCGAGCGGATGGTGGGCGGCGCTACAAAAGGGCTGCAAGCTGATCCCAATGGAGCAACTGTCGGCTTCGAAATGATCGCTCCCACTCTGGCGGCAGAGGCTGAGAAGCTTGGCCTCATCAAAAGGCAGGGTGACCGTATATTGGGGCGTCTATCCAGGCAACGCGCCAGGAAGCTCGCCTACCTGCAAAATAATATGATCAATAGGCACGTTACCATTGCATTCTCGGCTGAAATGTCTGGGACCGATGGAAAGCATATGCTGGATATCGAAAACCTGCAGGAAGGCAACGGTTCCGTGGGATTAAGCCCTTCGGCCACCGCATATTTCGCAACATATATCAAAAAGGGCGACCAGGCTTCCCTCGAGTATTTGCACAGCGTTGCAAAACCTGATGGTGGAATGCCGAATGTTGCGCCTTTCGATGTGTTTGAAATTGCATGGTCGCTTTGGAATCTGAGTTTGATCCCGGACTTGAACGTGACCGAAAAGCTCAAACCGCACATTGACTTCCTCTCAAAAGCCTGGGAACCTCGACGCGGGGTGGGTTTTGCAACCAACTATTCTGTGAAAGATAGTGATGATAGTGTCATTACATATACGGCCTTGTTACGATTCGGCATCGAGAAAGACCTGGCGAGCGTGCTGGCCTATGAGGAAAAGGATCACTTTCGGTGTTTTAATTTGGAGGCAAACCCATCTGTCAGTGCCAACATTCATATTTTGGACGCCCTGCGGCAGGCAGGCATGGACCGAAAATATTCCTCCGTGCAAAAGATCATTTTGTTTCTGATCAAATCCAGGGGCGACCATACCTTCTGGGTGGACAAGTGGCATGCATCGGCATACTACCCCACCGCCCACGCCATTATTGCGTGCGCCGGATTCGCGAATGAATTGGTGGAACAATCTGTAGAATGGATTCTGAAATCGCAAAACCGGGATGGTTCCTGGGGTACTTATATGCCTACCGCAGAAGAAACCGCCTATGCGTTGCATGCCTTATGGATCTGGAACAATAAGGTTGCGCACATACCGAAAATGGTTTTTCAAAATGGGGCACGCTGGCTGCAGGAACATCTTGACCAGCCGTACCCACGTTTGTGGATCGGCAAATGCTTATATAATCCCCAACTTGTTATTCGCTCTGCGGTGGTCACCGCGCTGGCATTGGTACAGTAAAGATCATGAGAAGCCGTATCGATCAAATCTTGAGTGTCCCGACATCCGACCCTGACGAGGCACGTCGCGGGCGATTGTTAAATATTTTGCTTCTTGGAGAATTGGTGTCGGCTCTGCTGGGATTGATTGCCGTCATTGTGTACGTAACAAATAGTGGGAAATCGAGCATCGATGCTGAAATACAAATATTGCTGGGTGGCATTGTTATTTTCACGCTGGGCATTTTCGGCATCTACCAGGTAAACCGCAGGTTATCGAGTCGCGTTGCAGCATTACTTTTTTTGCTCCTGCTGACCTTTATCTTCGTCTTCACAGACTCAACTGAGGAACTGGTGAATGGTCGCTCACTGTTCCTATTTACCCTTCCCATTGCCATTGCAAGCCTTATTTTGGCACCACCCGCAAGCTTTTTGTTTGCAGCCATCAGCAGCCTGATAGTTGCCTGGCTTGCTGCATCCATTGGTCTGGCACCAAACGTATTCGTTATTTCTGGCTTCTTTATGCTGGCACTTGTTTCGTGGCTATCGGCACGCAGCCTCGAGCAGGCGCTCCAGGAACTTCGCATGATCAATGCCAATCTCGACCACGTTGTCATTGAGCGCACACAGGCACTTTCAGAGTCTCTTGAACGCGAACGTACTGAAGCGGGACGCAACCAGGCCATTCTCAATTCCATTGCCGACGGGGTGATCGTCTTTGACCGAAAGTGGAACGCGACGCTGGCAAACCCGGCCATCAAGGGAATGCTGGAAGTTCCGCTTGAACTGATCGTGAATAAAAATTTCAGTGAACTGATCGAACACCCGAGACTTCAGCCCACTAGCCGCAGGTTGTTATATGCGATCATGGAACATGATACCCAGCCTGTTGGTTTCCGTATCGAATGGGCAGGAAAAACATTGTCGGTCAGCGCGGCACAGGTATATAACAACCGCTCTGAAAACATAGGCACCGTGATAGTCTTCCGTGATTTTACGCGCGAAGCTGAGGTGGAAAAGCTCAAAAGCACATTTGTCGCCATCGTATCTCATGAACTGCGTACGCCGTTGAGCGCCATTCTTGGGTATGCTGAAATGTTCAATGAGGCTGTTTACGGACCCATGAATGAAAAGCAGGTCAATATGGCAGACCGCATCATGAAGAATACGCAACGTCTGCTTGGCCTGATCAATGACCTGCTCGATCAGGCACAAATGGAAGCAGGAAAACTGACCATAAAAATGGCCCCTGTGAGGCCCGCAGAACTGCTCGAAAATCTGCACAGCCTCATGGATAAAACTGCATCAGACAAGGGACTGAGGCTAACCAGCGACATTGACGACAACCTTCCTGAAGCATTGAACGGTGATGCGGCGCGGTTGCAGCAGGTTCTGGTCAACCTTGTGAACAATGCTGTTAAATTCACTGACCAGGGTTCAATACATGTTGGGTTATTTTTTTCAGCTCCAAAAAAATGGGGTATCCGAGTCTCAGATACAGGGCATGGAATTCCCGAGTCAGAGCTGCCCTATATCTTCGATACCTTCCGTCAGGTGGAAGGAACAGCCACTCGTGTGCACGGCGGTTTTGGCCTGGGTCTCTCCATTGTCAAACAATTGGTTAGTCTGATGAATGGTGAGATCAAAGTGCAGAGTAAAACGGACATGGGCACAACTTTTATCATCAATTTGCCCATGATCGTCTCCGAATCTACAAAAAAGGATTGGACTTTATCATGAGCATACTTGCATTGATCATTGAGGACGATGAAGACCTTGCGAGCATCTTTGCAGAGGCATTACGCGGCGTAGGATTTGAGGTGGAGCACGTTACTGATGGAAGGCTGGCAGAGGCGAGACTAAAAAATGGGCCACCGCCGTTCCTGATCCTGCTGGATATGCATCTTCCCCATGTTTCAGGAGGTGACATCCTGGCAAACATCATCAAGAAGGAAGAGCATCTTGCCAAAACAATGGTCATCCTCACCACAGCCGATGCACGCATGGGCGAGACCTATGGCGAGATGGCAGATTTTGTGATGATCAAGCCCATCTCCTTTGTGCAACTGCGAGACCTGACCAGCCGTTTGAAGCCAAAGGAAGAATAAAGCTTGAACAGTATCAGGGAATGCTGGTCAACATCCAAAACGTATCGTGTTCTGCTCATTACATCAATTGTATACACGGTACTGCGCCTTGCGATCCAGGTCTTCCTTTTTGCCGACGCGTTTAGCCCGGAGGCTGTTGCAGAGGGGGTACAGGTCTCAGCCGATCTACAGCAGTCGTATATTGCTTCGGCGCAGCATTTTAGCACACGTGAAGACCTATACTTAAAAGGTTCATTGGAACATGTGGAGGCTCATTACCTCTACTCCCCGGCCTTTGCTTTTTTCTTTAGCCCACTCCTGCTCCTGCCTTTGCCGATCCTGTTGCCATTGATGGTGCTCATTCACATCGCGGCCTATCTTTTGTTGTATGTAGGGTGGGAACGTATATTCCAAAAAAACAACCTGAAAAACATTTCGAGGCAGTGGGCATATTTATTGCCGATTTATCTTGTGTTCTCGCCTTTCTGGGACGACCTGTCCTATATGAACACATATATGGTCATAGCTCTTTTCGCCACTTTTCTGATCGATGCCATCCTGCAGGAAAAATTGGGTTGGGCGATTTTCTGGCTCGGAGTGATCATTCTGCCCATTAAGCCTCATTGGGCATTTGCGCTTGCGCTGCCGCTGTTATTAGGACGATATAAATTCTTTTTCAAATTAATTGCCGGGTCGATCATTGCGTATCTGGCTGTGGCTGGGATCACCATCCTTGCAGGCGGCGTGGACTACGGACTACAACAATATCAGGATTACTTCGGATTCCTTGCCCGCCTCTCGCGTGACTATTCCTGGTGGGGTCCCGATAAGCCTTTCCTTGGCTATAACCACTCCATCCTGCAAATTGTTCTGTATTACCTTGGAGTATCCGCCATGAACATGCGTATTGCATCGCTCGTAAAACTTGTTCTGCTCCTGCCTCTGGGATGGGTCGGGCTGAAGTTCCTGGGAAAACCTATTAACAAGGGGGGAAACGACGCTCCACAGACAGCATTGGCGCTTGCATTTGTTCTCTATCTTGGCGCATTTATCTGGCTGGATATGGTCTGGGAACTATCGCTGGGACTGGTCATCTTTGCCTATTTACTCGCAACAACCCAGCAAAAGTGGATTAGAACGCTGCTGTGGATGCTCTTTGCCCCCTACGCGCTGTTGGATATCTGGCGGCTGGTCAGCTACATTGCCCTGGGAGATAGCGTCCTATATAATGATGCATACGTGCTTACTGATCCGCTTATTTATGTTCCATGGATCATGATGATATTGCTGGTTTTCTATGCACTGTTACTGCAAAAATTGAACAGCTTTTTGCACAACCCCGCTTGAACAAATCAGGAAAGTAAAAATCCCGCAGGCTTCATTGCCTGCGGGACGTTTTCGATTTAATCGTAATAATATTGGTAGCAGGAGAATTCTTCTCCGCTGGGTGTCTGGACCATTACGGGCAAATCTTTATCCAGGATCTTGTAGGCATCCAATTCCTTTTTCACAGTTGCAAAGGCACGGTCGGCAAAATAACGCGAGAAATGAAAGGATTGCCAGGGTAGTTTGCGCTTATCGAGATCACGCGTGTAACGGATGCAAGCCAGAGATGCACCCACTTTTTCTTTGACAGAAGCAGGCAGAGACCTGGACTTATATGCGTTCACCAGTGAAGGTACTGCATCGTCAGACAAGTCCAGGAAATACTGCGCATCCAGATCGGCGCGACCCTGTGCAAAAGCTTTGTCCTGCACGCCGCGAATTTCACGCTGAATATTCTCCTTCACAATGAAGGAATCCACGTTGATGAGATTGATCGAGATGATGAACCCGAGCGCAGCGATGAGCATGGCACATGCAGCTATCCGTTCGCGGCGTGTGATCTCAAGCCCAACAACGGTCACAAGCAAAAGCGCGAGCCAGATCATGAATACATGAGTGTAAGCTCGGAGGCGGGAGAAGCCATAGGCTATTTCATACAGTTGAAGCCTCTGAAACGCCGAGACAAGCATCACGATCACCAGTCCCACAAGAACAATGCCCAGCCCCGAGAAGACGCGTCGCTGCGATTCAGATTCGCGGCGTGTGATCGCGCCCAGACCAAGCAGCATAAGCAGGCTGAAGAACGCAACAGCCACAAGTTCGCCAAAGCCCTTGCGTGCATATTCAGAAAACGTATATCCCTCAATGTGAATATTTGACTGCCCACCAAAGAAATACTGGAACTGGATCACCACAAACGTAATGAACAAAATCAGCACGCTGCCGAGCACAATCGAGGACTCTGTAAAACCGAGAAAAGGGGAAACCCGCGTTTTCTCTTCCACATTCTCATCTGACTTCTGCGCAGCATGCAGGAACGTCCCAGCAAGTGCATATGCAAAGACAAGGATATACACGAGCCTGAAAATATATTCGGGCAGGTTGTCGATTCGGAACAACGCCAGAAAATCTTCGAAGCGCGTCGCAAAGATGGGGTCAGCGGATGACAGCAGGGATGCAAAGATCGCGATGACTGGCAGTGCGATGACGATGCCGCGCACCACAGGCCAGAAGTGGACATTGCGCTTCTGCCCCAGGGATGGCTGTCCCGAAGCGGGACGGCGATTCTCCGAAACGAATCCAAGCGGACGGGCGATTATGCTGCCCAGTAGATTCAAATATCCAAAGAAATAATCCAGCAGGCCGTAGCGCGTCCATTGGCCACTGAGATATGTCAGTGCGAAGACTCCCATTAGGAAAAGAACAGCAGCGACGGAGAGGAATACCGACAGGGGCTCCTGGCGGATAAAGGTCATCGCCGCGAGAAAGGCGATCGGGATCAGGAGCAGGCTCGATCCCGGCGCGGGTCGAAGTCCATCTGCTCGAAGGAGAAAAACTCCAGTGAGCAGACAGAGGGCAACGTAGATGGCAAAATTGATACCAGTGGGCTTTTCCCAGAAGAGGAAATCAAATGCCCAGCCGAGCAGAATAACGGTTGTCCAAAAACGGTTTGGGTTGGCTTTCATGTGGATCTCCATGTTAAATTTCCATTAGGATAACCGTTACAGGCCTCCGTAAACTCTCAAAAGGTATCATATTTCCGCAAATCGTAGAGAAAATATAGTTGCAATTTTATAAGAGTCCAATTCCCTCCATTGACATCCGAAATAAAATATGACATACTTTCACCATTGTTCGGGGGCAAGCCAATTACATGCCATCCTATAGAAAGGAGGAGGTGATGTCTCTCATGGATAGTTGTAATATACCCAGCGCTGTGGCATCCCTCCTCCAGTAAGACGGCAGACCGTTTTTCTGCAACTTACTAGAATGGGAAGCCACAGCGCCCCACCAATGCCGTCCGAAAGGGCGGCATTGTGGTTTTAACCCCTCCCCAAATTCGGAGCAGTAATCATTATGACAATATTAATTCTTATTTCGAATTTGGGGAGGTCGGGGTGGGGCTACTCATCTCCAAACGAAATGCCCATGCCGCGGGCAGTCACGACTGCGTCACCGTTGATATCAACTCGTTTCACTTCGGCAATGGCCTCACTCAAAGGGACATCGATAATCCTGCCCGCGTGCAAGGCGACCATACGATCAAATTTTCCCTGTGCCGCCAAACGGACCGCCGCGGCACCATAGCGGGTTGCGAGCCAGCGATCGAACGGGGTCGGAGAGCCGCCGCGTTGAAGATGACCGAGCACGGTGACACGAGTTTCGAACCCCTCGTTTTCAATGTACTCCCCCACCCTATGACCAATGCCACCCAGGCGGGGAACATAGATTTCATCCCCTTTTCGCGAGAAGACCTGTTTTCCGTTCAATGGTTTGGCGCCCTCCGAAACGGCGATAATGCTGAAGTGCATGCCGCGCTCGACGCGCTGGCGCACCTTCGCCACAACAGATTCAAATTTGAAAGGGATTTCCGGGATCAGGATGACATCGGTTCCACCTGAAACACCTGCATGAAGGGCAATAAATCCCGCGTCGCGCCCCATCAATTCGAGTACCATCACCCGGTGATGCGCTTCGGCAGTGGTGTGCAATTTATCAATTGCCTCGGTGGCTGTGTTGACTGCAGTGTCAAAACCAAACGTCGCTTCCGTGCCGCCAATATCATTATCGATCGTTTTGGGCACGGCAATGATCGGCGCGCCTTTTTCAAATAATTGATGAGCAATATGCAATGTGCCATCACCACCCAAAACAAGCAGAGCATCCAGTTTGAGGCGGTCAATCCCCTGGATGATTTCATCCGAAACATTAATGATCACTTCCTGTCCATCACGGATGACCTTGCGCGCATACGGGTTACCGCGATTGGCCGCGCCCAAAATCGTCCCACCGCGCGGCAGAATCCCTCGCACATTTTCGATCCCAAGCGGAATGACTCCCTGCTCATCGATAAATCCATCGTAGCCATCACGGATGCCGATCACCTCAGCCCCATACTGATAGATTGCAGTCTTGACCGCTGCCCGGATGACAGCATTCAGTCCAGGCGCATCTCCACCACCCGTCAATATGCCAATTCGTTTCATAAAAATATCTCCTTGTGAAATTAATCATACTTCATTCCTGAACCTTTCTTGCACATCACCCTATAAGCCCATATAATGGATGCAATGGATCAGACAATCACCCACTCCAATAAAACAAAAATAACACGCTGGCTCATCCCAATTGCGGCAGTCATTGCATTTGCGGTCTGGTTTACCATCGCCCCGCCCGGAGTACTCGGCAAAGCGGATGCGGTTGGCTATGCCATCTGTCACCGCATTGATGAAAGGTCATTTCACTTTGGGGAGCGTCAGCTTCCCTTATGTGCACGCTGTACTGGTGAATTCTACGCCGCGGCAATCTCACTGCTCTTCTTTGCCATCGTTAGCCCAAAGAAAAGTGGCATGCCCAATTGGAAAATTGGAGCACCGTTATTTCTATTCTTTCTCGCGTTTGGAATTGACGGCTCCAATTCCTATTTGTATTTGCTCAAAAGCACGGCAGGTGGCGCGCTCGATCATATCCCCAATCTTTACATTCCGAATAACACACTGCGCCTTTTCACGGGGAGCGGTATGGGCATTGCCCTGGCTTCGATCCTGTACCCCGCGTTCAACCAGAGTGTGTGGAAAGATCTGGATAAGGAACGTCCTCTCGACTGGAAAAAACTGGGCATGCTTTTCAGCATCGTTTTACTGGTTAACCTCGCCATTCTTACTGAAAGTTCCATTGTCCTATATCCCATCGCGATCCTAAGCGTGCTGGGCGTACTTGCATTGCTCATCATGGTCTTTAGCATGGTGTGGATCCTGGTCATGCGTGAGGAAAACGTATTTACATCGTTAAGGGAGATGTGGATGCCCTTGCTGGCCGGAACAACTCTCGCGTTCATTATGATCACTGCGATCGACCTGCTCCGCTTCAAGCTCACCGGAACCTGGGGAGGCTTCCCCTTGGGCTGATTCTCATCTGGTGCCTCGCGCTGAGCGGAGCGACGAGTGAAACGAGGAGTGAAGTCGAAGCGCAAGTGTTTACCAAAGTCACCCTTCGACTTCGGGCTTTCGCGAAGCACTCTTGCAGAGGCATAGCCCGCTAAATTGGCTACTTGGAGGTTAATATGGAATTACTAACTGGCATATTTACAGCATTCGGTCTTTCCGCAAGCGCGGGATTGAATGCCTACATCCCACTGCTTCTTGTTGGGTTGATCGCCCGCTACACAAATCTTATGCAACTTAATAGCCCGTGGGACACACTAGCCAGCCCATGGATCATCCTGATGCTCTCCTTTTTGGTCATCATCGAAATGCTGGCAGACAAAGTCCCGGCCGTGAATCATCTCAATGACGTGATCCAGACATTCATACGCCCGGCTGCAGGTGCAATCGCCTTTGCTGCGAGCGCGAATGTTGTCACCGACGTCAGCCCTGTTCTGGCACTCGCATCCGGACTACTCGTCGCAGGTACAGTACATGTTGCCAAGGCTGCAGTGCTGCGTCCAGCTGTGACAGCAACCACCGCTGGCGCGGGAAACGTTCCCGTATCCATAGCGGAGGATATTGTCTCCACGGTGCTGTCGATACTTGCGATCATCCTGCCGATTCTCGTCGGTACCCTGCTGATCGTGGTTGCCGCGTTCCTCGTGTATTGGCTGTACAGACGCTCCAATCGAAACATTGCTTCCTAGGGTAAAGGAGAGGCGATTCGCATGTCTGATTCAAACACACCACTCTTCCAAAATGGCACCCCTGCCCCAAACAGCACCTTATCGCTCACCAGCCTGATCATGGGAATCCTGGGATGGTCCGTTATACCAATCGTTGGGGCCATTATTGCTGTGATCACGGGTCACATGTCAAAGAAGGAAATCAGGGAAAGCAATGGTTCATTAGGTGGCGACGGCATGGCAACAGCCGGTCTGCTGCTTGGCTATTCCAACCTGGCATTGGGACTTTGTGTTTGTCTGGCGTTCATCCTATTCCCTGCCTTGTTGCTTGGTTTCTTTGCAGCTGCAGAGGGAATATTTAATACAATTCCATAACACTCCCGGGCAACATGTTAGCGAATAAACTACCTGATATAATCCGCACATTGTAGCAAATCATTCTGTCATTGTTGGAGGAACCCATGGATCCACAGTACACGCCCACCCCTGAAGAGCCCAAGAAGAGCAATACCACCCTTATCATCGCAGCCGTCGTAGTCCTTGTGCTATGCTGTTGTTGTGTTAGCGCAGGATTGCTCTGGCAGTATGGTGACACACTTATGAACTCCTTCTAGTCAAAACCACTCCATACAGATACAAACCTCCGGGTTACGCCGGAGGTTTGTTGTTTAAGAAAAGTTGTTTCAGTTCATCCAATCCCTTTAATGCGCCAGTCCGTAACTCGTCATTCAACTTCAATTCTTCAAATTCATCTTCATCCAGAATGGTCTGTTTTCCATCCGCTGAGACCCATAGATCAAGTGCGAGATCAATATAATAGACAACACCATCTTCAAACACAGCAGGCCCGCCTACATTGCAGTACCAGCCTTTTATCGTTCCATCATCACGGTCATAAATTGCAAAAATGTTGTACCAGCGATCGGTGAAATAATACTCAACGAAACGGTCACCCGTTTTGAAAACCACGTCCATGAAGGGCATATCGGCCCGGTCGAACAACGCTTCAAGGGTAATTGAATGTTCGTCGCTCTTTAG
>JBDTPH010000128.1:0-37818 GCA_039932795.1 Chloroflexota bacterium
ACCGGCGACGGAAATCGAGGTTATGTAATTGGGGTGCTGGGTGCGCGCGGCGGGCTTGGCACAACAACACTTGCAGTAAACCTGGCGGCCGCTTTACACACGCGCACCAAAAATGATGTCATCGTGGCAGAGATGCTGCCCGGGCAGGGCGCGCTGGCACTCGAAATGGGAGTCACCCCATCCATGGGGCTGGTGGATCTATTAACCATCGCCAATTTGAATGAACTCACGCGTGAAAAGGTACACGAATGTCTTGCCGGTCATCCTTCGGGGTTGAAATTATTGCTCGCCACCGACCGTCCACGCGATATGCACCTTGTCAACCAGGTTGCCAATTATGAGGTGATCATCAAACGAGTCGCGGCATCAGCGCGCTTTTCCGTCCTTGATCTCAACCTGGGTCTCCAGCCGTTTGCCGAAAAAATCCTGCCATTGTGCAATGAAATACTGATCGTCATCGAAGGTGTACCCAATACGCTCATCCATGCCAAGGCACTCATTGACGATATCGCCGCACTTGGTATTTCGAAGAAGAACATCAACGTGATTCTAAATAACCGCATGCGTTCCGATACCCAGCTGCCTTCCAGCCAGGTACAGACAAAACTGGGACACGAGATCGTCAGCACTCTGACGCCCGCTCCTGAGTTGTTCGTGCAAGCCACGCGCATGCAGACACCTGCCGTATTATGCCAGCCCGAGAGTCTCACAGCGAGGCAGATCATGAAGCTGGTTGACTTCATCACCGAACGAGAGGCGCTGCCCAGATGAGCCAACCCGCCGGTCCGGCACTCGCTTCAAACACGGCGATCGAGGACGCGGCGGAATTGCTCCGCAAGGCAAAACGCGCCGTGGTATTGACGGGCGCGGGCATATCCACTCCGTCTGGCATCCCAGACTTCCGCTCAGAGGGGACAGGCTTGTGGTCACGCGATGAACCGCTTGAAGTTGCGTCGTTAAGTACATTCCGTACGGCTCCCGAACGTTTCTTCGAGTGGTTTCGTCCACTGGCGGGCCAGATCTTTTATGCAAACGCAAATGCCGCCCATCTGGCACTTGCACAACTGGAGCAGGCGGGCCGCATCCAAACGATCATCACCCAGAACATCGATGTATTGCATCAAAAAGCCGGCTCCACGTGCGTGGTTGAAACACACGGCACAATGAAGACCCTTTCGTGCACCGGCTGTTATCACAAATTTGAAGCGGAACTTTTTTTGAAAACGTTCATCGAAGAAGGAAAAATCCCCACCTGTTCCTTCTGCAACAGTACCTTGAAACCGGACGTGATCCTTTTTGGTGAACAACTGTTGCAATCTGCATGGAATGAAGCGCAACGCGCCGCGCGCCAATGTGATCTGATGCTGGTTGCGGGTTCCTCTCTGGAAGTGCTGCCCGTGGCAGGTTTACCCATGCAAGCCCTCGACCGCGGTGCACATTTGATCATCGTCAACAACACGCCCACATACGTCAACGTGCGTGCAGATGTCGTCATCATGGATGATGTCGCATCCATACTACCTGAAATAGCGAAACGAGTACTCCATGGCTGAAATCAAAACACAGACCCTTGATAGTTACCTGCGACTGATCGAAATTTCGCGCGACCTGGCATCCACGCTTGACCTCGATACCCTGCTCGATGACATCGTACGTGCCTCAGCCGACATTACACACGCTGAAGCAGCATCCATCCTGCTGTATGACGACACCTCGCGTCAACTCTACTTTCAGGTTGCCACCAATATAGATGAACCCACCATGCGTGGACTTGTCGTCCCGCTCGAGAAAAGCATCGCAGGCTGGATCGTTACCAATCGCAAGTCTGTGCGCATTGACGATGCACATAAAGACCTGCGCTTCTTCAGCGATGTCGAACAGACTGTCGGCTATTCAACAAAATCCCTGCTGGGCATTCCGCTTATTACGAAGAACAAAGTAGTGGGTGTGCTGGAAGTGTTGAACAAGAAGAGAGGCAAATTCACCGACCCCGATGAATCCATGCTCACCGTGTTGGGAGCGCAGGCGGCCGTTGCCATTGAAAATGCGCGTCTCTTCCAGCAATCGGACTTGATCGCGGAATTTGTCCATGAATTACGTACACCCCTGGCGTCACTCAGCACGGCAACGTACCTGTTGCTCCGCCCCGAGATGTCACGCGAACAGCGTGACCAGATCGTCAATAATATCCACAATGAAACGTTGCGCTTGAACTCGCTGGCGTCATCCTTCCTTGACCTGGCACGGTTGGAATCAGGGCGGGTACAATTCCGCAAGACGCGTTTCAGCGTGGCAGACCTGCTGTACGAATGCCGGGATGTAATGATGACCAAGGCGCAGGAGACGAATATCCAGATCCGCGTGGATGTCCCCAATGACATGCCGCTGATGGAGGCTGACCGAGACAAGATCAAACAGGTTGTACTCAACCTGATGAGCAATGCCATCAAATATAACCGTACGAACGGATCGGTGATCATTAGCGGTAATTACACAGCCACCGACCAATCCATCGTTATTCAGGATACGGGCTTGGGAATTCCTGAAGAGTCAATTCCCCATCTCTTTGAAAAATTCTATCGCGTGCGCGAGCATGAGGGCAAGGCCTCAGGTACCGGGCTGGGACTCTCAATCAGCAAACAAATCATCCAGGGGCACAATGGCAGCATTGAATTGAAGAGCAAGATGGGCGTTGGCACATCTTTTAGTATTCATCTGCCCCGCATGCCAAAAACCATGACGCGCAACGATTCCCTCTAGGCTCCCACTGATATTATGGTTCCACCAACACTTTGAGCACGCCCGCTTCAGCAGCGCGCTCAAATGCTTTTAAAGCATCGCCCAACTTAAATTCATCTGCAATCAATACCGTTGGGTCCACCTGTTTGGATTCCATTAAACGCAGCGCAGGCTCAAACGGACCACAGCGCGAGCCAATAAGACGAATCTCATCCACAACCATGGACGAAAAGTTGACACTCATATCCCCTTTATAGGTAGACTTTAAAACCATCGACCCACGAGGGCGAACTGCCTGCCTCGCTACGGAAAAGCCGCTCGGGGATCCTGTCGCTTCCACCACGATATCCCATCTCCCGCGCTGAATCTCCTCTTCAGAGATGATCCTGATCCCGCGCGCCTTCAGCAAATCCTGCTGACGAGTATGACGCACCACCACGTGCAGGTCACAGCCCGTCAAGGCAAGGGTCTGGGCGATAAGCTGCCCGAGCCGCCCCGCGCCGACGAGTAGGACGCGGTCCGTGGGCTTGATCTGAATTTGGTCCTGAATTTCCAGCGCCGCGGCAAGTGGTTCCGTGAAAACAGCCATTTCATCCGAAACGGAAGCGGGGACGCGATGAAGGTTGGCTATTGGCAATCGTGTATATTCGGCGAACGTTCCGTCGCGGTTGACAATTCCAAGTACTGTGCGGTTTTCACAATGAGTCGGGCGTCCATTCAGGCACTGCTCGCATTGGTTGCACACCACATTGATATCCCCCACCACGCGTTGACCAACCCAGGAGGAATCCTCTGCTTCGACCACATCGCCCACGAATTCATGCCCGATCACGCCCGTGTACGGATAGTATCCCTTCACCAATTCAAGATCGGTACTGCAAATTCCGGCTTTGCGGATTTTGATCAGCGCTTCGTTTGCTTTTCGAGGTTGCGGAATGTCACGTAATGAAATCCTGTTATTTTCGAGCCAGAGTGCATTCATCTTTATTCCTCAGCAACCATCCAGCGATTTCGTCCCTTATTTTTCGCTTCATAAAGCGCGGCATCCGCGCGGCTTAAGAAGGTTTGCCAGTCTTCCTGGTGTATCCTGTATTGAGCAACACCGATGCTGATCGTCAGGGTGATCTTTGAGTCGCTGGACTCAAGTACCAATGACTGTACATGCCTGCGCAGGCGTTCGGCCTGCTCTGACGCGGCTTTAATAGTACTTTGCGGCAGGACGACCAAAAATTCCTCGCCGCCATAGCGCCCGATCGTATCGGGATGGCGAATGTGATCGCGCAATTCGGTCGCAAGCTTTTGCAGGACATCATCCCCAGTCACATGACCGTGGGAATCGTTGATGTTTTTGAAGTGATCAATATCGATCATTGAGATCGCAAGCGGAGTCCCGTACCGATCCGAGAACATTGCTTCGCGTTGCAGATCAGAGATGATGCGTTTGCGGTTTGGGATGAATGTCAACGAGTCAGTATGCGAGACCTCATCTGCCTGAGCGATGACCGCCTTGAGCTCCGTCTCCTTGATTGCCAGGGAACGTTTGATTCTCTGCAACTCTTCCGTGATCGTTCCCAGGTCGTTCACTGCATGCACAGGTTCGGCGACAAACAGGATCCGTTCATCGGGTAGGGGAATAAAATGGGATAAGAAATCACCCCAGCGATTCTCCCAGGCAAATTCAAGATTTGCCAGTTTGCGAACCCGCTCATGCAGTGTGGTTTTGAGGAATTCATCGAACAGGACCCTGCCTGGGAGGGAAATGAAGTCTTTGGCAAGGCTTGCCGCGGGCAGATTTTGTTTTAATTGTTCGAACGCCGGATTCCAGGAAAGCAATTTCCCGTCCTTGTCCAGAACTGCCACCAGCGCACTTGTTGCCTCCAGAAATGCTTCGACACCATAGTGGGCAAATAACGTTGCCAGTTCACGAGACTCATCCTTTTTAGCGGGCACCGCGCCTCCCGAATTGACGCTCGAGCATATCCACAGAAAGATGGATCATCGTCGGCCTGCCATGCGGGCAGGTACGCGGCGAGTCGCATGACTCAAGGTTGGACAGCAAGGCGCGCTGTTCCTCATTCGAGAGAACCTGCCCCGCCTTCACCGCCATCCGCTTGCAGACGCGTGCCACAAGCTTCGCCTCGATCTCGTTTTGCAGTGGGGTCTCATCCTCTTCGAAGTCCTCCACCAGGGCGCGCAATGCGGCAGTGGCGTCACTGCCCGTAAACAGCACAGGCATGGCACGCACCTGGAACGTGTTGGGTCCAAACTCTTCCACGTCAAAGCCAAATTGTTGCAATACTGGTAATTGAATAAGTAGTGAAGTTGCAGATTGAGGAGGAAGTGTAACGACTGTGGGAGTGAGCAGGGATTGCGAAGGGATGTTCTTCATCCCATGCTGCGCCATCAACTTTTCGAACAGCACCCGCTCATGTGCAGCGTGCTGGTCAACAAGATACAAACCATCCGGACCTTCGGCCACAAGATAGGTCGCGCCGATCTGGCCGATCAATCGTAATAGCGGGATTGCTGCAAACGATGGACTATCGATTTCAGATTTTCGATTTTCGATTTGCGATAGCGAATTTGCAGCTGGCAACTGACCGCTGTACACTGACAACGGCCCACCACCCACTGAGATTTCTTCATCATGCCCAATGCTCCAGTCCAACCCCACATGAGGCGGGGGTTCACCTGGCAGCGTGTGCGTTGTTCCCCACAGCGACGATGCGACATTTGGCACAGGCGAATATGCCAGCAAAGCCTTACGCACCGAACGCTGGACGAAACTAAAGATCCTGTCCTGGTTCCGAAAACGGACCTCCGCTTTTGCAGGGTGGACATTGACATCCACTTCGTCGGGGCGGATTTCGAGGAACAAGGCAGTCAGGGGATAGCGCCCCACCATTAATAAGGTGTGATATGCCTGCAGGAGCGCGCTGGAGAGTGAAACATCATGCACCCAGCGGCCGTTGATAAAAAAAATGATTTCCTTGCGGTTGGAACGCGTCAGGGATGTGGGGCTGATGAAGCCCATCAATCGCAAGCCATCTTCTTCAGACATAACTTCGAGCATTTGCTTTGCCGTATCCACACCGTACAAGGCAGCCAGGATGGATCGCCGGTTGCCATCGCCTGAGGTCTGCAGGGTGGCATTCTTCCCGTCTGACAATTTGATCCGTTTTTCAGGATAGGCCAGAGCGTAGCGCGTGACCAGCATGTCAATGGCGCGGCGCTCGGTGACATCGGCCTTCAAAAATTTTAAACGTGCCGGGACGTTATGGAAAAGATCCTCGACACGGATGGTTGTTCCAACGGTTGTGCCTACTTTGGTCAGCCTGCCAGGTTTGCCTCCCTCAACGATCACGCGCGCACCTTCTGTTTCATTTAGTACGCGTGAGGTAATGATCATACGCGAAATGGAGCCGATCGAAGCGAGGGCTTCGCCGCGGAATCCAAGCGTGGAGATGGAAAAAAGTTGATCGGAGCGTACCAGCTTCGAGGTCGCATGACGCGTGACGGCCAGTTCCAGCTCATCGGAGGGAATGCCCGCTCCGTCATCCGCCACCTCTATCAGTTTTTTTCCAGCTTCCTCGATTGTGATCGTAATCGAGCGCGCCCCCGCATCCAGTGAGTTTTCCAGCAGCTCCTTCACCACGGAGGCGGGACGCTCGATGACTTCACCCGCGGCTATTTGCGAGGCTACCTCTGAGGAAAGTAAACGAATGGTCATGTCAGGATTATAACGCGCCCAAGGCTATAATGATCGGCATGGATAAACGCCTTCCTACCATCCTGTCCTTCATCCTGTTATCCTGTTCCGTGTTTGCAACACCTGCGTATCCAACGCCTGTGACCATGGTTGATCCTGCTGCAACCGTAACCCTAGTCACGCAAACGCCTCCGCCCACTCCCACGCCGACTTTCCTGCCAACCGCTTCCGCAACGCCTGATCCCTATTACACATGGAGCAATGAATATCTGCGCACCAGGACGTACGGCGGCGGGCAGATCGAGTTCGTGGAGGTGATGGACCACAACCTTTTCTTCACACGTTATCTCATCCGTTATCCCAGCGACGGGTTAACTATTTATGGTTTCGCAGACATTCCAAATGATGAGGAAATCCATCCCGTCATTATCGCACTGCATGGTTATATTGACCCGGCTGTCTACGACACGATCGATTACACCACGCACTACGCCGACTCACTCGCGACTGCCGGCTACATTGTGCTGCACCCGAACCTGCGCGGCTATCCACCTTCGGACAGCGGCGAAAACCTCTTCCGTGTGGGTATGGCCATTGACGTATTAAATCTTATTGTGCTGGTTCAATCACAAGGCGGGGCAGCAGACCCATTGAAAAACGCAAACCCGAATTCGATCGGTTTGTGGGGTCACAGCATGGGAGGTGGGATCACCACGCGTGTCATCACAGTCAGCGATGACGTGCGGGCCGCGCTGCTATATGCCGCGATGACTGGCGATGAGCAAAAGAACTACAACGCCATCCGTGGCTGGTCGGGACAGACGCGCGGGATCGAGGAACTGGAGATTCCTGCGGAGGCATTGAGCAGCATATCGCCCATGTACTTCTTTGAGAACGTCACTGCCGCGGTCAGCATCCATCACGGCACAGCAGACGCACTGGTTCCCATGGATTGGTCGGTCACTACATGCGAACAGCTCACGTCACTCGGCAAACAAGTGGAATGTGTGTATTACGAGAACATGCCACATACATTCCACGGCCAGGGTGATGAACAGTTCATCCAAAATACCATCGAATTTTTTAATCAGGAACTAAAATGAACAAAACCTTCGCAAGGTTGTAAAAGGTATAATCGCCAAATGCGGTTTTCAACCCTCTTTTTCGATCTCGACGATACACTGTATCCATCCTCCACGGGTCTCTGGCTTGCCATCAAGGAGCGCATGAACATGTACATGCGCGAGCGTCTTTTCATCCCGGAGGCGGATATTCCCACCTTGCGCGAACATTATTTCAAAATATATGGGACCACCTTGAACGGTCTTCAGAAACACCATAAAGTGGACAGGGACGAATACCTGGCCTATGTGCATGACCTGCCCCTGCAGGATTTCCTGACCCCAAACCCGGTCCTGCGGGATGTGATCGATTCGCTGCCGACCCGCAACCTGATCTTTACAAACGCAGACTTTTTCCACGCCCGACGCGTCCTTAAAGCGCTCGAGCTGGATGATCTCTTCGATACCACCGTGGATGTCAACGCGGTCGCGCCCTACTGCAAGCCGATGCCTGAATCCTTCGCCATCGCACAGGAACTCGCCGATGAACCGGACCCGCGCAAATGTGTCATGATCGACGACCTGGCCCGCACCACTCGGGCGGCGCTTGGGGTTGGCATGGCGAGTCTTTTGTATGGAAGTGAGATCCCAACACCTGATGCAAGCGGCGTCTTTACCGATTGGACACACCTGCCGATATTGCTGGGTGATTGATTTCAATATGTCTCGAAAATTTCCGACGAGATGACATGCTGGCTGTGTTTTCATACAAAAGGAGAATAGGAAATGGAATCTGATACTGCTGTAATCGGTGCTCTACTATTCATCCTTCTGATCATTGTCGCAAACTTTGCCATGTACGCGATCGCGCGCGGCGCAACAAAGGGCGGAAACTCGCGCTGGATGTCTGCATTGAAGGATGGGTTGAGCAAACCACTGGAGAGCAAGGCAAACAAATCCATGGATGAGCTGCGGCAAAAAGTGGACGAATTGAAAAAAAACAACAACCAAGAGGATTGATTTCTTCACAATTCACGAATAATATACATCACTCATATACGCAATTCATCATGCTTTAATGACCGCATAGTATCGTTATGCCGTATACCTACTTGGAGGCATTTGTGAATAGAACCATCAAAATCGTCATTGGACTTTTTATAGCAGGTATTTTGCTGGCGGGGGCATTCTCCGGCGGATTCCTCGCGGCTAACCTTCTTCCGGGCGGCAATGCATTGCCCGCCATCAATGATTTGAACCCATTCTCCTCAGGTCCATCCACGGAACAGAGTGCCACCACACCAGACGAATTGGAAACACTTTTCATACCGTTCTGGGAGGCATGGAATATCGTGCACGAGCAATATGTAGACCAGCCAGTGGACGATCTTGCCCTGATGCAGGGTGCGATCCGCGGCATGATGGACGCGCTGGGTGATAAGCAAACCTTCTATATGGAGCCACAGGTTTATGAAAATGAAACATCATCGCTGCAAGGTTCCTATGAGGGGATCGGCGCATATGTGGACACGGACGGCGAATATCTCACGATTGTGAGTCCCATTGAAGGTTCGCCTGCCGATGAAGCTGGGCTCAAACCCGGGGATAAAGTGATCGCCATTGACAATGAGGACATGACCGGAGTTGCTCCCGAAGAGGCCCGCTTAAAGGTATTGGGCCCGGATGGCTCACAGGTCAAACTAACGGTGACACGCGAGGGTGAGTCTCAACCACTGGATTTCGTCATCACCCGTGCTGAGATTGTTATCCGCAGTGCTGAAGGAAAAATGCTGGAGGATGGCATTGCCTATGTAGATATCAACACGTTCGGCGAAAAGACCACTGCCGAACTGCGTCAAGCGCTGGATGAGTTAATGGCACAAAATCCACGCGGAATCGTTATTGATTTAAGGAACAACCCCGGCGGATACTTGACCACCTCGGTGGAAGTATCCTCGGAGTTTATTGATGAAGGTGTGATCCTCATCGAGCAATATGGCAATGGCAAGCGCGATGAATATAAGGCTCTGGGCAATGGCCGCGCTACCGATATTCCACTTGTCGCTTTGATCAACGAGGGATCGGCGTCTGCTTCTGAAATACTCGCTGGCGCATTACAGGATTATGAACGCGCCACATTGGTTGGCGTGCAATCCTATGGAAAAGGCTCGGTGCAGAACTGGCAACCGCTTTCCAATAACCAGGGCGCTGCGCGTGTAACAATTGCCAAATGGCTCACACCCGAGGAACGTGCCATCGACCACATTGGTTTGGCGCCGGATGTGTGGGTTGAGTTAACCGCAGAAGACTTTGCAGCCGAACGTGATCCCCAACTGGACGCGGCAATCGAAACACTGCTGGCTGTCATCAACAACATAGCAATTCCAACGTCCATGCCCACCAGCATTCCAGCTGGCACGCCAGCTTCCATACCTTAACGGAGTTAAAAATGCTTTTCTTCGACCCAACCTACTTTATCTTTATGATCCCCGCCTTCATCATTATGGCGATGGCATCGGCTTATGTACGCTTATCCTATAATAAATGGAGCAAGATCCGCGCCACAAGCGGACTTACCGGCGCCCAAGCCGCCCAGCGTCTCATTTCCACCGGCAATTTGTATGGGGTGCAGGTGGCAGGGACACAGGGCCAGTTGAGCGATCATTACGATCCACGCAATAAAACGCTCTTCCTTTCATCTGGCGTGCATGATAGCCCCTCTGTTGCTGCGGTGGCAATCGCTGCCCACGAACTGGGACATGCCATGCAGGATGCAGAAGACTACTTCCCCATGCAGATCCGTTCCTTTCTGGTGCCTGTCGTGAACATTGGCTCGAACCTGGGCTGGATCCTGATCATGATCGGTCTGTTCCTGCAGCAGATGAATATCGCCTGGCTGGGCGTGATCGTCTTCTCAGGTGGAGCGCTGTTTGCCCTTGCAACGTTGCCGGTGGAATTCAACGCTTCGGCCCGCGCAAAGGAGCTGCTCTACTCCACAGGCATCATCCAAACGGAAGAGGAGCGACGCGGCGTCAATACAGTGCTTAATGCAGCGGCAATGACCTACGTCGCGGGTCTCATTACTGCGGTGTTACAACTGCTTTATTTTGTCTTCCTCATCGGAGGACGCCGCAGGGACTGACACGTTCAGGGAGGATTGTCGAGATAAATGAAGATGCCGACTCATCAAAAGTCGGCATCTTTTTATTTGGAACTCACATCAAAAATGTCATCCTCCCGAAGGACACACCGCGCCTGCGGTGGGTGCAGGCATCGGGACGATGCCGTCTCGCACCGACGTGCTCTCGGCACGAACGGTGTGAGCGTGGCAAAGGATCTCTGATACCGCAATTGCGGGACTCTTCGATCGCAACGAACGCTCAATCACATCGTCCCGATGTCCTTCGGGAGAGTGCATGGGATTTCTGAGATTTCATGCATTAATTATATGAGTATAATCTTCTCAAGATGCGGAAATTCATATTCATTGTTGTGCTCTTCCTCGGCGCGGCCCTTATTTACATCAGTCTTAGTGAAATCGAAAGCGTCATTGAGACCCTTCAACAGGGGAATTTATGGTTCATCCTTCTGGCTGTCCTGATCCAATGTACATGGTTTATTGTTGTAGGCTTGAGCTATCAATCCCTGTATCACCTGCTCGGAATGAAAGAAACCGTTTATAAACTATTGCTTCTCTCTGCTTCGGCAAACTTCATAAATACCGTTGCCCCAAGTGCAGGCGTGGGTGGCATGGCAGTCTTTATTAGCGCGGCGGCGCGTGATGGACATTCACCCGGCAAGGTAACAGTCGCCAGCATGTTATGCCTTTTCCTGGATTACGTTGCGTTCCTGTGTGTTCTTACACTCGGGTTGATCGTGCTCTTCCGCCGCAACGACCTCGATCCCGGCGAGATCGCGGCATCTGCAGTTATTTTCACCATTGCAGCAGCGTTCGGTTTTCTGCTTTATCTCGGCTCGCGCTCGGCGAATGCGCTTGGCAACGCGCTGGCATGGATGGCACGCCTCGTTAACCGGGTCATGAATCCATTTATCCATCATAAATATCTTAGTGAAGCGCGCGCTCATGAGTTCGCACAGGAAATGGCACAAGACCTGAAGTCTCTGCCAGAACGGCCGCACAGTCTTATCATCCCTCTTTTGTATTCATTCGCCAGTAAAGCGCTCCTGATGTGCGTGCTGGTATCAGTCTTTCTCGCCTTTCAAGTGCCCTTCTCAGCAGGGACGATCATTGGCGGCTTTGCCATCACCTATCTCTTTCTGGTCGTCTCTCCCACCCCGGCAGGCATCGGCATCGTGGAAGGTATTATGCCCATTGCCCTTTCGTCGTTGCGCGTGCCATGGAGCCAGGCAGTGATCATCACACTGGCATATCGCGGCATTACCTTTTGGATACCCCTGAGTGTTGGCGCAATAGCATGGCGAATGTTGGAACGGAAATGGGAAGCGGCTTCTTCATAAGGCATCCATTAACGTCTGCTAACCTACAGAACGATTCGGGGGCAAATGCAATAAAATAGTTCCATGCCTCTCCCTTCTCTTTTGGATTTCTGGAAACGTGACCGTGATACCGCACCCAATCTCGTTGCCTGGCGGACGCTGCCTGCGCGCCCCGCCCAAACGCATCCCTTTCCAGATGACCTGCCTGCTCCCGTCAAACGGACTCTGATCGCGTCTGGTATTCATTCCCTGTATTCCCATCAACTCGAAGCATGGACTCACGTCCACTTGGGCGAGAACATTATTCTTTCGACAGGTACAGCCAGTGGAAAGACACTCGCATACAACCTGCCTGTCTTTGCCACATTGCTGCAAGACTCAAACGCCCGCGCCCTATACCTATTCCCCACCAAAGCTCTCGCCCAGGATCAACATATCAATCTCCAGTCTCTAATCTCTACTCTCCAATCACCCATCTTACCAAGCTCTGCGATCTACGACGGCGATACGCCTCAAAAAGACCGCTCCGCCATCCGCAGGAATGCGCGTATCGTGTTAAGCAACCCCGACATGCTCCATACCGGCATCCTGCCGCATCACACCAACTGGAGCGACTTCCTCACCCATTTGCGCTTCGTGATCATTGATGAAGCCCACACCTATCGCGGAGTCTTCGGCTCGCATGTTGCCAATGTCATCCGCCGACTCAAACGCGTGGCAAACTTCTATGGTGCCAATCCGCAATTCATTCTGGCATCTGCCACGATTGGCAACCCAAAAGAACTTGCAGAAAAACTGATTGAAAAGCCGGTCCATCTTATTGACAACGATGGCTCAGCGCGTGGACCGCGTCACTTCATTATCTACAACCCACCACTGACCGATGAATCACTGGGCCTGCGAAAATCATCCCTTCTCGAAGGCGTACGGTTGGCACAGGATTTGATTGCCAGTAACGTTCAATCGGTGGTCTTTGCACGCTCGAGAAGAAGCGTCGAAATTATCTTGCGTTATTTACAGGGAGCTCAATCTCCAGACTCCAGTCCCGAGTCACCACTTATCGAGTACGACTCTTTACCCAATCCTCAATCAGTCATCCGCGGTTATAGAAGCGGCTACCTCCCCGCCCAACGCAGAGAGATCGAAAAGGGACTGCGGGATGGCACTGTCAAAACTGTCGTTGCCACGAACGCGCTCGAACTCGGAATCGACATCGGCGGGCTGGGCGCGGCGATCCTTGTCGGCTACCCAGGCACAGTCGCTTCCACGAGACAGCAGGCGGGTCGCGCCGGACGTGGACTGGAATCCGCAGTGGCAGTTCTGGTGGCCTCGGCAAGTCCGCTTGACCAGTTCCTGGCACATCATCCCGAATATTTTTTTGAGCGGTCGCCTGAGCAGGCATTGGTCAACCCCGACCATTTACTGATCCTGCTGGAGCATGTGCGTTGCGCAATGTTCGAATTGCCGTTCCAAAAAGGTGAAGGGTTCGGCGCGTTGCCGCGTGAGAGCATTGACGAATATCTGCAATTTCTCGTGTCCAACAGTGAAGCACACGAATCGCACGACAAGGTTTTTTGGATGGCAGACCAATATCCAGCCGCGAACATTTCACTGCGTTCCGCCTCGCCGCAGGGCGTGGTGCTTCAGACGACAATGGAAGATCGACCCCAAACGATCGGCACCGTGGATGGCGAAAGCGCGTTATGGATGGTCCATCCGGGCGCGATCTATTTACATGAAGCACAATCTTTTTTTGTGAAGGAATTAAATCTCGAAGATCATATCGCCCGGTTGAAGCCCATCGAAAGCGATTACTACACCGAGCCATTGCGCACCACGGAAGTGACCGTACTTTCCACGAGTGCTGAAGCCGTCGTCCTCGGCGCCGAAAAAAAGTGGGGTGAACTGCAGGTAACCACTCAAGTGACAGGCTTCCGCAAACGCCGCTGGTACACACATGAGAATCTGGGAGAAGAGCCACTGGACCTGCCTTCCACCGACCTGCAGACCACTGGCTATTGGGTTTCCCTCTCCGGGGAGACGATCTCGCATCTACGCGATCTTGGAGCCTGGACCAACGATCCGAACAACTACGGCCCCAACTGGGGAAAGATGCGTGAGCGCGTGCGTGCGCGTGATAAATATACGTGCCAGGTCTGCGGCGCAATTGAATCGGGACGTCAGCATGATGTGCATCACAAGACTCCATTCCGTTCCTACATGGCTCGCGATGGATCGCCAGATCCGTCACAAGCGAATCGACTCGAAAATCTGACAACACTCTGCCCGTCCTGTCATCATAAGGTGGAACAAAATGTGCGCATGCGCAGTGGACTGGCCGGGCTGGCGTATGTACTCGGTAATCTCGCGCCATTATTCCTGATGTGCGATGCCGGAGATCTGGGTTCACACGTTGAACCTGTTGAAAATCAAACCTTCGGTCAGCCAACAGTTGTGCTGTATGATCTTGTTCCCGCGGGGATCGGGTTCAGCCAGAAGCTCTTTGAATTGCACGATGGGCTCATTGCCCGCGCGCTGGAACTCGTGAGTGCATGTCCCTGTGCGGATGGCTGTCCCTCGTGCGTGGGACCGGGCGGAGAGAATGGGTATGGGGGAAAACAGGAAGCGCTGGAGATTTTGAAGGAACTTACCGCAATAGCTGACAATTTTCCTGGAACGTGAACTCAAAAGCTGGCGGTAAGGGAGTGGAGGAACTCATCCAATCAAATAATATCTGCAAAATACTTTTTACAGGTTTTATCTTGCTCTGTATTCTTGCTTGCACGCACTTGCGCCGGACCCACGTGTCCATATTCCCATGCCTGAGCACGTCGCCGAAACAATTCTCAAAGCCCTGGCAAAAAGCCAGAAGAACGGTTTGCTCAGTTGGGGAGTTTGTCAGGGAATTAGGAAAGCCTGATCTCAGGCAGTAATTTCGTACGGGACACCGCGAACTTCCCAGTCCCTGCCGTTTGCCATTCCCTGCACTCTGACAGGCAACATCCTGGCAGGCACACCGGAATCTGGCATCCATATTCGATCTTTAATTGGCAGAATGAACAGCCCGTTATCATCGCCAACCGGTGTGAAGCTCTCGTTCATTTCCTGCTTGAAAACAGATACGTCCAGACGGGTACAAAGTTCGTTCGCAAGTACGATCACGTTTTCAGATGGCAAGCCTATCTCACTCACATTCAGGATTTGTCGGCTGTCAAAGTCCCCATCTACAACATTATTCAGATGATGCCGCGCAATGAATTCAAGGATATTCCCTGCCGCATCCAAAAAGTAAATGGAATCTGAATTCCATGTTTTGGATTCAAACTCCTCCTTCCCGCTTTTATCGCGCAACAGGGGAATACGACTCGTAATCCACTTCTTGGAATTTTGGAACTGGTTTTCAGGGATATTGAAGGCAAAATGATACGCGCCATCAAAACCTGATGGCGCTTCTGTAAAGAGAAACTCTGTCGTCCCTGCCTTGATGAGCAAGCCTGAAGATGTAAGTTCCGTAGGTAATTCAAGTACATTGGAATAAAAATTATTCTGAGCCTGCAGATCCCCTGCCAGGAGTTTCAATTTCAGAATATTCATAAATTCTCTCCTCCAGCTACTGTTCCCTACTCTCTAATTACTACTTACCAATAACCAATTACTCAGCTACTCCTCCCTCATCCACCTCTTGACCGCAGCGCGGGGGTGTTCGTAGCGCTCCATTTTGTCGATCAACGTATTAATATCAGGCTCACAGAACAACACGTCGCGATGTTCCTGGAAGATAAAGCCTTCCTGTACCGCATGGTCAATGGCGGCAAGCAGTGGGGCATAATAGTTCTTCACGTTGAGTAAACCCACGGGCTTTTCATGCGCGCCTGTCTGCGACCAGGTGACTGTTTCAAATAATTCATCGAAGGTGCCGAGCCCACCAGGTAGTGCAATATAACCGTCTGCAAGTTCGTGCATACGTGCCTTTCGGGCATGCATGCCCACAACCACATCCAGTTGCGTCAGGCCGATATGGGCAAGCGGGACGGTATTCATGGTGGGGATGATCACGCCGGTCACTTTACCCCCTGCTTCGAGTACGCCGTCAGCCACAGCACCCATAAGTCCTGTTTTGCCCCCGCCGTAAATTAAACGGAAACCTCTTTGAGCCAGAGTCCGTCCTGTTAAACGACCCGCAGACACATAGTCCGCGTGAACCGTGTCTGATGATCCACAGAAGACGCAAATTGATTTCATGCATGTATCCTATATATATCGAATGTTGAGAGTTGTTCGTTAATAATACTGACGGGCAGATTAGCCGTCAATATTGTAACAGTCTTGTAAATAAACTCTAATCATTTTCCTACACGGAGTCAGCTCCCTTTTTGGTAGAATCATCCCATAGAAATAGGAGAAAAAATTATGGCAGGAATGGAGCGTTTTACACAACGAGCACGACGCGTTCTCAGCCTTGCGCACCAAGAGGCTGAACGCTCTCGCAATAATAATATTGGAACCGAACATCTCCTTTTGGGTTTAATGGATGAAGAAGGTGGTGTCGCTGGCAGAGTCCTGCGTGAACTCGGAATGACCTCAGACCGCGTGCGTGAAGTAATCCGCCGCGTGACGACAAGTTCATCAAGTTTCGATCCCAACCGCGTGGAACTCGCTGCAGAGACTCAGCAGGTGCTCGAGCATGCAGTGGAGGAAGCGCGCAGACTAGGTCATCATTACATTGGTACTGAACATATTTTGCTTGGATTGATCCGTGTGGATAGCACGGCGATGGAAGTGCTTCGCAGACTGGGCGTAACGCCTGAGCAGATCCGCAGGCAGACGAGGCGCGTACTGAACGAGTCTGCTTCATCCTCCCCGACGCCTGCCGGCTCCAGCTCCTCGCGTGGCACTACGCCGAATCCGAAAACCCCGCTGGTGGACCAGCTTGCCACCGATCTGACATCGAAAGCCGAAGAGAAGAAACTGGATCCAGTCGTCGGTCGCCAGATGGAGATCGAGCGCGTGATCCAAATTCTGGCGCGCCGCACGAAGAACAACCCGGCGTTGATCGGTGAGCCTGGCGTTGGCAAGACAGCCATCGTGGAAGGCCTTGCCCAGCGCATTGTGGATGGTGATGTCCCCGCACCGTTGATGAACAAACGGCTGCTGCAGCTGGACGTCGGTTCGCTGGTCGCTGGCACGATGTACCGGGGTCAATTTGAAGAAAGACTCAAACGCGTGATTGATGAGTTGAAGCAATCAGGCGCGATCCTGTTTATTGATGAAGTCCATATGCTGGTCGGCGCGGGAGCCGCTGGCTCATCCGTGGACGCAGCGAATATATTGAAGCCTGCATTATCTCGTGGTGAGTTACAGGTCATCGGCGCGACCACGATGGACGAGTATCGCAAACATATCGAATCGGATGCTGCGCTCGAGCGCCGTTTCCAGCCGATCACCGTGGACGAACCCTCCGAGGCAGAGACCATTGAAATACTCAAGGGAATCCGTGGAGCATACGAAGAGCACCATCATCTGGTGATTTCAGATGAAGCACTCGAAGCCGCCGCCCATTTGTCATCCCGCTATGTAACCGAAAGGTTCCTGCCCGACAAGGCCATTGACTTGATCGATGAGTCTTCGTCCCGCGTGCGCATGTACAAGAGTGCTGCCGCGAAAGAATCGAAGGACCTGTTTGGTCAGTTAAGACAGGCACGCCAGAACCGTTCCCTGGCCCAGGAGGAAGGCAACGGTGAAGATGTGAAGGAATGGGAAGAGCGCGAAGTGGATCTGGGCGAACAGATCGAACGCCTGCGCACCGGTTGGGACCGTGCCACCAGCCCGGTTGTTTCTGCAGAAGATATCGCCGAAGTGGTATCCATGTGGACGGGCGTCCCGCTGATGCAACTGGCGGAGGAAGAATCCCAGCGCTTGCTAAAGATGGAAGACGAGCTCCGCAAGGGAATCGTCGGTCAGGATGATGCCATCCTGGCGATCTCGCGTGCAGTCCGCCGCGCACGCGCCGGCTTGAAGGACCCGAAGCGTCCAATTGGTTCATTTATGTTCCTCGGCCCCACAGGTGTCGGTAAGACGGAATTGACCAAGACGCTGGCGAAATTCATGTTTGGAAGTGAAGATGCTGCCATCCAGCTGGATATGTCCGAGTTCATGGAACGTCACACCGCTTCACGTTTGGTGGGTGCGCCTCCAGGATATATCGGCTACGAAGAGGCAGGTCAACTGACCGAGGCTCTCCGCCGCCGGCCGTATTCCATTGTAGTGTTCGATGAAGTTGAAAAGGCACATCCTGAAGTCCATAATATGCTGCTGCAGATCATGGAGGAAGGACACCTCTCTGATGCCAAGGGCCGCAAAGTGGATTTCCGCAATGCGATCATCGTCATGACATCCAACATCGGCGCAGACATGATCAAGAAGCAGTCATCGCTTGGCTTTGCCCTCAAACGTGATGAAGCCACCGAAGAGAGACTTTCCTACGAAGACATGCGCAAGAAGTTGAATGACTCCCTCAAGCGTGCATTTAGGCCTGAGTTCATCAACCGTCTCGATACAGTGGTTATCTTCCGCTCCCTCAGCAAGGAGGACATCCAGAAGATTGTCACTCTCGAACTGGACAAAGTGGCCGAGCGGCTGAAAGATCATGCCCTCGTTGTATTGACTGCCACACCCGAGGCGCTCAACGCCCTTGGAGAATTGGGCTACGATGCAGAGTTTGGAGCACGTCCCCTGCGCCGTATCATCCAGCAAAAGGTGGAAGACCCGCTATCGGATAAGCTGCTGAGCGGCGAGTTCCACAACGGCGACTCGATCCTTGTCACCATGAACGCTGAAGGTGAAGTCGTGCTGGAACGGGAAGCTGATCAAGAGGAAGTTCCCGCAGTGTAAATAAACAATGTCGCTGGCAGGGGCAGGTCTGAGACCTGCCCCTGTTTTCTTCGTAATCATTTCTTAATATATTTTTACGGGTTCATGTTGTCTATTGTATGTAAGGGAATTTTATGGAGTACCGCATGGATCTAATCGGTAGAAAAGGAGAGATCGTATGGAAACCAACCTTATGACCGCCACATTCGCGGGTGGATGTTTTTGGTGTCTGGAAGCCGTGTTTGATCAAATCAAGGGAGTGGAGTCCGTTGAATCAGGCTACGCAGGCGGGCAGACGAAGAATCCATCCTATCGTGAAGTATGTAATGGTAATACGGGACATGCAGAGGTTGTACAGGTCAATTATGACGGGAATGTTGTCTCGTATCAGGACCTGCTGAATGTGTTTTTTGGAATTCATGACCCCACCACGCTGAACCGTCAGGGTGCGGATATTGGCACACAGTATCGCTCTGCGATCTTTTATCATAATGAAGACCAGAAGGAAATTGCCGAGAAGTTCGTCAAAGACCTGGAGATGCAGAAGGTCTTCGACAAGCCCATCATCACTGAAGTTGTCCCATTGGATAAATTTTATCTGGCAGAGGACTATCATCAGGAATACTTTACAAAGAATCCGTACCAGCCCTATTGCCAGGCAGTGGTTTCGCCAAAGGTATCAAAATTCCGCAAGCACTTCCTTGATCTACTGAAGACAGAACCTGCATAGAACAGAAAAGGGCCCCTGGGAAGTCGAAAGCCCAGGGGTCTAATTTTTGTTATACTCATCGCTGCCTTATGAACGAGACACAAACCTTATCCCCCACTTTTTACGTACGTGACATCCCCATCCATGGGGATGCGATCCTCGCGCCCATGGACGGTTACTCCGACTGGCCGTTCCGGTCCATTTGCCGCGCCCTGGGTTCTGCCATGAGCTATACCGAATTTGTCAAAGTGGAGAAGATCCTGAGCCGCTCGAAGGAACCCGCCAAACGGTTGTATTTCGAGGAGGCCGAGAGGCCAATTACCTTTCAAATTTACGGTGATGATCCCGATCTCATCCTGAAAGCCGCGTTGAAGATCCAGCCCCTGAACCCCGATATCATTGATATTAATATGGGTTGCCCCGCCAAAAGCATCGCCGACCGCGGCGCGGGCGTGGGCATGATGCAGACCCCACTGAAGATCGCCCGCACGTTCAGGAAATTGACCGCCGCGTTGAGAGTCCCTGTGACGGGGAAATTCCGCCTTGGCTGGGATCGAAATAAAAACTACAAGTTGATCGCCCGCATTGTGGAAGAGAACGGCGGGTCACTCGTCGCCGTGCATGGGCGGACGAAGGAACAGCGTTACAGCGGTAACGCGGACTGGGACGCGATCGCCGACGTGAAGTCACTGGTCAGGATACCGGTCATCGGCAGCGGCGATGTAACGACCGTTGCAGACATCCAACGCATGAAGCAGTACACCCATTGTGACGCGGTCATGATCGGCCGGACCGCCATCGCCAACCCATGGATCTTCGCGGGCCTGGACCGTGAGCAGGTCACGCCGGAACAGCTTCAGAAGACTGTCCGTGAGCATTTGCAAAAGAGCATCCTGTTCTATGGCGAGGAAGATGGGCAAAGACTCTTTCGTAAATACGCAGTTCAGTATTTATTGCTAAAAACTCTCGACCGCGATTCGCGCAAAGAGATTTTGAAGCAAAGACCATCGGGGGAGTTTTTGGAAATGCTGAACCAGATCTATGCGGTGACGATGCCAGCTACGCAATAGAGTGCATAAAGATATCTATTCTGTCTACCCCAGCGCCACATCCAAAATCATCATAATGACAAACCCCAGCATTGCACCTGAAGTGGCTGTATCTGTATTCTTTTCCAGTTGTGATTCGGGGATCAACTCCTCCACCACCACAAAGATCATCGCGCCTGCCGCAAATGCCAGGGCATATGGCAGGGCGGGTTTCATGAACAGGACCGCAGCCGCGCCGATTACACCCGCGAGCGGCTCGATCAATGCAGAGGATTGGCCATACAGAAAACTCTTGAAGGAAGACATGCCTTCTGCGCGCAGTGGAATTGATACCGCCACACCTTCAGGGAAATTCTGAATGCCAATGCCGATCGCAAGAGCAACTGCACCGGCCAGCGTTGCAGATGACAGATTGGCAGCTGCAGCTCCAAAAGCAACACCCACCGCCAGACCTTCCGGAATATTGTGAAGTGTGATCGCCAGGACCAGCAGAATGCTTCTCTTCCACTTCGTATGAACACCCTCCGCTTCATCCACAGGGAAGCCCAGATGAAGGTGAGGGATCAACAGGTCCAGCATTCGAATGAATATGCCGCCTGCAAGAAACCCCACTGCTGCCGGCAGCCAGACGGGCACATCGCTGGTTTCCCGCGTCATTTCAATTGCCGGGGCCAAAAGCGACCAGTAACTGGCCGCGATCATCACGCCGGCTGCGAAGCCAAGCATTCCATCCAGCAATTTTCGATTGACCTCCCTGACAAGGAATACTGTAGCCGCCCCCAGAGCCGTGACCAGCCAGGTAAATGTTGTTGCGATCAGCGCCTGCGCAACAGGGCTTAGGTGAGTGAAAAAATCGATCATGTTGAGCAACCATCCGTTTTATCAAATTGGTATATTCAACCTTAAATCAAATATACGGTCTCTCCACCTCTGGCTAGTATAGCACGCACTTTAGAACATAAATTCTGTTATACTCCCTGCATGGCAAAAACACATACACGCTACGTTTGTCAGGAATGCGGACGCGTTGCCGCGTCGTACATGGGGAAGTGCCCGCAATGCGGATCGTACAACAGCCTGGTGGAGGAGGTCATCCACGATGAGCCCGCGACAAAGAAGACAGCGGTTCGTGGACTCACGGGACGGTCTGCCCCCCGTTCGATCGGCGATGTCTCCTCTGACGCGGAAGACCGCATAAAGCTTCCCATTGAGGAGTTCGCGCGTGTGCTGGGCGGCGGGATCGTGCCGGGCTCCATCGTTCTGGTGGGCGGTGACCCCGGTATCGGCAAGTCCACGCTACTCCTGCAAATGGCAATGGAAATGGCTGCGACAAAACGCATTCTCTACGTATCAGGGGAGGAATCAGAACGACAGATCAAAATGCGTGCCGTGCGATTAGCTACTACCGCCGCAGCACAGCAGGACAATCAATCGCCCGGAACAGCGCGGCAATCTGCTGTATCCCTGCCGGCAAATCTTTTACTCGTCACGGAAACGAATCTTGAAACCATTTTTAATCATGTCAGTGACGTGAAGCCCGACCTGTTGATCGTTGACTCGATCCAGACCGTTTATCTTTCCAACATGGATTCATCAGCTGGCTCGGTGAGTCAGGTGCGTGAATGTTCCTCACAGTTACGTGAACTGGCAAAGACCAGCGGCATCTCTGTCTTTGTGATCGGGCATGTGACCAAGGAAGGCACGATCGCAGGTCCGCGCGTACTGGAGCATGTCGTCGATACAGTCCTCTATCTCGAAGGCGATCGCTTCCAGGCATATCGCCTGTTGCGTTCGGTCAAGAATCGTTTCGGCGCGACCGCGGAAGTGGGTGTCTTCGAAATGCGCGAGGGGGGGCTGGTGGAAGTCACAAATCCATCCGAGGCGTTTCTCGCTGAACGCATGATCAACGCGGCTGGCTCCTCCATTGCAGTGACAATGGAAGGTACGCGGCCCATCCTTGTTGAAATTCAAGGATTGACCTCTCCCACTCAATTCGGGAACGCACGTCGGACGGCGAACGGAGTGGACTTCAACCGCCTGCTGTTAATCTCGGCCGTGCTTACGCGGCGGATGGGTCTTAAACTTGCTGAGCAGGATATTTTCGTCAACGTGGTCGGTGGTCTGCAAATAGACGAACCCGCCGCAGACCTGGCAATCGCCTCGGCAATCGCCTCTTCCTGGAGGGATGTCTCCGTTAAAGCAGATGCGGTGCTAATCGGTGAGATTGGTCTTGCAGGCGAGTTACGTATGCCCGGTCAGATGGTAGCTCGTTTGCGTGAAGCACAAAAACTGGGCTTCAAAACAGCCATCGTGCCAAGGGCTTTACGAAAAAGTGAACCTTATCCCGGCGGGATCGAGGTCATCGAAGTGCGCTCCATTCAACAGGCATTGGACGCGGCATTCGCTGCTCCGAAAGAGCTGCCAAAAGGACGGCAGGTGGCGTGACGCTTCGACTTCGTTCGCGACGCTCTCTCCGCTCAGCGCGATCTGAATAGGTCCTGCAACCCATTCCCATCTCCCTCGTATAAGCCACAGAAGGAGATACCCCATGAACGTAAAAATTATTACAGCAATTCTTGTGCTCTCACTTGCCTCCATGGCATGTGGGTTCAGCATCGACCTGCCCGATCGGGCTAAAGCCGGGCCGGAGATCAAAGAAAACATAACGGTGGCAGACCCAGGGTCTGATGAGACGCGTGTATCCATTTCGTTTGGCGCAGGCAAATTGACCTTATCCCCCGGTGCAAAGAATCTTGTAGACGGCACAACCGTCTACAATGTGGAAGACCTCAAGCCTGAGATCATCCAGGATGGAAACAATATCGAGATCAGGCAGGGCAATTTCAAAAGCCTGCCGCCATTCGACGGGATGAAGAACGAATGGGACTTAAAACTGGGCAGTGCTCCAATGGATCTGGTCATTTCAGCAGGCGCATATGATGGAACTCTGGAGCTTGGCGGGCTCGCACTCAAAAGCCTCGAGGTGAAGGATGGCGCCTCGCATGTGGATCTGGCGTTCTCTGAGCCGAATCTGATCGAGATGTCAGTCCTGCAGTATGCGACCGGCGCCTCAGACGTGAGATTAACAGGTCTGGCGAATGCGAATTTTTCCACGCTGACGTTTTCAGGTGGCGCAGGAAGCTACACACTCGACTTCAGCGGCGAACTGCAGCAGGATGCAGTTGTAACAGTTGATTCTGGTTTCGGAAATCTGAGCTTGATCATCCCTGAAATTGTGAATAGCAAAGTCACAGTGTCAAGCGCGGCTGTAAACATCAATCATGGTTCGAGCTGGACGCAAAGCGGAAACAGCTATACCCAGAAAGGGGATGGCTTCACCCTGACCATCCTGGTGAATATGGCGGCGGGCAACTTTTTGATCAGCAGTGACTAGAGTTAGCCACCCTCTCCCGTGGGAGAGGGGTTTTTTGTCCATCATTCCGGCGATTATTGCTCGCCAACAACAATCTGCACTCTTGCAGCAACAACCTGTTCGTTTCAGCGCAGACAGAATATTTGTAATTTGGCGTAAAAGGTCATAATTCATCGGTGACCTCTATCACTTGCAGGAAGTAGTAGGGAACAATAAAATCGTCTATAGAGACAGGTATTGTCTACTTTTAGAAAGAAGGTCATTATGCAGATCACCCGTCAGGCTGACTACGCAGTCCGTGCAGTATTACACCTGGCCCGAATCGGCACTGCCGAACGAGCCGCTACAAGTACCGTTGCCAGGGAACAAAACATTCCCCCTTCATTCCTGGCAAAGATCATATCCCAGCTTTCCATTGCAGGGCTTCTGCACACATCCCGGGGTGCACGCGGCGGAGTAACACTTGCCCGCGATGCCAAAGACATCACACTACTGGAAGTTGTCGAAGCAATTGACGGACCCATCCTATTAAACGAATGTGTTGGCAATGAAGGGGCGTGTACCTTCGACGATAGTTGCCCCATTAAGCCCGTCTGGTGTGATGCACAGGAAGAATTGGTGACTCGGCTAAAGAATACCAACTTTGCAGATATGCTTGTAAAAGCGGTCTAGAAAAGAACGTCCACTACCATTCCTCCTAGAAATACCTGGGAGGAATAATCTTCCAAGTACCAGTTGCAATTGCTTCCTGCAATTGGCGACCTCCGATGATTTCGAGAGGAACTTTTGCCCATGATGGAAAAATCATGGAACCCTAGTCTTGTTATCAGCCCCATCCCTCCCGGCGTATAATTGTCGGGAGGGATTTTTTAATTCATCAAGGAGCCGCATCATGTCTGGACCCAGGATTGTCCGTGCCCCAAGGGGGACTGATCTCACCTGCAAGAACTGGCTCAGTGAAGCCGCATATCGCATGATCCAAAACAACCTCGACCCGGAAGTGGCCGAGAAACCAGATGACCTGGTCGTGTATGGTGGGCGTGGGAAGGCAGCGCGCTCGTGGGAAGCGTTTGATGCCATACTCGAATCGCTTAAGAATCTTGAAGAGGATGAAACACTTCTCGTGCAGTCGGGGAAACCGGTTGTCGTTTTTAAGTCACACCGGGATGCCCCGAAAGTTTTAATTGCCAATTCAAACCTGGTGCCTCATTGGGCAACCTGGGAACATTTCGATGAGCTTGCCAAAAAGGGACTCATCATGTACGGGCAGATGACCGCCGGCTCGTGGATCTACATCGGCACCCAGGGAATTTTGCAGGGCACATACGAAACCTTTGGAGCACTCGCCAAACTCAAGGGCTGGGGATCGCTCAAGGGGAAATTCGTGCTCACAGCAGGTCTTGGCGGAATGGGCGGTGCGCAACCACTGTCCATCACGATGAACGAAGGGGTGGGACTCATCGTTGAGGTTGACCCCGAACGCGCCGAGCGTCGCCGTGCGATCGGGTACGTGGATACAGTCGTGGATACGCTTGAAGAAGCGATGACCCTCGTTGAAGAGGCAAAAGAGCAGCAGATCGCGAAGTCCATTGGGTTGATCGGCAACGCGGCGGATGTGTACAGTGAACTCGTCGCACGCGGTGTGATCCCGGATGTGGTGACAGACCAAACATCCGCTCATGAGGCGTTATTCTACGTCCCCTCTGGTTTATCAGTGACGGCTGCGGATGAGCTGCGAAAGTCCGATCCTGAAAAATATAAAAGGATGGCGATGGACTCGATGTCGAAGCACGTGCGCGCCATGCTGGATTTCCAGCGCGCCGGCGCGGAAGTTTTTGATTATGGAAACAACATCCGTCAGCAGGCGTATAACAACGGCGTAATGGACGCGTTTGAATTTCCCGGCTTTGTGCCAGCGTACATTCGACCGTTGTTTTGTGAAGGCAAAGGGCCGTTCCGTTGGGTGGCATTGTCGGGAGACAAAGAGGATATTTATGAGACTGATCGAGCCATCATGGAATTGTTCCCCGACGATGATCATTTACATCGCTGGTTGAAGATGGCGCGTGAGAGGGTTCCCTTTCAGGGTTTGCCCGCGCGCATCTGCTGGCTTGGCTATGGCGAGCGCGTGAAGGCTGGACTCAAGTTCAATGAATTGGTGGCAAGCGGAAAGGTGAAAGCGCCAATCGTGATCGGCCGCGATCATCTGGATTCGGGTTCCGTCGCTTCGCCAAACCGCGAAACCGAATCGATGAAAGATGGCTCGGATGCAATTTCAGATTGGGCGATACTGAACGCAATGATCAATGCTGTGGGCGGCGCGACGTGGGTTTCGTTCCATCATGGCGGAGGAGTGGGAATGGGCTATAGCCAGCATGCTGGACAGGTCATTGTGGCAGATGGGACTCCTGAAGCTGCGGCCCGTCTCACACGCGTGCTGACAACTGATCCCGGCATGGGAGTCGTTCGCCACGCTGACGCGGGATACGAGATCGCCATCGAAGCCGCCAGGCGACATGGCATCAAGATGCCGATGTTAAAATAAGCCCATGAACAAGAGATTTCTGCGCGGATTATTTCCGCTATTGTTCAGCATGCTCGCCTGCCAGCCGGTGATCGCAATCGGACGGAATGAATTCCTGTTTGTATTTATATTGATCGCAGTCCTGCTGGGTCCCCCGTTGTATAGGTTTATTCGAAGGGTGGAGGAATTCCTCAGGCGCGAAAAAAAGGACAAGTTGTAGGTCAGGCTTGCAGCCTGACGTTTGCTTAGAAACATGATCTGGCGGATTGTCCCCTTCGGGATGCTTTGCAAAACCCATGTAAAACAGGAAGGCGAGCGAAAGTTCGCCTTTTGCTTTCACCACATTATACTTTTACCCTTGACATACTGTATATCATACAGTACAATGCGACCATAATAAGGTGAGCCATGGAAAACGATGAACTTGTACAAAATATGTTGTTGGAACTGCGACGCGGGGTGCTGTCCATTGCGGTGCTGAGCCAGTTGGGCAGGGAGGAGTACGGTTACTCTCTGCTCAAGGCTCTCTCCGAACAAGGAATGGAGATAGACCAGAGCACGCTCTATCCCCTGCTCCGCCGCCTCGAGTCGCAGGGACTGCTCCAGTCCGACTGGCGCATCATGGACGAATCCCGTCCACGGCGCTATTACGTCATCAGCACGCAGGGACGCGCGGTGCTGGCGAAACTCAAACGTGAATGGTCAACAATGGCTGAGACCATGAAACAAATGTTGTCATAAGGAAGGAGAACAAAATGAACCTGATCGATAAATATATTGCAGAAGTCGGCAAACACCTGCCGCGCAGGAACCGCTCGGATATCGAAGCCGAGATCCGCTCCACGCTCGAGGACATGCTCGATGAACGGAAGCAGGCCGACGGTCCGGCAGACGACGCGACAGTCATGGAATTGCTGAAGGAATATGGCTCGCCGCGCGAGGTCGCCGCAAAGTACAAGACACATCCGTATCTCATCGGGCCGCGCTTGTTCCCCATCTTTGAGGTTGTGGTCCGGATCGTGTTCGCTGTTGTTGCCGGCGTTTCTTTAATTGGGCTTGGAATTGGTCTAAGCAAAACGGGTTTGACGGGTCCCGCATTCGTGTCGACCATGGGCGAGTGGTTCGGCGGCCTGCTCAGCGGATTGATCGCCGCCTTTGGAAACATTGTGCTGGTTTTCGCCATCATCGAACGGACAAAAGCCGCCGATGAATTCGAAAAAGAGTTCAAGGACTGGGATCCGAAGGAATTACAAAGCGAACCAGACCCCGACAGGATCGACCTGCCCGATGAGATCGCCACCATTATTTTCACAGCTCTGGGGTTGGTCGTTTTCAATCTGTATCCAAACCTGCTTGTCATTGGGTTCTCCAATGACGGCACATGGGTCACGTTACCCGTACTGACTGAATCCCTCTTCCGCTTCCTGCCCTGGATCAACATTATGGGATTGATACAGATCGTGTTCAGCGGCTTCATGCTTGGTCAAAGATATTGGTCATCGATCACACGCGTCCCTGGCATCGTGATCGATATTGCTGGAATGATCCTTACAGTGATTATTCTGAGGACTCCCGATATCTTCGGGATCACTCCCGAAGCCCTGGCATCCATCGGAATTGTGGAAGCCGCAGATGAACTGTCACGTCTCTTCAACTTTGTGCCGACCATTATTATCATCGTTGTTGTCGTGGTCACATCCATCAACGTTATAAAAAGCCTGATCCGATTGTTCTCCGGGAAATCCAGATCGCCATATCCAATTATGAGATAATAGGAAACAAATCGAGCGGATGAAACATCCGCTCGATTTTATTTAATGGAACGAGCCCAATGGTCTATTGCCAATGCTATGAGGATTGGGTAAGATAGATTCACATAAAGGAGAGACCATGAAACCGAAAACTTTATTCCCCGCACTCATGCTCGTTCTGGCAATGCTTGCCTGTAACCTGCCATCAAACATTCCGGTTACCGAAACGCCTACTCTGCAGATAATAACATCCCCAACGGTAACGTTGTCACTTCCCACAGGTTTGCCCACGCAAACTCCCCTGCCCACAAATACGGTTCCGCCTCCAGCGACGGCAACACCGTCTGTTCCGGTTGCCTTCCCCGCGAGTGTTAATGTGAATTGCCGCCTCGGCCCGAGCACTGCATGGGTGCCGATCAGCGCCCTAGTCGTGGGACAAAGCTCACAGATCACGGGCAAATCAGCAGATGGAAGCTGGTGGAACATTACTGACCCCGCAAGTTCCAGCAGGAGGTGTTGGGTTTCTGCAAGCGTAGTGAGTACGGGAGGCAACCTTGCAAGTGTTCCTGTGATTGAACCCCCGACTGCATCGGTGACCAATGTGATCGTGAGCGTGGATCCAAAAACGATTAGTGCCGCCGGCTGTCTGGGTCCGATACTCCCGATTGAGATTGAAGGCACCATTGAAACGAATGGGCCGACTGAGGTGCGGTGGCGCTTTGAAACCCAACAGGGCGGCGCGATGACCAACCAGACGATAGAATTTGACAGCTTTGGTGAGGAGGAATTCTCCGTTGATTACACCCCGCCGGTTGCAGCAGGAACATATTGGGTACGGTTGATCGTCACCAGCCCAAATAATATACAGGCAGAGACAACTTATAAGATCGAGTGTCCATAATTTCATTTCCGCGTTTTAAAAGTATTCGGGCGACCTCTTTTACAGGTCGCCCCTTTTTTTGCAAACATCCATCAGCGTTCCAGATGAGTCATAAAGCTATTGATTCGCTCTGCGTCGCATCGCGAACACTGCGGCAATGACAGCCAGAAGTGCGCCGATCACGCCGATCACGGTCAGCGCCCCACTCGAACCGGCGTCAGCAGGGACGGTCTCAGCAGCAGGTGCAGTGGATTCGGGGACAGGTTCACGCAGAATGTTGAATACCGCGGTCGTTCGACGCGGGATGGTAAATGCACCGCTGGCCGAATCAAATTTCGAATCACGCACCAGTTCATCGGCGGAAACCTGCTGTACAGAATTTAATGCGAATTCTTTTCCAACAAAGGCGGGATCACTGAACGTCACAGGTTGCGGGTGGGCATTGAAGAGGATAACGATCTCTTGGTGGACAGGGTCGATGTTGTCCGTGTCTTTCAGGTCCATTAAGATCAAGCCAGGGATTTGTTCGAGACCAGTGTTGTAAAAAGAAACAACGCTCTTGATCTGTTCTGCGGTTTCGAGACGAAACAACCTGGAACTCCTGCGGATCTGCAAAAATTCGCGGAAAACTGCTGAAGCTGATTCAATGTCCGCCTGGACGGGAGCAAGCTCCGGCTGGGAGAAAAGCGGCTTGTAAATATCCCATTGACCGGTGCCTTCGGGGGGAAGTCCTACACTCCAGTTATTCGATTCATATGTCCAATCCAGTTTATTGAACCAATCACCAGAATTGTAGGAATTCGGGTCGAATGATTTGGAGCGCAGAATGTCATCGCCGGCGTGAAAGAAGGGCACACCCTGACTGAACATCACGATACTGAGAGCAAGGTTGTTCATGCGGATGCGATCAGCCAGCGCCGCTTCCGCCGGTGCCTTGATTTGAATGGCATCGAAGAGTGTTTGATTATCATGCGCCGAAACGTAAATGATATTTTCCTGTGGGTCAGCGGTGTACCCGGCGGGCGCACCGTTGTAGGAAATCTGACCGCCCGGGACAGTCTCACCATTGGCGCGGACAAGTTCATAGTCGGCAAGATTGCCTGCCAGACCGATGCGGATCCAGTCGGTGTAATCATTGAGTTCGAATTGCTGATCTTCTGCAGAACGTTTTTCATTGGCGTTGTTGGCGAACACAAGACCCGTGGCAAATCCCTGCAGGCGGACATCGTCAAATGGATTGCCGCCGCGCACAGCATCGCGCAGACGGTCATTGAATACGCCGATGCCTGTTCCTGCAATATTGAGCTGAGTCGCGTTTTTGCCGCGTGCGTTGCTGGCAACTTCGCCAAAATTCCAGCCCTCGCCATACACGTAAATGGACCTGCCATCGACGCCATCTTTTTCGAGAGTGAGCGAGTCGAGCGCGGCACGGACGGCTTTCATATCGTCAAGCATATGATGTCCCATCAGGTCAAAGCGGAAGCCATCCACCTTGTATTCCTTCGCCCAGGTGACGACCGAGTCGACCATCAGCTTGCGCATCATGGCATGTTCGGTGGCGGTGTTCTCGCAACAGGTGGATTTTTCCACGCCACCTTCGGCATTCAAGCGGTGATAGTAACCGGGCACAATGCGATCCAGTACAGAGTTCTCACTTTGCCCGCTGGCGTTGGTGTGGTTGTAAACCACGTCCATTACCACGCGCAGTCCGCTTTCATTCAGTGACTTCACCATCTCGCGAAATTCAACAATGCGCGGTGTGCCATTCGGATCGGTGGCGTAGCTGCCTTCGGGGGTTGTGTAATGCAGAGGATCATAACCCCAGTTGAAGCCATCATTACCGGTGATGGCTCGTACGGCAATAGATTGTTGATCTGAATCAGGTGGATAGGTTTTGAGTTGCGCTTCGTCCACAGTCTGCCATGTGGACTTATCTTCGTTGACACTGGCAATATCGAACGCGGGCAACAAATGAATGTGAGTCAAGCCAGCCTGTGCCAGCGACATGAGATGCTTCATCCCACTCGACTCTCTGACCGTAAACGCCTTGTACGTTCCGCGCAATTCTTCAGGGACGGTCTGGTCGCTGATACTGAAATCGCGAATGTGCAATTCGTAGAGGACAATATCTTCCGGCGCGGCGAGGGCGGGCTTGGCGACTGCATCCCAACCTTGAGGTTTGAGGGTATCGTCATTCAGGTCCACGATCTGGCTGTGTTTGCTGTTCATCGAAAGGCTGAATGAGTAGGGATCGGTGACCAAATTCGTTTCGATATTGCCCGTGGCTGGAACATAGACGTTCACTTCATACAGGTAAAATTTGTTCTTCCAAGTTTCGTCACCAGTAACGGTCCACACACCGGTTTGCGAATCCCATTGCATGGGTAATTTATCTGCGTTAGGTACATCTGCTGAGTCAAACAGGTTTAATGCAACCGATTGGGCAGTCGGTGCCCAGACACTCAATGTAGGGGTGGAAGAATCCCAAGTGACTCCAAGTGAACCGTCATACGGATAGAGAGCATCGAGCACGCCCCATAACTGGACCCCGGTCACATCCACGATTTTGCCGGCCGCATCACGCACGGTGACAACCACCTGTCCTTTTACTGCATTAGGGATCTTCGCAAAATCTGTTGGGTCGATCTTAAAGGCGCTGTACCCGTTCAAATAGGGATTTCGCTGCAATACATCTCCGCCCGGACCAGATTTACTGAAGCTGAGGGGAATCTCAGTCCCATTCTGCACACCGTCGGCAGTAAGTTCAAGCATGGCATCGGGAGAGTGAAAAATGGAATAGGAATAGATGGGCGAGCCCACCACGTTCCACATGACCGTATCCTGGTTCACCCATATGGCTTTGAGCCTGGAGAGGCTGCCCCTTGGCGCCCCTGAAGTACTGATAATGGTTTCTTTTTTCACTTCATCATATCCAAAATAAATTTCGTCGCCGTCGTTTGCGACGGTGAATTGCTGTGCATCACCGAGTGGTTGTGATGCATCTTCATTAAGGGTCAGCACGACGGTGTATGTTCCAGCTTTGAGTGCGCGGGTGGCAAAGGCATACGACCCGTCCCCTTCCGGATCCTGTAACCAGGAGCGAAGGCAGCCCGGGTCATTATCGGTGGTACAGCCAAGCTGTGATTGGAAATCACCTGCAGCGACGACGATCTTTTTGTTGAAATTATCCGCGACCCAGTGAGTCTTGTGGTCGTAATAGAATTTGACCTGGGTTGGCGCGGTGACGAGCAAAGGAATATCCGCACCGCCGGCGGATGCATTGGCCCCATAGTTTTCGGTCCAACTACCGTTGAGTGCGACTTTATAGCGCGGCCCGTTTTTGTCAGAATCATTTGCGGGCTGGATTTCATACATGCCCTGCCAGACGTCGTCTTCGTTGTCATAGGTTAATAGGGTATTTTCGCAGTCCGGCATCCATTCAGCGGGACAACCCAGTTCGTCCTGATGTGTGCCGGGAATGTTGACCATCTCCGGGTTGGAACCCTGTGCCCGGGCAACGGGAGCAAACAGTGGGGAGAATGCAGCGAACAGGATGGCGCAGATAACAAAGACATGTGGAATGTTTTTTCGCATGAGAGTCTCTCTGGCTAGGTTTTATCATAATTCATGGGAAAGTTGTACAGTAAAATTCCCGTTATCATGACTCAATGGACATCCATTCACGGCATTATTGTTCAGGGGTATCGCGTTGCTTCCGCTCCTTCGAAGGATTATCCCTATGGTGCGCTTGATAAACAGAGGCCATACTTTAAGTTAGCCGGGCTTGATCTAAAAGATTATTTCAACGGAACGCTGAACATTGACATTCGTCCATTTGAATTCGGGATAGAAAAGCCTGAGTTCACATTCCGTCATGTGGAGTGGACGGACCTGCATCCGCCTGAGCATTTTTCGTTTTCACGCTGCAGGGTCATTTACAAGGGGATCGAATATGATGGCTGGGTGTATTATCCGCACCCGGAGACGAAGCTGCGTCACTTTCAGAACCCGTCGCTACTGGAGGTGATCGCCATGCCAATTCCAGAGATCAATTACGGGGATGAAGTGGATGTATTGGTAAATTCAGAAGAGATTTCAGCTCAATAAAAGAGGCTCATTGGGAGTTGCCGTGATTCTGCTAACGAGGGATTGCCAAATCCCGTACATGCAGGAAATACACTGGCATTTGCGCCGAATCTGGCGGCTGGATTTGTCAATCCAGCCGAGCATCACGGCAAATCCTAGAGAGCCATAAAAGAGCTCCGTCATTGCGAGCCGCTCTGGCGGCTCGCAATGACGGAGAATTCTTTACACATCAAAATACAGGCTCATCTCAAATGGATGTGGACGGTTGCGCACAGCGAAATATTCAGACTGGCGCTTATGATCCACCCATTGCTGGAGCATCTCTTCGCTAAAGATTTCCCTTTGAGTAAGGAAGGCGTGATCCGTCTCAAGAGCGGATAGTGCTTCGTTAAGGGAGGCAGGCAGAGGCTTGGAACATGTTTTTCTCCACGGAAGGAATTGTGCGACCCAACCGTAGCACGAAAATAAAGGCGGGATAAGTGTTTTTTATCCTTTGGATGAATATCGCAAATCACCTTTGAAAAGCAGGTAAAATTAATTTATGAAATGCACACGAAAATTATTAACCGTTTTTTCAGTATTGATTCTCTCAGGCTGTCAGGTCACAAACATCGTGGGATTGCCCTTCGCTACGGTGACTCTGCCTGCCACCCTCACATCCACTCTCACGCCAACCCCGGTCTTCACGGCCACGTTCACCGCCACAGCAACCGAGACTGCCACACAGACACCCACGAGTACCCCGACGACTGCGCTTCAGGCAAAACGGGTGTTGATCCTATCCATTGATGGTCTCCGACCCGAAGCCATTTCGCTGGCTCCCATGCCCAATCTGCTCCACCTTATGCAGAGCAGTGCCTACTCGCTCAGTGCACAGACGATTCGCCCAAGCGCAACACTACCCTCCCATTCATCCATGCTGACAGGATACTGCCCTTCCGATCATGGCGTGGACTGGAATGACTATATCCCCGAAAATGGATATGCCATCGGCACCGACCTGTTCGATATCGCGCATACGGCTGGGCTTCAGACCGTGATGTTCGTTGGCAAGAAAAAACTGGTCCAGGTTACAGAACCGTCCAGTCTGGACAAGTTTGTCTACGTGAATGACCGCGATCTCGTCCTTACGGACCGTTTGATCTCGGAATTCCCTCAAGACTTTGGTGTACTATTCATCCACTTCCCCACACCCGACGGCATGGGACACGAATATGGCTGGCTTTCTCCAGAACAGCTGAGTGTTGTGTTCCGCGCCGATGAAGCGCTGGGAAGGATCCTCGCCGAGCTGGACTCGAGAAACCTGCGCGGCGAGACGCTCATCATTATCACTGCCGATCATGGAGGTCATGGCACAAGCCATGGCTCGAGCAGTCCTGAGGATATGACCATCCCCTGGATCGCGTCGGGTCCCGGGATCCAGCCTGGGCAATTGACCACCACCGTCCACACCATGGATACTGCGGCCACGGCTGCCTTTGCTCTGGGCCTCGACTACCCAGCCGACTGGGATGGTGTCCCGGTCTATGAAGCATTGGGACTGCCCGTGGAAAAGCAATCTGAACAGTGTGAGTAACACATAAGATAGAGCATGTTGTTGCGAGCGCAGCGAAGCAATCTCCCAGACATGGAGGTGGCTTATAAAAAGAGTAATTCGTTTAAATTGGATTGCTTCGTCGGAATTTCGACGCTTTAGCATCTCAACCCGCCTCGCAATGACATGTGGTTCTCTGGGAATCGCCGTAATGCTTGGCTGGATTGACAAATCCAGCCGCCAGATTCGGGGCAAATGCCATTGTATTTCCTGCATGTACGGGATTTGGCAATCCCTCCTTAGCAGAATCACCGCAACTCCCAATGAGCCTGACAGAGAGCACTCAAAGTTTGTTGGTAAAAAAGCTCAAGCCGTCGTCCTCGGCGGCGCTTTTCGAGTAAATCCTGCGCCGAGGACGGCGCAGGGAGCAAGCTCATCTACATACTTTTAGTGCACCCGCCTGACATGTATTTCATCGGGATTCAGGAACTTACGGTAGAATTTACCCGTCATGTCATCAGACTATGCTACACATCGAAACCGGTTGATTGCGGGGCTGGCCATACTGGTGGTACTCCTTATTATGGTCATTTATTGGCTGAGCACCCTTCTCCAACAAGGAAGCGGACAAGCACAGGTGGGTCACCACTCCATCATTCCAGAACTGGCTTATTGTGGTTCGGAGCAGGGCACGCTTTGCATCGTCTCCTTCAGCCAGGAAGTGGACGGGGCCATGCAGGTGAATTTCCAGACGCCTCGTGCTCTTTTCCCAGAATTCATTCTGACGATCAGTAACAACGGGGCAGAGAGTACCTACGAATGCGAAAGAGTGGAAAATGCGCCAACCAGCATGATTTGCACAGGTGCATCCCAGGTTCCCGGGCAGATATTGCAGTTTAAGGTGATTTCCAAACACCGTGGCACACTGCTGGCGGAGGGGAAATTTGCCATTATCGGTATTGCACTGATGACCCCTGAGATCCTATCCACGGTGACTCTGACGGAAACCCCGCCTGCCACCACGCCGACACCTGGCCGGACCACCCCAAGCCCATCCTATCCCAATCCACCATCCTACCCGTGAGCGATCTCATGAAAACAATATTGGATAGCCTGAGCGTCATGGCGGGTCACTGGATGCTCCTGCTGGGAATATTGCTGCTTGTGATCTGCAGTCAATCCCTGCTCAATTGCATTCTCAAAGGAATATTTGGAAGCAGGCTCCATGCAGAGGAATATTTTGCATTCAGCATCGCGGGATGGATGCTGCCAGCATCCCTGTTTTCACTCCTATGGTATGCGGAGGGAGCAAATCTACCTCCACAGTTTTGGATATTTATTTTAATCCTTCTCACCATCGTCTCCAAACTCGCAGAAACCAGATACGTAAAAACACCGCTCTCCAAAGGGACTTTCCTCTCCCTGGTTTTGCTGACGATCCTCTTCGTCATACTTCGACTGGCTTTCGTTTCGAAGGCAATCCTGCCCATGTATTTTGACTCAGCTCAGCACTATTTATTGACAAGAAATGTACTGGCAACATCTGAGGCAATCAACGCAGCCACTGTATTCAATGGGTCACTGACCCATTACTATCATCTTGGGTTCCACTTCCTTACTGCTTTCCTCACGTACATCACGCGGGCCGAGATCACAGCTGCCATGCTGGTACTTGGACAGGTCATCCTGGCGATCATGCCCCTTCCGGTTTTCTTTATCATCAGCCATGCGACCCAATCCAGGAGTGCAGCGACATTTGCGCTGATCCTGGCCGCGTTCGGCTGGTACATGCCTGCCCACGCCGTGGACTGGGGGAAGTATCCTGCGGTAGCCAGCATTGCCCTGATCCCATTTGTGTTGAGCCTCGCCTATCTTTCCATTCAAAATAAAAGCCTTCTTTCCCGAGGAAAATACTGGAGCCTTAATGCAATTCTCGTGTCAGGGATGCTTGTATCTGTCTTTCTTCATAGCCGGGCGCTGGTCGTTTTTGGCATTCTCGCGTTGACATGGGTCATCACATCGGCATGGCAAAAGCTTCCGAGGCTGGCGCAATTTCTGGTTTTGGGCGTTGTCATCGCAGCTTTAATATCCGCGATTTCGTTCATACAGACAGAAGGAATTTTAGGGCCCCTGTTCGACCCATATGGCAATAAAGGACTTGCCATCACAGCTGCAGTATTGTTTCTGTCCATTTTTACATATAAAGCCTATCCCCGTCTGGTATTTTCCTGCATTGTTTCGACATTACTTTTTCTCGCCAGTCTCTTCATTCCAGTTCCAAACCTGCTGGCGGGCCATGTCAATATGACCCTGCTCGACCGGCCGTTCGTTGAAATCATCCTTTATTTTCCTCTGACATTACTCGGGGGATTCGGACTGGCAGCCCTTGAACAGATGCTGCATGGCATAAAATCCCAGCTCCTGCCGGGCCGATACATTGCGGTTCCCTTCATCGCGCTGGCTGTGATCAACGCTCTGTTCAGCTATGACCTCTATCCTTCAGACTGTTGCGACATCGCCGGCATAGATGACCTGGCCGCCATTGAATGGATGGACAGGAACCTGCCCATGGAAGCGCGCGTCCTCATAGCATCCACTGAGTTAAGAGTCCTGCCCACGGATGGCTATCAAGGCAGCGCAGGCGGCGACGCGGGCGCATGGATCACCCCTTTGACCCAGCGAACCTCGCTCAGCATGCCTTTTAACACAGATTTCAGCCAGCAGCACACCCTCGATACTCTTTGTGAGATGCAGGTTGACTATGTGTATGTGGGAGGAACCGGGTGGGCTTTTAACGATTCAGGGATGCCGGTTCAGCCGGATGCATACAGGATCCTGCTGGGCCTGCCGCACGCCAAACTTTATGAAGTGAGCGGATGTGATTGATATCCCTGCCCGGATATTTCCTACCCCAAGCCCGACAGCAGTGCCTTCCGCTCCGATGGACAGTCACCCATTCCCGTAATACTTTCATAATGCGTTCTGCAGAATTTCGTAATTTCCCTTTTGTACACTGTGACTACTTGCGAACCGACAGCGCATCGCTTACATTCAGCCGCCAGTGCATCGCTTACA
>JBDTPH010000129.1:0-20352 GCA_039932795.1 Chloroflexota bacterium
AACGGGTTGTTGAAGATCCCCAAAGACCCGCGCGGATTTACCCGACGGATTAATAAGCTGTTCATCGCCCCAGGCAATGTTAAGAAATTTATGGAGGAATTGCCGTATGGGTATGGTAATGTTCTGTGAACATGACGGCATCCCTTTTGACTGGTAACAAAAAGCCCCATACGTTTTGAACCCGGAAAAATAAAAATGGACAACAAATCAGAACTACTTACCGACCTCTCTCCCTATATCTACGGAACGACACGGCTGGGCGATGAAAAGATTCCCTACGATGATCGTGTGAGCATCGCGCGTGCAGCCATGGAAGGCGTCAACTGGTTTCATACCAGCCATACGTATGGTGACGCGCTCAAAGTACTGCGCGCCGCGTTTGACCAGGACCGCACGCGCGTACCCAGGTTGATTGTCAAGATTGGATGGAATAGCATGGACGAAATGCGTGACGTCATCCACCAGAATATTGACCCACTGGGCCTGGATAGTCTGGAGCTGGGTCAGCTCTGCCTGAGCGGGTCACTTGCCGAGGAGTATGCAAACGGAGGCGAGTGCTATGAGTCATTTTCGCGCCTTAAACAGGATGGATTGGTACGGCGCTTCGTGCTCGAAGTCTTTCCATGGACCTCGGATGTGGCGCTCAAGGCATTGCGCGCTGGATACCCGGAGGGCATCGTGGATGGCTATATCCTTTACCTGAATCCTCTCCAGCGTTTTGCCTCCAATGAATTATGGGACTTGCTGGTGGAACGCAATGAACCGCTGATTGCCATGCGCACCGTTGCCGGTGGGAATATCCATCGCCTGCGGGATGTGCCTGGATACGCCTGGAGGGAGTACCTGCAACAACGCGCGGTCGAAGTGGTGCCGATCTTCGAGCGCTCAGGCATCCAGAGCTGGACGGAGTTTTGCATCCGTTTTGCACACAGCTTTCCTCAAGTCCGCGCGACGGTTGGGGCTACCTGTCGCCTGGAGAATCTCAATGAATTCCTGGCCGCCGCGGAAAACATCAAACCCGTGCCGGCTGATGTTCGGGATGAAATTGTCAAACTGCAATACCGCTGGTCTGACGAACTTGACGTTAAGGCAGAGCACTGGACGATGTGAGGATCGAGAATGAGCAGTAAATTTTCTTCTGCTCTCCACGAGTATAATTAATCCATCGTCCTTAACCGCCCAAGGAGACACACATGGCATTCAAGCTCACCTATCATTCCCAGCAGGACCCGCAGTGGAAGAGCGATATTCTCGGCTTTGGTGACCCCAGCGATACCATTGGCTATGTTGGTTGTGCGCTCACGAGTGTTGCCATGCTTCTCAGTGGGCATGGGTATGCAGAAACCCCCAAAACTCTCAACAAAAAACTGAGGGATGCACAGGGTTTTGCCAGCGCTGGCATTCGTTGGGGTGCGGTCAGCCAGATCTACCCCAACGTGACGCTGAAGGCATATATTCCCTGCTCCACCAGTGATGCACCGCTCGCGCAGATCGACGCGGCCATCGCTGCAGGTCAGCCCGCCATTGTACAGGTGGATGCGAATAACGCGCCCGGTATTCAAACGCATTGGGTGGTGATCTACGGCAAGAAGGGCGACGATTACCTCATGCTCGATCCCTGGCCCTATCAGCCTGATATCACAAAGGAAGATCTACTGATGAAGCGCTACGCGCGCGGCAATGTTCTCAAGCGCGCCATCTCTCACGTCATCCTCTACGAAGCCTACGGATCAGGCGGACCGATAGCAACGCCATCCTCTCCGACAACAACGACCCCCGCGCCAACCAACGGAGTCTACGCCAGAGTTCAGGACTCTGTCACCTGGGGCTTGAACATCCGCTCGAGCATTGACACCTCCAGCATGGCAAATGTGGTTGCATCTGTCCCCGCGGGAACGCAGCTACTCCTACTCGAATCGGATGGATCTTCGAAGTTGGGCGGCATCAACCAATGGGTACGAGTGCGCGAACCTGGTGGCAGAGAAGGTTTTGCCGCAGCCTGGTATCTGGAAAAAGTGGCAGCGGCCGCTCCCGTTCCAGTAACGGAACCAGCCCCAGTCCCTGTGCCAATCCCTGCGGATGAAGCGCCTGTATCCACACCTGAAGTACCGGCGTCCACTCCAATCCCAACGCCCAATACGCCATCCACACCCGCGCCAACAGAACCACCTCAGGATAAGAATTTGACTCTCGTGGTCTCTGAAGCCGTGGGCACAAGCGGACTTCGCCTGCGAAAAACGCCATCGAAAGGCGGTAGCCTGGTGATGGTCCTCAAGGCCGGCACAAAACTAACTGTGGTGGAGCCTGCAGGCAAAGCCAAAAAGAAGGTGGGCAAAACGAATCAATGGATCTATGTGCGCGAACCTAATGGCAAACGCGGCTATGTAGGTGCTGAATACGTGAAACTTTCGGCTCATTGGGAATCGCCGTGATTCGGCTAACGAGGGATTGCCAAATCCCGTACATGCAGGAAATACACTGGCATTTGCGCCGAATCTGGCGGCTGGATTTGTCAATCCAGCCGAGCATCACGGCGATTCCCAGAGAACCAAACTTTCCTGAAAACTTCCACGATATGTGCGTGTTATGATTAAGGTATCAATGCGCTTATCAAAAGTGAGGAGTAAATGATGAATAGCGACCTGAAAATTTCATCCGAAGAAATACAAGCCGATATGCCAGTAACGGTCTTCCACCTGCGCGGCTGGCTGGATGCACAAAGCGAGGAACAACTACTTGAATCCTCCCGTGTAGCGCACGATGGCGGAGCGCGCTATCTTCTCATAGATATGAGCGACCTCGATACGCTCACGAGTGCGGGGATGCGCGCTCTTCAGAAGGTGTATCAGATCTTCACACCCAAGGAGGATCATTTTAAAGTTGCGCACCTCAAGCTGTGTAATGCGCCTCCACAGATCTATAACGTCCTCGGGGTCACCGGTTTCCTGCAGAATATGCCCATGTATGAAAGTCTGGATGCCGCGCTTGAATCGTTTGGAAACGACTAGGATCATGGTGCCGCTAGGGGCGTGGCTGGAAGCATGAGCAAAAAGGCGCTTCGAAATCGAAGCGCCTTTTTGCTTCATGATCCTTAAAAAGTTGTTAATCCCCTGCAAGCCGGTTCCCAGGACAGACGTACTACAATCAGTTTGAAGGTCCGGGAAATATATGCTAGCACATTTACCTCTCCATACTGTTTACCTGTTGATTTCTGCCCTGCTTACATTGACTGCATCCATTATCGCCTGGCGGCGTACAGCGCCAGGTTCTTTTTCATTAAGTCTGCTATTGCTTTCGATGACGGTCTGGTCAGGCTTCTATGCCCTGGAATTGCTGCCCCTCCCTATGGGTGTAAAAATACTATTGCCGAATATTATCTACATCGGTGTAGTCGCTGTTCCTACTCTATTCCTGATTTTTGCATTAAGTTACACGAATCATGAAGGCTGGTTTGGCAGCCATCTGCTGTTTGCTCTTGCCGTTGAGCCCATCATTATATTGATCATGGTTTGGACGAATTCCTATCACAATCTTGTAACTCAGTCCATTGCTGCACCTGAAACAGTCAATCTATCAGCGCTTGAAGGCATGCCTGGACCCTGGTATGAGGTAAATGTAGCGTATTCATATATGGTAATTGTGGCTGGTCTGACGGTGCTTATATATGGAATGGCACGCTCAAGCCCATTGCTAAAAAATCAATATCGCATCATCCTGCTTGCATCGTTATTCCCCTGGGGTGTGAGCTTGTACAGCGAATATTTCATAAAGCCCGATCAATTCGATTGGACCCCTATCACTTTCGGACTTTCAGGCATCTTTTTCACCTATTCGGTCATCCGCAATCGATTTATGGATATCATTCCTGTAGCACGCAGTCGTCTCATCGAGAGCATGAGTGACGGCGTGCTCGTGCTCGATATGCAGAACTATATTGTGGATATTAACCCCGCGATGGAACACATATTGGGCCACAAGCCTGCATCCCTTTTGGGCAAACCTGCGTCTGAAGCCCTGGACGTCTGGATGGGCCAAACAGAGCTGGTGATTAGTGGAGAACAAACTTCCACCGAATTACGTACCCCCAACAGTCCGTTTCGCTATCTGGACCTGCGCATGACACCGTTGTATGACAATTACCAGCACCTGAATGGGAGGCTGATGGTTTTCCGTGATGTGACGGACCGTAAGCAGAACGAGAAGAAGCTGCGCCACGCCAACGACCGCCTGCAATCGCAATTGATCGAGATCGGCTTGTTGCAGAGCAAACTGCGTTCACAAGCCATCCGCGATCCGCTCACTGATCTTTTCAATCGCCGCTACCTCGACGAAACGCTCGATCGTGAATTGGCACGTGCCACTCGGGAGGATTATCCCGTATGTGTCATCATGATGGACATTGACCATTTCAAAAAAGTCAACGACACCTATGGTCATGAGGCTGGTGATATCATCCTGAAGACGCTGGCAAATGCCCTCTCCACGCGCAACCGGCGCGGCGACTTTACCTGCCGATTTGGAGGAGAAGAGTTTGTAGTGGTCATGCCGAATATTGCCATAGAGACTGCATACCAGCGTGCACAGGATCTGCGCATCCTCCTCAACTCTCTTCAGATCCCGTATGGGCTCAATCACCTGGCAATTACCATTTCGATGGGTATCGCCTGTTTCCCTTCAAACGGCGATGACCGTGAATCCATTTTGCGGGCGGCAGACCGTGCCATGTACGCGGCAAAAAATGCGGGGCGCGATCACATCCTTACCTATAATCAGCTCGAAGCACAACGCGAAACCCTGGTGACTTGAACAATGCAGCGGGGGAATAGAAATCTTACGAATTTCTGAACAGTCACACCATCCTGCATCCCAATGGGGTATGATTCAAACTATGAACGAAACTCTCATCCTGGTGGTGGAAGATGAGGCCAGCATCGCAGAGGTGGTGAGCCTGTATCTCAAACGCGCCGGCTACAGTGTTCAGATCGCCTCAGATGGCAGACAGGCAATGAACATCTTTCAAAGGCAAAACCCAGACTTCGTGATCCTGGATTTAATGCTCCCGGAAGTGGACGGTCTTTCACTCACCCGCTGGCTGCGCGATCGTTCCAATGTGCCGATCATCATGCTGACGGCGCGCCGCGAAGAGATGGACCGCATTACCGGGCTCGAAATGGGAGCGGACGATTACGTGGTCAAGCCGTTCAGTCCGCAGGAATTGGTAAGCCGCGTGCGGGCTGTGATGAGGCGTCTTGGGCGGGAGCAGGCAGAGGCCGAGTCTGAGCAGGCCGTGTCCTTTGATGGATTGAGCATTGATCCTTTGAGTCGCGTCGTAAAAGTGCAGGAAACCGAAGTCGAACTCACCGCCAAGGAGTTCGACATGCTCTATCTTCTGGCGCAGCATCCCAAACAGGTCTTCACACGCGAACAACTGCTCGAGCGGGTCTGGGGCGGAGCACAATATATTGACCCCGGTACAGTGACCGTCCATGTACGGCGGCTGCGCGAAAAACTGGAATCTGACCCATCCCATCCCACACGCCTGCTTACCGTCTGGGGCGTTGGCTATAAATTCGAACCATGATGTAGCATTCGCGCTGAGCGGAGTGACGAGTGCTCCTTGAGGATTGCAGACGAAGCGCTGTCCTTCGACTTCGCAGTAAAAAATCTGTGCTGCTCCGCTCAGGACGAAAAAAACAGTATGAAAACTCTTACTTCTCAAATCTCCATGCCTGCCCGGCTGGTACTTGGCATCGTTATCATCCTTGCCTTCTCACTTGTCATCTTCAAGCTATTAATGTCGCCGCCATCGGACGAACTGGCGTTGATGGCTTTATTTCTGGGCATCACAGCATTTGTGTCCGCGCTGGCAGGCTATGCCGCATACCGCTTCGGATGGATCAATGCTTCGCCAACCCTGCGCTGGACGTTACTCGGCGGATATGCACTGGCCAGCATCCTTACCTTTTTTAATGTCTGGTTCTCTGCAGAGATGATGTTCGCCAGTGAACACGATCTTTTACTGGCGATTGTTCTGCTGGTATTCGCAGGCGGCATCGCCATGATCCTGGGTTACTTTTTTTCCAGCACCGTGACCGAACGGATCCTTTCCCTGAAGAGCGCCGCGGAAAAACTGGCAAGAGGCGATTTGCAAACTCGCGTGCCCGTCAGCGGGCGCGATGAGCTCAGCGCTCTCTCGGTTTCGTTCAACCAAATGGCGGAACAGCTGCAAGCCGCAGACCAGAAACAACGCGAACTTGAAAACCTGCGCCGCGACCTGGTGGCATGGGCAAGCCACGACCTGCAGACACCGCTGGCATCCATGCGCGCCATCCTTGAGGCATTATCAGATGGGGTAGTGGATGAACCTGAAATGGTGAAGCGCTATCTTCATACTGCACAACGCGATGTAATGTCGCTCTCCGCCTTGATGGATGACCTATTCCAGATATCGCAGTTGGACGCAGGTGGCTTTCCATTGAGCCGTGCACAGTCGTCGCTCAACGATCTTGTTTCAGATACGCTCGAAAGTTTTTCCGAGCTTGCCTACCGCGAAAGCGTCAAACTGGATGGACGTGTGGAACCCGATGTTGACCCCGTCTTCATGGATACACAGGCAATCGGGCGCGTGCTCAACAACCTCATCAGCAACGCGCTGCGGCATACACAGGCTGGAGGTGAGATCACCGTCCATGCGTGGCGAACAAGCCAGGGCGTGGAGGTGACAGTGCGCGACACAGGCGAAGGCATCCAGGCGCGCGATATCCCGCACATCTTCGAGCGTTTCTACCGCGGAGAAAAATCGCGCAACCGCGGCTTGGGCGGCGCAGGGCTGGGACTTTCCATCGCGCGCGGCATCGTACGGGCACATGGGGGCGATATCCGTGTGGAAAGTGAAACAGGCAAGGGCACACAATTCACTTTTTATATTCCATAATCAGATATACGCTGACAAATCCTTAGCGTATATTCATCATTACGTAATCCTTTCGTAAGGAAGTTTCTTTAGAATGGAGCCGTCAAGAGGCCAGCCATGAAACGTCTTATCCTTGGATTGCTCACCCTCGTTCTTTTTGGATGCTCATCCCGGCCGGAGGGCATTCAACAAACAGAACCCGCTTCACTTCCGGACCTTGGACCTGCTCCCGAACTGACGAACGATACCTGGCTGAATGTTGACTCTCCGCTGCGACTCGCAGACCTGCGCGGCAAAGTGGTCATCGTGGAAATGTGGACGTTTGGCTGAATTAACTGCCAGCACGTAATTCCCTCGTTGAGGGAATGGCACAGCAGGTACAAGGATCAGGGTCTTGTCATCATTGGGAATCATTATCCCGAATTTTCGTTTGAAGAAGACCTTGATAACTTGAAGGATGCAATTGGGCGCTATGAGATCGAGTATCCAGTTGCCCAGGATAACAGCGGAACAACCTGGCAGGCTTATAAGAATCAGTACTGGCCTGCATTGTATTTGATCGATAAGCAGGGGCACATTCGTTATGTGCATATCGGTGAAGGAAGATATAAAGAGACAGAAGAAAACATCAAGGTATTATTGCAAGAGGCTTATTCAGAGTAGAGGAAATTATGAACACCAAATACAAATCCATCCCGGTAAAATCATCGGAGATCACCCCGTATTCGCAATACCTTTCAAGGCGCGATTTTCTGAAAGCCGCGGGCATCGTCACAGGCTCCGCTCTGCTTGCCGCGTGCGCTCCTGAGGCAACGGGAACAGCCGTCCCTGAAGGTGAAGCGCCTGTCTTTCCCGCGAAAGCGGATGAGTTGGGCGATCCCGCGAATTCATTCGAAGATATTACCAACTACAATAACTTCTACGAATTCACCACCGATAAGGAAGGCGTTGCCAGACTGGCGCAGAAATTCAATCCAAACCCGTGGACTGTGGAAGTATCTGGGCTGGTGAATAACCCGAAGACCTATGGCATCGAAGACCTGCTAGGCAAATTCACACAGGAGGAACGGATATATCGGTTACGCTGTGTCGAAGCGTGGAGCATGGTCATCCCGTGGACGGGATTCACCCTATCGAGTCTGTTGAAGGAGGTGGAACCCACTTCTGATGCGAAGTTTGTGCGCTTTGAAACGGTCCTTCGTCCTGAGGAAATGCCCGGGCAGAACAGCCCGTTTTACCCGTGGCCCTATCAGGAAGGATTACGGCTCGATGAAGCCATGCATGACCTGACGATACTTGCAACCGGTCTGTACGGTCAGCCCATGCCGAATCCAAGTGGCGCGCCGATACGACTCGTCGTCCCGTGGAAGTACGGGTTCAAATCCATCAAATCCATTGTCAAAATAGAGTTGGTTGCTGAACAGCCCAAAACGTTATGGAGCATGATCGGTCCGAACGAATACGGCTTTTATTCCAATGTGAATCCCACCCGTTCGCACCCGCGCTGGTCTCAGGCATCGGAACGACGCATCGGTGAATTGCAGCGCCGTGAGACTCTGATGTTCAACGGGTACGCAGATCAGGTTACATCTCTCTACGAGGGCATGGACCTGGATGTGAATTATTAGTGCTTCCGCCGCGGTCCCCGGCGACGAGGACGCCGCCCAGAGCAGCAATATGAAATCATTCTTCAAACGCCATACCCCTCTTCAAATTGCCATGCATATGTATGCATGGTCTGCTCTCGTTCATATTTTGTTCGATTTTTTCACGGGAAATGTATCAGCCAACCCCATCCAGGAGCTGGAACAGCGTACAGGCCGGCACGCCATCACATTGCTTGTCCTTTCACTGGCATGTACCCCGCTCAATACCCTCTTCAAATGGTCTGAGCTCCTCAAACGGCGCCGCGCGCTTGGCTTATATGCGTTCCTCTATGCAAGCATTCACGTGTTGATATTCGTTGATCTCGATTATGGGCTGGCCTGGAGCCTGATCATTCAAACCATTTTCGAGAAGCCATATATAGTGGTCGGCGCCATCGCCTTCCTGATGTTGATACCGCTTGCGTTTACATCATTCGATATCTGGAAGGTGCGGCTGAAGAAAAACTGGAAGCGCCTGCACCAGATGATCTATCTGATCGCGCCGCTCGCCGTGTTGCATTATGCCTGGGGCAAAAAAGGGGATTTCTTCCGCCTGCAGGGCGAGATTATCCTCCCGCTGATCTATGGAGTGGTTGTTGTCATCCTGTTGATCTTCCGCATACCGGTGGTGCGAAGGAAACTCGCCTCCTTACGCGACCGAATCCTGCTGCCGTTATTTAGGCGCAGGATCCAGCCTGAAATATAAACAATGCAGTCGAGGATGGAATGCTACCATCCTCGACTGCATTGCTAAAAGATTCCTTTAATAAATAACAGCAGGCCGACGATCGCCAGGGGCACTCCCACGATCGCGCCGATGATCGTCAGACTGATGAGCACGCCAACGATCATAAGCACAATGCCAAGGATCATGGCCACGAGTCTGCCCGTCATTTCAACAATGACCGCCAGTAGTTTCCAGATCGCTGCAAAGGGCCAGAGATACCAAGGGGTATGATGTTTTGTATCGGTTGTCATTTTTTCTCCACAAACAGTTTGATTGCATTCGCCCAGTATGAGAGCTTCGTAATACCATACGCCTGCCCGCTACAAAAGTAGCAAACAGGGCCTCCAACCCAGCATGTTATAATGCCAAACATGCCAACAAGAACCAGGAAAATGGAAGAAATGGAAGAACCTGTGATCGAGCCTGAGTTTCTCGACGAGCCTGCTGTCATGGAACCGCAGGAGCAGGATACCGTCACATTCAAGCGCAGTCATTTGTATGCAGTGCTGACCGTGCTCGCCTTCGCGGTAGGTGTACTGGTCGGCTATGTGGTGTGGGGGTTTGGAACCACCGGCAGGGGTGCGGAAAGCGCACAGACTGCGCAGACAGCGGGCCAGCCTTCGGGTGAAATTGCTGAAGCGCCGGTGACGCAGGAGCCTCAGTTCATCCGCTATGATATCCCCTCTGATGGGTTCCCGTCACTCGGCCCCGCGGATGCGCCCATCACGATCGTGGAATTTAGCGATTACCAGTGTCCATTCTGCCGCCGCTGGCATGATGAGGTCTATGAATCGCTGCTTGCCGCATACCCGGGCCAGATCAAAATGGTCTATCGACACCTGCCTCTCACATCCATTCACCCGGATGCGTTCGGAGCTGCTGAAGCTGCGATGTGCGCCAATGAACAGGATGCCTTCTGGCCCTATCACGAGAAACTTTTCAGCAGTGACAGCCTGGGGAACAGCGTCTACTCGCAATATGCGCAGGATTTGAACCTGAACATGAACTCCTTTGAGAGCTGCATGACGGAACACAAATACAAGGCTGCCATTGAGGCGGATAGTGATTTCGCAGTAAATCTGGGGGTACGCTCGACCCCAACGTTCTTTATCAACGGGCTTGCCATCGTGGGGGCGCAACCGCTCGACGTTTTCAAACAAGTGATAGACAAGGAACTCGCTGGAGAAATCCCACAGTAGGAAAACACGGGCGGCCAGAAATTGGCCGCTCTGATTTTATGGAGGATATATGAAGAAGTTTGTGGCAGTGGCTGGCAACATTGGCGTTGGAAAATCCACCCTGGTGGAACTGCTGTGCGTGCGCATGGACTGGGAACCCTTCTATGAGCCGGTGACCGAAAACCCCTACCTCGCTGATTTTTACAGGGACATGGATGCCTGGTCATTTCATTCACAGGTTTTTTTCCTGGCGCACCGCCTGCGCGCGCATTACAAACTGTCGCAACACCCCACCTCGGTGGTGCAGGACCGCAGTGTGTATGAGGACGCAGAGATCTTTGCCCGAAATTTATACCTGCAGGGACACATCCAAAAGCGCGACTACCAGACCTATCGCGACATCTACGAAACGACCATGAGCTTTCTGCCGCCCCCGGACCTGGTCATCTATCTGCGGGCCTCCGTTCCCACGCTGATGAACCGCATTTCGCACCGCGGACGCGACTACGAGCAGACCATCAGCCCCGAGTACCTGAACGGCTTGAACAATCTCTACGAGACATGGATCGACAACTTCACGCTCTGCCCGATCCTGGCTGTGCCTGCCGACGACCTGGATTTTGTTTCACGCCCGGGTCACCTGCGCTTGATCATGCAAAAAGTGGAGGACAAGCTGACCGGCACGGAGGAGGTTGTTTTTGATGCGGCGGAAGTGGCGAGAGCTGCAGAGGATTAATAAGAAAAAAGGCGACTCGCAAGTGAGTCGCCTTTTGTTTAGTCTGCAAAGACAGGCCATTTGCCATTGGTTTCCGGCAGGTACTGCTCATCATACCAGCCTGTTCTATCCCAAAATGCGGCACGCCAGATGTTGTGTCCATAGGGCTCACACTCCGCCCAGGCAAATTCGTCGGGGAGTGTATCTGCAATGGGACAGAACAACTCTACGGCGCCGCCACGCGGCGGAGAGATGGTGCCGCCTAATGAATTTTGCAACCCGGGCGTGGGAAAACAATTCTTGTTCCAATCGTCCGCGCCGCCGTTATCGGGCAGACGGCAGTAGGATTGATCGGGATATCCAACAATGAAATAGTTGTAGGCATCCATTAACTGACCGTTGGGCTTCAACAGGCGCACCCCGTCGCCGCCATCGCCGAGCAGCAGTCCCGTTTCACTGCCATAGAAGACAATCCGTTCGCCGGGCCGAATCACCACTGCGGGAAGGCGATATGGAGCCGAGCCGATATTGACTTCATCATCCAGGCTGTAGCCGCCCAGATTCACATCCACTACCCCATGGTTGAGCAGCTCAACATATTCATCCTCCACATTGACAACGCCGTCGAGATTCCAGTCATGCCCGGGGCGCGGCACAAATTCATTGATGACAACCAGCGCAGGCGGGGGCAGAGGTGTGACCACACGGGTAGGTGGAGGCAGTGTAGTGTTTGAGACCTGGTGAGTCTCTGTATCACTGCTAACAGGGTGCGACACATCGCCGCTATAAGTAGCAGTAAGCGTTTTCGTACCGGCCGATGTAAATCTCACCGTACAGCTTCCTGCCCCATTGACAAGCGTAATTGTGCAATTTGTATTTGCCCCCGTAATGGCTACTGTTCCAGTCGGTGTAGATGTGCCACCAAGTACAGTGACACTAACCACGACATTTCCATTTACAAGCGAAGGATCTGGCGCATCAGAGATGATGGTAGTGATCGTTGTAGTGCTTATCCAGTTAGCTTTGCCTGGCGTACCTTTAATATCGCCACCATTGCGGTCATGGGCGACAGGTACTGTTCCTGCGTAGGTGACCCACTGGTTTGAAGTTCCAACCCTTTCCATGCTGGCATAAGCAGGAGTAGTGATGGCTGTAGACGCCGCAGTCCCGGCAGGCCATGCACCACCGTCAAGATTTGCAGTATCAATGATGTTCCCGGACGAATCCTTCAAATAGAGTCGTTCACCAGTGTTTAGCAGATCGCCAGCGGTGTACAACTGATTTGCAGCAACATCAGTGGCTAGTTCATCTCGTTCCAATAAGAAATACTCGCGAGCCGGGATCGTACCTGAAAGAGTAATACTCGGGCTGCCCACCTTATTCACAGTATTATCATCCCCATACAGTTGCCATCCTGTTATATTTACATCTGAAGAGCTTGGATTATATAGTTCAATCCACTCATCATTTGAAGTACTTGAAGATGTCCCTGCCCAAGCGACTTCGTTGATAATAACCGTAAGAGGTGCTACTGGAGCATAAGTGACCGTGTTTTCAGTGCTTGTACTGGCCGGATTAGTACTACCAGCCAGGTCCGCTACTGCGCCAGCCGGAATTGATGCTATTAATGTCCCAGCACCTGTAACTGCCGTGGCACGCAGAATAAAGTTCATGTGATCCCCTGAATCTATGACAGTCCATGTAATTCCTGTTGCAGTTCCAGTCTGTGTTATATCACTCACTGTAAAACTACTTGGGTCTATTGCGTCGGAAAATATAACGGTGAAATTGATTGGAAGTGCATTAGTCGGATCTGCCTGACCGGTCGCTTGATTAATCGTTACGGTCGGAGCAGTAGTATCTTTTGTAACCGAATTAACGGCAAAATGAGTATGGGCTGCAGCATCAATTATGCACATACGGATTGTATTTACCCCTTCTGCAAGTGCACTTGCAATTATCGAAAAGGAAACTGTAGCTGGGCTGGTTGTGTAATATCCAGAATCAACTACAGTGCCATTCGTGCAGTCACTACCTGCCAGACGCAATTCATAGTTGCTATTCAAAAGAGAGTGCCAGGTAATCGTAGTTCCGGCATTAGTTGGATTTGGCAGAACGCTATCAATAATCACCACAGGACATCCGGTGAAGGTTACATCATCGATGCGCAGATTTCCAGGACCACCATTAGCATTAATTCCATAGATTCGGAATTTTACATTAGCGTTGTCATCTAAATCTGTAATTGAGGAAAGATCAATAGCAGTTTGCGTTACCGATGTGTTGATTGTGTAAATATCGAATTGAGTAAAAGTAGTACCATTCGTACTGTATTGGACAGAGACATTTTGAGGTCCGGTATCGGTGCGTGATGTCCAGAAGCTTATCAAAATGCCCGAATATCCGACCGTGCTGACATCAAATTCAAAATAAGCAGTGGGACTGGAATCTTGTGACCACAAGTTTCCCTTCCAAGCATTGCCAGAATGTGACCCTGAAGTTTGAAATCCTACCGCACCCACGCCGCTCGCCAATGCGCTGGCTGCAAGATTCGCCGTGCTTGGTGCTGGTGCAGTTGTAGACGCAGGAGTTGGATCAAATGTCCATTGAGCGATCATCGAATTGCAGGCAGGAGCAAGCTGATAAACTGGAGCTGCATTTACCGGCAGGTTGCCTATCGGAAACGCAAAACTTCCGCATAATGCGGCAAGTAAAACGAAGAACAATAGTGTGCGCCAGAGTCTTTTCGATTGTTTCATAAAGATGGGAAACGGATGGGTTCACGTCAGCCCAATCGAATTATAAACCCCCTCACGCGGCTGGGCACCGTCACTTTTGAACGGGTTCGATCACCAGCTTGATGGCAGTCCGCACTTTATCCTCTATGGTGATATCTACAAATTCAGGGACGCAGACCACATCAATCCCGTCGCCCCGCAGATATCCCACCGCCAGTACCAGGGCCTTTACCGCCTGGTTGACCGCTCCAGCCCCAATCGCCTGCACTTCCGCCCTCTTATGTTCACGGACTACGCCTGCGATCGCACCGGCAACTGCAGACGTACGGGAGTTGGCAGAAACCTTTATGATATCCATGATGAGCCTCCCAGCAGAATCCTCTCTATTATGTAGTTGTCTACTTGATTCATTGTAACGGATATAGGTGTTGAATTCAAGAGTTAATCCATACCAGTCATTAAATAATATATTGGAATCGTAATAGTAGTAGAGCCTGTGGATATGTGGATGGATCTTAAAAACCCTCATATGTGGACGATACGCCGCTCATGCCTCCCGCAGGTTGTGCCTGTTCCCGTTAATGGAGCGACATCCCCCTGTGGAGAGAATCGGGAGAGCTCATCCACAGAGTTATCCACAGGGAGGTGTGTATTCCCACCCAATCCATATTTTGGAGGATTCGCAACACCCTGTCCATATATGGGGGTATATCTCAATGGGGTATTTGCCTAAACGACCGACTTCTCCACACCTACTGGTACTTATCCACAGATAATCGCGACTTATCCACAAATACCTTGTCTGGACGGAGGATTATCGAAACCTGAACACCCTAAATATGGTCGCCTTTTTCAGAATAACGGAGGCAAACAGCGCATAGATATGAGACCTAATCCACAAACAGGGGCTCAGGATCACCCAGCACGGGCAAAGGATTGTTCACATATACGTCCATGAAAGCGGTCACGGTAGCCATCTGTTCCCGAATGTTCCAGATCAGGAGTGAACCCTTCCGGTAGCGGTTGTTATTTGCCTCCACGCCATGGGCATTTAATCCCAGCGCGTTGCACAGGAACAGAGCGCGCGGCAGATGGAACTTCTGGGTGACCAGCAGGGCTTCATCCACACCGAAAATGACCTTCGCCCGATAGCAGGTGTCATAGGTGCGCCGCCCGCCAAAATCCATGGCGATCGCTGTGTCTGGCACTCCCAGTGACAGGGCGTATTCCCGCATGGCTCCAGGTTCGTTATAGAACTCGAGGCTGTTGTCTCCGCTCATGAGAAGTTTTTCCACTTTTCCATTAAAGTAGAGACTGGCCGCGGTCTCCACCCGATCGCGTAGAACCGCGGTCGGTGTTCCATCACGCCTTAACCCGGCCCCGAATACAATTGCAAGCCGTTCGGCTGGAGCATTTTCCTTCTGATAGATGCGGTTCAGGGAATATATGGAAGTAACCAGCCGCGGCAGGATCACCCCGAGTAACCCCAGTGCCCCGAGGAAGAGAAAGAGACGCCATATAAATTTAAGGATCCGTTTTAGCATAGGCGATATTTTACGGGAAACTGCCCTTATTATCCAATGAATTTGGGGAGATATAAAAGCTGTAACATTAATAAACACAAAACGGCATGTTACTCAGACTGAGGGTGTTCCTCAGGATGGAAACCATTTTAGAGAAAGGGATATTCTGATGTTATTTGCGCCAAAGGAAAAAGGTCAGGGGCTCGTTGAGTACGCGATCATTCTCGCTCTTATCGCCATTGTTGTCATTGATGTCATGCGTTTGCTTGGACCCAAGATCGGCAACACATTCAGCACCATCAATAGCTCCCTGCCGTAACCTGCTCTCACGAGCAACAGAAAGGTTTTGTCGAGAGACAGAATCTTCCATTTTTTAGCCTGTAAGCAGAAAACAGCGCTGAAAAGGTCAGGATTGGCTAACAATCCTGTAAATCAAATTAGCTTTGTCGGCTTGAAATTTTGTTGAAAATGTATATACTATATATAGCTCTGAGGGTGATCCTCAGGCAAACCATTTTTTAGAAAGGAAATAATACCATGTTATTTGCACCAAAGGAAAAAGGCCAGGGTCTAGTCGAGTACGCGATCATTCTTGCTCTCGTCGCCATTGTCGTCATTGCCGTTATGCGTTTGCTTGGACCCAAGGTCGGCAACACATTCAGCACCATCAATAGCTCCCTGCCGTAACCTGCTCTCACGAGCAACGAGAAGCCCTGTCGAGAGATGGGGCTTCTTATTTATCTTATTTGGCAATTTGGGTATTGCAAATTCAGGGCTGTTATGGAAAAATCAAGTATAGATCTGAGGAGGTACTCAGCAACAAGGATAGTTTTTTTGAAAGGAATATTTTTATGTTATTTGCCCTTAATGAAAAAGGACAGGGGCTTGTCGAGTACGCGATTATTCTCGTACTCGTCGCCATGGTTGTGATTGTTGTCGTACGTCTGCTTGGGCCCAAGATCGGCAACACGTTCAGTTCGATAAACAGTTCCATACCAGGCTGAACGCCCATCAAAAAGAGACCTGATGAAATGTCAGGTCTCTTTTTGATTCATGTGGAGAGTAGCCCAGGCTTACACATACTTCTCGCGCATCACCGAACTAACATAGTCCATCATCGAAACAACGATGGCGATCGCGATCATCTGCGCGCTCGCAGCACGATAGTTCAGGAGATTAATATTTTGGATCAGTACGAAGCCTATACCGCCACCACCTACGATACCGATGATCGTAGACATACGCACGTTGATATCCCAGCGGTACATGGTGTAGGAGATGTACGGTGGAACGATTTGAGGAATAACAGCATAGATAATCGTTTGCAGGCGATTGGCGCCGGTAGCTTGTATGGCTTCCAGCGGTCCTGCCATGATGCTTTCGACCTGTTCCGAGTAAAGTTTGGCCAGACTCACAATCGTGTGCAGGCCAAGCGCCAGTACGCCCGCGAACGGCCCGATCCCAACTGCGATGACGAACACAATAGCCATGATAACGGCTTCCACAGAGCGAAGAGTATTGAGCAGGGTGCGCGTAATAGTGTAAATCACCAGACCAACGGGCAGGGTCTCCTTTGCTCTGGTGAAAATTGCGAGGATCAAGCCAAGAACAGAACCCGTGAGGATTGGTCCCCAGGTGGTGTAAAACGGGCGATCGATCTGGTACAGCCATGCGATAAGCAGGCCCAGCAACCCAAAGATGGTTGCACCTGCAGCAACCGAAAGAACTATATTAATAATTTTAACGCTGGCTCTCGAGCCTTTCTCTGTGACCCGCTGCCCAATCCGTGCAAGGAAACTACTCAGTACACCCCCGCTGGCAAGAGCACCCAACGCGGGCGTGATCACGCGCAGGATGTCACTGACCTGAAACAGGAAGGTTGCCAGAAAGCCGGCGCGGCCAAGTGCAGGCCTGATCGCCAGGGTACTATTGGTAATCAGTTGAGCCAGTTGAAAAAGCCAGAATAATCCGACCAACACAGCCAGGAGCAGGGCAAACAAGCGTGCAACACGCAGAGCAGGACTGGGGACTGCTAGTTCTTCCGGCGGCATTGCCCAACGGAAAACAAACCAGGAAATAAGCGGAGCAATAATGACACTGGCAAGGTTGACAGGGATGCTATTTGTGAGGGATGCAGAGATTTCCCCAATCTGACTCACAACCAGATACCCAATTGCAATACCGATTGGCCACCCCAATAGTGAAAAAGCCATGCTTGCAAGAGGGCTGCGCACTGGCCTCATCAAGTTGCGCGCGGCAATAAAGCTCAGTGGAATGGCAAGCAATGTACCCAGTGTGGTAGCAAGTAAGGCAAGAAAAACGGTCTCAACGATCTTTTCCCAGGTGATTTTGGCAGTTTCGGTAAATCGTGGCACACCCACGTTCCGCCGCATCGTGGCGCGGATAAATTGCACGTCTTCACTGGGGCGCTTGGGGAGGATGGTAGTTGTTACGAAATGTCCGTCTGCATCGGTTTGTGCAGTGTCGTTGCCAAGTTCAACCACGTTCGTGGGATCATTGCCCGGAACAAAACGCACAGGCCCATTTGCATTGGGGAAGAAATTGAAACCCTCCACAGTAACTGTTTCGCCGGGTTCGGCACAGGTTGGAGTGACAATAGCATATGGGACGGATGCGTCCAGTGAAGGAAGCGCAGGTGTAGTGCCATCAGCAGGGCATGTCACATACACCGCCGCTGTGGCCCTTTGTTCTTCCTTCTCAAACTCGAAGATATCAGGTCGGGCGAGGGCGCGTGTTACGCGCTGGAGGCTTTGCTGTCGTTGTTCGCTGCGAAGCTGTTCAAGATCAATATCCGTGATTTCAAAGCCGTAGGCGAATATGAGTAGTACAAGAAGGACGGTCAATCCAACCTGCAGGGATCTCCATGGAGATGCTTTTTTGTTTTGCATGGCTTAACCCACCCGCTCGGCATCACGGCCGTAAATATCCTTGAATTTCTGATCATCGATCTCTTTGGGCAAACCTTCAAAGACCACTTTGCCTTCATTAAGTGCGATCACACGGTCTGCATAACGGTGGACGAGATCCAGGAAGTGCAGGCTGCACAACACAGTTACACCATCGTTCTTGTTGATCTCTTCCAGATGTTTCATAATGCTGTGAGCGAGGACCGGGTCGAGGCTGGCAACCGGTTCATCAGCCAGGATCATGTTTGGATCCTGCATCAGCGCGCGTGCGATGCCCACACGTTGCTGCTGACCACCGCTTAATTCGTCGGCGCGCTGATCAGCCTTATCTGCAATGCCCACGCGCTCAAGTTGTTTAATCGCTTTTTCCATATCCTCTTTTGGAAAACGGTTGAACAGGCTCCACGCCGGGTTCACATAACCCAACCTGCCTGCCAAAACGTTGGTGATCACCTTTGAACGATGCACGAGATTGAAATGCTGGAAAACCATACCGATCCGACGGCGGATGCGGCGCATCTCTTCCGGAGAGGCAGCGGTGATATCCTCTCCGTCCCAGATGATCTGCCCTGCGGTGGGGTCAATGAGACGGTTAATACATCGCAATAGTGTGGACTTACCCGACCCGCTCAAACCGATCACCGCCAGGAACTGTCCTTTGGGTACTTCAAAGGAAACATTATCCAATGCTTTCACACCGCCGTCATATATTTTTGTGAGGTTTTTTACCTGCAGCATAGTTTATTCTCGTTATCAATGGAATATGGCGTTTGTCGCCGCCATTCTGCTCTTGCCCCTCGATTATAAAAAGAAAATGAATTCTTATAAGGATAATTTCGGGCAGGGAGAACTCTCCCTGCCCGAAATATAGTACCCGTGAACTGATTTATTTGAGCGACTCAATGCTTGTTCCAGATTCAACAACCAACTTGCGGACAAAATCGTAATCTGCATCAGTGGCAGGCTCAAGACCAGACCAGCCATAAAAGTCTTCACTGCCGATGGAGGTACCCCAGGCTTCGGTCTCAGCGAAGGCGGACAGAGCCTCTTCGATCTGAGCACGTATTTCCGCGGGGAATTCAGGCGAGAAGGACAGTGTGTCGTTAGGGATTTCCGGCGAGAGGGTCAGAATGCGGACCTTCTGTACAACATCGGGAAACTCTTCACGGATGTTGGCACGAGCATCGAGCACACGGTAGCCTTCGCACAGCAACTGGCTTCCATCGTCATTGAGACCACAGGTGCTGACGTCCACAGGAACTTCGGGATCATCTCCGATATCCCATGCTTCGGTTCCTTCAGGGGCGGCCCAGGGGCTATAGAAGGCGGTCGCGAAGTCCGCTTCACCATTGTACACGGCACGAATTGACTCAGGGTGACCACCTGCTTCGAGTGTCTCACCTGGGGTAATGCCGGCTTCCTTGAGCTGCACGGACGGAACCAGGTACCCGGAAGTCGAACCAGCATCGGGGTACGCCCACCTTTTGCCTGCCAGATCTTCGATGGTCTGGATATCGCTATCGCGACCCACGACGATCATGGTCCAGTAGACGCCCCAGCCGCGGCGAACAGCTTTGAACGCAACATCCACACCACACAGATCATTGGCAAGAACATACCCGAAGGCTGGGATGAATGCCATGGTGTCTGTGGGGGAGGCACACATCTCTTCGATGGTGGCCGCGTACGATGTTGGGACACTCACCTCGAAGGTCAGGCCTGTTGCTTCATTGAGAGCAGCAGCCATGATCTCGCCGCCAGTGACGATGACATTTGCATCAACCGATGGGACGAACAACACTTTGATGGGGTGTTCAGCGGAGCCGATTTCATCCATTGGTGCTTCAGTGGGAGCGGCTTCGGTGGGTGCCTCAGTGGCCATTTCAGTGGGCGCTTTGGTCATGGGCGCCTCGGTTGGCGCTGCAGTGGCAGGCGCGCAGGCAGAGACTACCAGCACGAGGATTGCCATTACAGCGAAAAGCATA
>JBDTPH010000130.1:0-6984 GCA_039932795.1 Chloroflexota bacterium
CAGAGTTCTCTGAGAAAAACTCAAAAGTCTCGGTGGGCTCTGCCGTCTCGCACCGACGTGCATGCTCGCGGCACGAACGGTGTGGCTAAACCCACGAAATTAGACACTCCCCGGGATGGGAAGGCTTGGTGGATTTTGAAACCAGCGGTAAGATTAATACATGCCCTATATTGCCATCAACGACGCAACTATTTACTATCAATCTTATGGGGCGGATCGTTCGACTTCGCTCATGACGGATCACACGCCCATTGTGCTGGTCCACGGTTCGACAATTGACAGCCACACCGACTGGGATTCCGTTGCCCCTGCGTTTGCAAGGCAGTACAAGGTTTTTACGCCCGATTGCCGCGGACACGGCAGGTCGAATAACCCGCGCCTGAGCTACTCCTTCAAGGAAATGGCGGATGATGTGGCCGCGTTCGTGCGTGCCATGGGTTATGAGCGTGCCCATATCATAGGTCACAGTAATGGCGGGAATGTGGCGCTGGTGACGCTACTGGAACATCCCGAAGTTGTCCAAACCTGTATTCCACAGGCGGCGAACGCCTATGTGACCCGCTATTTGATCGAGCGCGAACCGCTCGTTTTTGATCCTGACCGTGTGGCGCGTGAAGCTCCAGAGTGGCGGGATGAAATGATTGCCCTGCACGAGGAAACGAATGGACCGGGATACTGGCGCGAGCTGTTGTGGCTCACCATGAAGGAGATCATCTCGGAGCCAAATTACGCGCCATTTGAACTTATGCGCGTGGCAAGGCCAACCCTCGTCATCATGGGCGCGAATGATACGGTCAACGCGCCGGATCAGCATGCACAGTACATTGCGAAGAATATTCCAGGCGCGGAACTGTGGATCCCTGAAAATACAGGACATAACGTCCATAAGGAACGTGAACAGGAATGGGTTGAGAAGGTATTGGATTTTTTGAAGAGGAAATCATGAAACTACACTGGGAACCGATCACACTTGATCTCAAAACAACATTTCGCGTTGCACATGGCGCAAGCGACCAGCGTTATAACGTGCTGGTCCATCTGGATGATGGGGTGGGGGAGGCGGCGGCTGTTCCGTATTATGGCGAGACACAAAATGGAATTATCGAATACCTGAAATCTGTGCCTGATTTGGGCAAGGACCCCTTCGATATGGATGCAGTGTTGGCGAAGAGACCCGCTGGTTCGCGTGCAGCACGCTGCGCAATTGATGAGGCTTTACATGATCTCTGGGGAAAAAAACTGGGGCAGCCTTTGTATAAATTGTTCGGTTTGAATCCAAATAACCTGCCGCTTACATCCTTCACCATCGGTATGGACGAGCCCGAAGTGATGGCGGAACAGGCAAAGGCTTGCGGATATCCCATACTCAAGGTCAAATTGGGAAGCGGGAAGGATCAAGAGATCGTTGCCTCGATTCGCCAGGCGACAGATGCCAGACTACGTGTCGACGCGAATGCGGGCTGGAGTCGTGAACGGGCGCTGGACATCATTCCGCGGCTCGCTGATTATGATCTGGAATTCATCGAGCAGCCACTTGCCGTGGATGACGTGGAAGGTTTTTTCTGGCTAAAGGAAAAGCTGCGTGCTGCGAAAGTGGATATTCCCATTTTTGCCGATGAAACAGCCAAAACATCTCACGATGTTGCCAAACTGGCCGGTGCAATTGACGGTGTTGTGGTCAAGACTATGAAGAGCGAAGGTATTCGCGAAGCCCTGCGAATGATCCATAGCGCGCGGGCGCATGATATGCAGATCATGCTGAGCTGCATGGTGGAGTCGTCGGTTGGAGTGACCGCCGCCGCGCACCTGGCTCCGCTTTGTGATTATGCCGATCTGGATGGTCCCCTCCTGATCAGGAATGACCCCTACCATGGACTAAAATATGAGGGGGCGAAATTCTCCCTTCCAGATGGAATGGGGCTGGGAGTGGTAAAAAAATAATCAAAAAGAGCCGGCATTCGCTGGCTCTTTGCCTGTCATATCTTTGGCAGGACCCCGCCTATCGTTTTCATATATTCCTGGTACTGAATGCCAAATGAATCCAGCATCATCTCTTCCTCTGCTTTGATGCGCAGAAAATAGAATGGGATAAAGATCAGTAGGTTGAGAAAACCTGCGATCCAGTTTTGGAGCAACAGCGGTTGGGCGATAACCCACAGCCATTGTGACGCGAACATGGGGTGACGGATCACACCGTAAATACCACGCCTGATCAATTCGTGCTTCTCCCGGATCTCAAGCGTGGGTGACCAGTTGAGTCCCAGGTCTGCATGAGCGCGCCAGAAGACGAAGACCGCAGCCGCGATCAGCACCACGTCGAGCCATCCCGCCCAGGCAGGCAGGGTGTAATTGGCGAAATCCAGCCAGTCTGACGCGGCATAGACGATCGGAATCGCCATCATTCCGCTAAAGAGCAAGCCAAGCAGAGTCTTTTCCTGACCTGTGAAACGGCGTTCGCTCATCTTCTCGACTTTACGCTTTTTATTCAGCGGCGCACGAATGGTCGTTTCGATAACAATGGCTAGAAAATAGATTGCTGTGTAGATATCCAAGTTAAAGCTGTTTAACTACTTTCTGCTTTTTCAACCACCACGGTCGCTTCGGTGAGCAGAGCAGCAATGGCCCCGATCGCGGCCAGTTGTGGAGCGAGTAACACGCCCACAACACCGAAAGTTACGGGGATTTCCATCACCGTTTTACCTTCCTTATCCTTGATGCTGATGCGGCGGATATTTCCCTCATGGATCAACTCCTTGATCCTGGTGATCAGCTTTTCGCCGTCCACGCGGAACTCTTCAGTATGCACTTTTTCAGACATGTGATCCTCCAGATCCCGGAAATATTTTCATCTACTCTACGGTTGAAGCCCCTTTAAGTTGCCTCTGCTGTTTTATCGAAACCAGCTTTCATCGAGCGCGGGCCATTCATCCGACTGATCGGCGCGTTCCTGCCAGTTCTCCTTGCCACTCCATGCTTCGATTTTGAACGAATACACAGATGTGGCGCGCAGCTCCTTATCTGTGATCTCGCGATATTCCCTGCCTGCGGCCATGGCTGGAAAATATTTACGAATCAGACCATACAGCAGACGACGCGCTTCATCGGGATCTGTGACGATCCTCGCGCTGCCAAAAACGATAACGCTGCGATATTGGAGGGAGAACTCCAGCGCCACATTCGACGGCAGCAGCTTTCCCAATTCGCTTGCTTCCAGGCTGACCTTTGGATTGCTCTCGATATTTGAGCGCATTCTCCCCGCAACGTTGGAATGAAAAGTGATCTGATGCTCCTGTTCATCAAACCAGAAGGTGGTTGGGTTCAGAAAAGGCTGGTTATCCAGCGCAGTTGCGATATGCCCGACTCTCGCCTCAGTCAGGAAGGCACGGATCCACTCCTGGTCACGGGCAAGGTGCGGCCTGCGTTGAAAAGCCGTTGGAGCCTGTTTGTTGTAGTCACGTGGCATGTTATCTCAATGATCGTTTATAGATCTGGAGTTGAAGGAGAAAAATCAATATGCCGGAGAGGATCGAGATCATCCAATGTATGATGTTTATGTTGTCTTTTACGACAGCGTGTTGCACAAAAAAGATCGCTGTGCCAAACATCAACCCAGCGATCAGTGCCACTTCCACGGCCTGATAGTAGGAGACACTGTTCATTTTATACCTGGAGGGGAGTGTGTCTGTCTTCCAACGAAAGGCCCGGCTGAGTTCGCTGTTCTGGCTGATCATGAAATCCTTGATCTGATTCATCGCCAGCATGGACTCATGCCACGCAGCACGCAAACGTGCCAACTGCATAATGGTGGATAAGCCAAGCAGGGTCAGCAGGGTAAATAATCCGCCGAATATGATGCTGATTTCTGGTGAGCGGGAGTTGGAATTAAAGAGCTGTGTGCCGAACAACGCGGCAAGCAGAGACCCAACCGCGATCAAATAAAAAGAAGATACGCGGGCACGGTCTTCGTTTGCCTGGTTGGCTGTCTGGGCAATGTACTGATATTCTGCTGCAAGCAGATCATCCAGTTCGATGGGAAGGGGAATGTTTTCTGGCATGCTGAAATTATACTCGTGTAAGGGAAGCAATTCTCTTTGTAGCGCGCATGGTTTCCTTGGGTGCGGAGAAGTATAACTTCTGTTCCATCAATAAAAAGAGCCTCATCAGAGACTCTTTTCTCAGTGCTTACATTCCGCTTGTGGTAGTGCGCAAGGCTACACGTCAAATGCCCATTCGCCGGCGCGCATCACAGGTTCATGGTTGCCATCATCGGAGATACCATCGATGTCCATCCCGTCCGAGCCGATCATGAAGTCATTATGGGTAAGGCTAAAATTGCCACCGTTGGCTTGAAACTCCTCCTCGCTCATTTCGTTGCCACCGTTCATGGTGAATCGGTACGCTCTCCCGATCGCAATGTGTGAGGCGGCATTTTCGTCAAATAAGGTGTTATAAAACAGGTGTCCCCTTTGGCTGATCGGTGAACTGTTGGGGACCAACGCCACTTCGCCGATGCTTCTTGAACCTTCATCTGTTTCGATCAACTTGCGCAAAGTATCCTCGCCTTTTTTTGCGGTGATGTTTGTAATCCTGCCGTTCTCGAAGGTGAGCGTAAAGTCTTCCACGATGCGGCCCATGATTACAAAGGGACGTGATGCGCTGACTGTGCCGTTTACCTGGTCCTTGTGCGGCATGGTGAACACTTCCTCTGTGGGCATGTTTGCAGTGAATTCGATCCCATTTTCAGCTTTCATTTGTGCAGCCAGCCAGAGATGCTTCGCGGGAAGACCCACAGTGAGGTCAGTGCCGGGAGCTTTGTAATGGAGTGCGGCGTAGCGTTTTGCGTTCAGCCATTCACTGTGCTTCTTTAGATCGACGATGTGCGTCTTCCATGCGGCGACAGGGTCTGGCTGATCGACGCGACAAGTCTGAAAGATTGCCTCCCAAAGCTGTTCGACTGCCTGTTCCTTTGTCACATCCGGGAAGATCTTCGATGCCCATTCCCGGGTGGGGCTGGATACAATGCTCCAATTGATCGCATCGCGCATGATCATATCTGATACCTTTTCGAACTTCCTCATAAGTGCAGTCCGATACGTGGCAACTCTTGCAGGGTCAACATCCGAAAACAGATCCGGGTCTCGTGATGCGATCCCGAGATAGGCATCGCCGTTTTCAAGATATTCAAGGGCAGCATTCGGCAGCCAGTTCGGTATCTCTTGGAGTGCGTCCTGGGACGCATTATTGAGATGGACATGTGTGATCTCCTGATCCTCCCATATCACATCCACATATCGGGCGCCTGCCTGATAGGCCCTTGCCGTGACAAGTCTGACCAGTGGATAATCGAAAATACCAGCCTCGATGAGTAGCCTCTGTCCGGCACGCAGGTTCAAACCTACACGGACAACTACGTCAGCGTACTTTTGAAGTGCCTGCGAAAATTCCTGTTCGTTCATCTTTACCTCCTGAAAGTAGGACGGAAATGACATACTCAGTATAGCAACATGCAAAGCAAAATTCAACCATTGATTGTCCAAATAAAAAATCTCACCAGGTGTCTGGTGAGATGTAGATAAAGCATTTTCAGATTACACGTCAAATGCCCATTCGCCCTGGCGCATAACGGGTTCACGTGTACCCTCTTCTGTAATGCCATCGATGTCCATGTGGGGGGAGCCGATCATGAAGTCGACGTGGTTGAGGCTGGTGTTGCCTCCAGCGGCGTTGAATTCCTCATCGTCCAGTTCCTCGCCGCCCGTGAGTGTGAAGCGGTAGGCGCGTCCGATGGCGATGTGGCAGGATGCGTTCTCATCGAAGAGCGTGTTGTAGAAGAGATGTCCGCGCTGCGCGATGGGGGAACTGGCAGGGACGAGCGCAGCTTCTCCGAGACGCGTGGAGCCTTCGTCGGTGTTGATCAGCTTTTGCAGGATCGCTTCGTTTTTCTTGGCGTTGACCTTGACGATCTTTCCGTTTTCAAATGTCACGCTGAAATCCTCGATCAGGCTTCCCCCGTAACTGAGAGGGAAGGTCGCCGAAACCGTCCCATCGGCGCGATGGCGATCGGGTAATGTGAATATTTCCTCGGTCGGCATGTTGGCGGTGAACACCACTCCGTTTTCAGCCAGGGACTGTGCGCTGATCCATTTGTGTCCGCGCGGCAGGCCGAGGGTGAAATCAGTATTTTCAGATGTATAGTGCAGGGCGGAATATTTCTTCGCCTGCATAAAACCCCCCCGTTTGCGTAAATTCTTGATGTGCTCCTGCCAGGCGGCAACAGGGTCGGGCTGGGTGGCACGCGTGGTTTCAAAGATCGCCTGCCACAATTTTTCCTGCGCCTGCTCCGGTGCCAGACTGGGGAAGATCTTTTTTGCCCAGGCAGGCGCCCCGGAAGCGACTACACACCAGTTGATCGCGTTGCGACTGACGGGGATCCCGACTTCCTGATAATTCTCCAGATGAGACTTCTGCATGGCACCGACACGTTCTGAATCCAGGCCTGCATACACATCCGGGTCGTTCGCATAAATGGACAGCAGTGCATCACCATTCGCGATCATATCCGTGATGCCAGCGATATGCCATTTGGGATATTCGTTGAACGAATCGGCTGGTGCGTTCTGCAAACGGATGCGAAGCATTTCCTCATCACCCCAAATCACATCGACGAAACGCGCGCCCGCGGCGTAGGCGGCTTTTGTCACCGCATGCACGAGTTCCCGCCCCGCGGGTGGGACGCCTCGTGCAGTGGCATTCGTGATGATAAGACGCTGACCGGCTCGTATATTCAAGCCAACTTTGACAATCGCTTCTGCGTACTTTCGAAGCAGTTCCTGATGTTGCTCACTGGACGTCATGGATGATCCCTCCGCACAATTTTTCACAAGTATAGCATGAACATATTCCGGAAAAATCTACCCGAAAGGAATACCAAATAGCGACGAGGGATATTTATCATTTCCAAATGTGATTTTGTGTGTTGTATAC
>JBDTPH010000131.1:0-3842 GCA_039932795.1 Chloroflexota bacterium
CGCCAGGAAAACGCTGGCTCCTCAGAATGACAAACCTGTGACTTACTGAAATTACCTTATAGATTGTCACCCTCCCGAAGGACACACCGCATGATTTTTGGTTTGCGTGAGCAAACCATAGCAAATCACGGTGGGTGCAGGTGTCGGGACGATGCCGTCTCGCACCGACGTGCTCGCGGCACGAACGGTGTGAGCGTAGCGAAGGGTCTCGGTTTTCAGTCGTAGAGATGCTTCGCCTCGCTCACATCGTCCCGATGTCCTTCGGGAGCATGACATGACCAAGAGTCAACCAATTAAGGTTAAACAGAATCAAAGAGGATGGGGTTAGTCCCATGCCTCTGTTGGTTTAAAGCATGACTTTCGTCTATTCTCAAGTAATCATCAAACATGTATCATGTACTATATGTCTCATAAACGGACTGAGCATAAAGACCTCATGCAAAACCGAGCTTCGCTGACGCGCTTCGCGTGGCTTTCGATTGGCGCGGCAATCGCGACCATTACGCTCAAGACAGCTGCGTATTATTTAACGGGATCGGTGGGCCTTTTATCGGACGCGATCGAATCGCTGGTCAACCTGGCGGGGGCAGTTATGGCGTTGATCATGCTGACCATCGCTGCCCGCCCGGCGGATGACGACCATGTCTACGGGCATAGTAAAGCGGAATACTTTGCCAGCGTCACGGAGGGGATTCTTATCCTGGGCGCAGCAATCGGGATTTTAAGCACTGCCATTCAGCGATTAATGCATCCGCAGGAACTTGAGAAGCTTGGAATAGGGCTGGGCGTTTCGATCGCAGCATCGGTCATCAATTTTGTTATTGCCCGAATTTTGCTGGAGGCCGGGAGAAAGCGCCAATCCATCAGCCTGGAAGCGGATGCGCGTCATCTCATGACCGATGTTTGGACATCCGCTGGAGTGATCAGCGGCGTTGCGGTGGCAGGCTTTACAGGCTGGAGCATTCTGGACCCTCTCCTGGCGATTGCCGTCGCGCTGAACATCATTTGGACCGGCATCCAGCTTGTCCGCCGTTCAGTTGCGGGACTCATGGATGCAGCGTTGCCCGGGAACGAACAACAGTTGATCGAGCAGGTTATGACCAGGTATCTTGAAAAGGGAGTCAGTTTCCATGCCATGCGCACGAGACAGGCGGCTGCGCGCCGTTTTGTTTCCGTCCATATGCTTGTGCCCGGCGAGTGGACCGTGCACGACGCTCATCATGTTGCAGAGGATTTCGAGTCGGATATCCGCGCCTCGTTGGGTGGTGTAGTCACGGTATTCACCCATCTTGAACCCGCCGAAGATGAACTTTCGATGGAAGATATATTCCTGGACCGATAACTGTTTGACAGTTGGAAAGTGTTAGACATGTCATACACACATACTCACGTTGCCAAGAACAAACTTATTGAGCAGGTCCGCCTGCACGACCACCATGATCCACACCGCCACGAATCGCGTTTATCTGACATAATCCTTGGCGGCCAGGACGGATTGGTAAACGTTCTGGGCGTCATCCTGGGAGTTGCCGCGGCGACACAGGATGCCCGAATTGTTATTGCGGCCGGCATGGCGGCAACATTCGCGGAATCCATTTCGATGGGCGCGGTTGCCTATACATCCACGATGGCGGACGATGATCTTTATCTCAGCGAAAGGGAACGCGAATACCGCCACATCCATCTTGCCCCTGATGTGGAGATCGAAGAGATACGCGATATCTATCGCAAAAAAGGCTTTGATGGGGAAACACTTGAAAATATCGTGGGGGTTATTACATCGAACCCGGACGTCTGGGTCAACGTCATGATGTCTGAAGAATTTCAGATGACGCCCCCCGAAAAATCCAATGCATTCAGATCAGCCCTAATCGTGGGTTTCTCCGCGCTGGCCGGCTCCATCATCCCCCTGTTCCCGTTCTTTTTCTGGGACGTGGGCTCAAGCATCTGGATCGCGATCGTGGTCGCCGCCCTGACCCTGTTCATTGTCGGCGCTTATAAGGCACGAGTAACCATTGGCAAACCACTTCGAAGCGGGCTTCAAATGGCTGTCATTGGGACAGTTAGCGCGCTGGCAGGTTATGTGGTGGGCTTGATCTTCAAAGTCCCCACCTTGCCCTAGGTCACTTCACTGGCTCTCTTTCCTTCCAAATCGTAAAGTTCTTCAATATCGAACCACCCAAAAATTCACGCACAATCGAAGTCTGCGGGACGAACGTGATATCCAATGGCAGGAACCATTCCAGGAATGCCAGCAGGCGTTTTGCCTCAATGAACTCCGGTGTGCCGTGCGGCACTTGTCGCAACAGCGGTTCAGCAAAGGGTTTGAGTGCGGCGAGTTCATAGGCCAGCGCAGAATTGAACATCACATCTGCATTTTCCTGAAAGGGGAAGATATGCCGCTTCTCACCGCGTCGCACGGATTCCCAGCGGTCAATGGTCTGGGCAGCGGTATAGCCGCGCTCACGTGCGTCACGCACAATGCGGCGGATGAGACGTGTGTCAGTGGTGGAAACGCGGTTGTGGCGATCCAGGTTCAACTGAGTCAGAGCCGAAACGTAGATCCGAAATGCTTCGCCGCTGATGCTGGCTGGGATGAGTCGCGGGTCCATCCCGTGAATCCCTTCGAGGATGATCGGCTGTCCATCCCGCAGGCGGATCACATCCCCCATTTCCCTCATTCCGGTCTTGAAGTTGTAGCGTGGCAGTTGAACGTCCTCGCCCCTGACCAGGCGCGGCAAGTGATCGGCCAGAAGCGCGATATCCAGCGCATCAATTGATTCAAAGTCGGGCTTGCCATCTTCATCCAGGGGGGTCTTCTCGCGGTCAAGAAAATAATTATCGAGTTCAAGAGGGAAGGGCGAGATACCCAATGCAAGCAGTTGAACCGTGAGGCGGCGTGACGTTGTGGTCTTGCCGGCTGATGATGGACCCGCTATCAGAATGATGCGCAAATGTTCGAGTTGATCTGCGATCTGATTGGCAATGCGCGCCAGATGGTTCTCATGAAACGCCTCCGAAACCAAAACGATCTGGTCGCTGCGTCCATTCTCTATGGCATCATTCAATGAACCCACATGTTCAATACCCAGCTTCGCCAGCCAGTCCCCGTATTGCAGGAATGTTTCCAACAACTTTGGATAGTCAGGCATGGGCAAAAGTTCATTTGGTTTGTGCCGGCGGGGATAACGTAAGGTGAATCCACCATCCACATGAACGAGATCGAACAAACTTAAATAACCTGTGGAAGGAACCATATAACCATGGTGGTATGCCAAACGTTCACCAAGCTGGTAGAGTGTTAGATAACTTTTTCTACGATACTTCAACAAGCTGACTTTATCGTGATAACGGCGGGCACGGAAGTAATCGATCGCCTCCGATAAGGGGACTTCCTTGCGTACGAAGGGCTGATCGGATTCAACCAGCTCGCGCATGTGGACCTTCAACGACTCAAGTTCAGACCCAGATAGCGGGCTGCGTCCCGCCACCTCGCAGTAATAGCCCCCGGATGCGACTGCATGGTCCACAAAGAGATCAGCATCGGGGAAAAGATCAGTGAATGCCATCTCAAGCAGAAAGGTCAGCGAACGGCGGTAAATACGTGCCCCATCAGGCATGGACATGGTAACGGGCGCGACGCGTGAATCCATATCGATGGGATAGGTCAGCTCACGCAAATCACCATTAATGATCGCCGCAACCACCCGGGCATCATATTCCAGGGTGGAAAGAAAATCCTCCACTCTCGCGCCGCGTGGGCCAGACAAAACACGCCCATCAGGCAGGTGTATCTCTACAGATGAGCGCGGCGGAACAAGATTAATTTTTTCTGTCATATT
>JBDTPH010000132.1:0-18226 GCA_039932795.1 Chloroflexota bacterium
GTTTATCCCTTCAACATCTCGTCGTGAGTCTCTTCCTCCTCGGGCCCGGCCAGAGGAGGCATCTCAAGGATCGAGTTCAGCCCGAAATGCTGCAGGAATTCAGGCGTGGTGGAATACAGGATCGGGCGGCCCGGCCCATCGGCGCGGCCTGATTCAAGGATGAGACCCTTGTTCAGGAGGCTTTTCATCATGCTGTCGCTGTTCACACCACGAATGGAGTCGATTTGCGGCCGCGTGACAGGCTGCTGGTAGGCGATGATCGCCAGCGTCTCGAGGGCGGCGCGGCTGAGGTGGCTTGTCGCTTCGAGACCGAGGAAATGCTCGACCAGCTCGGCGAGTTGCGGCGCGGTGGTCAATTGCACGCGCCCCGCATGTCGCTGCAGTTGCAGACCGCGACTTGATAAGGAAGCGTCCAGTTCGTTGAGTGCACGCTCCACTACTGACGCGGACACATCCAGTGCGGCTGCCAGTTGCCCATTTGTCACCGGTTCGGCCGCAACGAACAGCAATGCCTCAAGTTTTACCGAAAGTGGCAATTCGGTTTCGGTATTTTGCTCTGAGGAAGGTTGAGAGTCGCTCATGCTATAATTGCTCCGCTGTGATTCAAAACTGAATGAAATTGAAGAGAGAAAAACTGGAAAAATGGAACCAAAAAAGTCAGTCTTAGCAATATTCGTATTGAGCCTTATCCTTGCATCGCTTGCCTGTAATGTCTTTGTAGGTGGACCCGATTACTCAACCTTGCCGACGGTGCCTGTTTCCACGCAAGCAATGCAGAGCATCCAGGACGAGATCCAAAGGGCATTTGAAGAGGGTGCCCAGACCGGCACCATCACATTGAATATCACGGAACCGCAGCTCACATCCTTCATCGCGGCCCGATTGCAAAGTGATCCGCAACTACAGCAGGACAACCAGCCGCTCATCACCGATCCGCAGGTCTATCTGCGTGATGGTCAAATACAGATCTACGGCAAATCGAAACAGGGCATGTTCACTGCCAACATCGGCGTTATCGTGAGCGTTGGTGTGGATGCGAACGGCGAGCCAGTGATTGAAATCGTCTCGGCAGATTTTGGTCCCCTGCCTGCACCCGAAGGCATCAAAGACACGATCACTGCCATGGTTAAAGAGGCATACATGGGTTCGCTTGGTCCTGTTGCAACGGGACTGCGCATTGAAACCATTGCAATCGCAAATGGGATCATGACCATCACCGGCCGTATCCGATAGCGGACGGATTATACAATACTTCACGCGCTAAGCGGAGACTTCAGACCAGGCACCACCATCAGACTTATGCACCGCATCATCCTTCCCGCCCGACTCCTGCCTGCCGTTCTACTCGCACTCACCCTGCTGACGAGTTGTAGTTCTCCACAGGTAACAGGGGAGGATATCACCATCAACATCACGGTAGATGATGTGTCTCGCAATGTCACTCTGCCATCAGGCAGCACCGTGACACGGGCTCTTCAATCGGCTGGAATCAATGTGGGCGATCTTGACCGCATCGAACCGCCTCCCTACACGGTGTTAAACGACGGCGACTCGATCAGTCTCACCCGCGTGCAAGAAATTTTTGAGACGGAAGAACAGATCATCCCATTTGAGAGACAGGTGGTGCGTAATGAATCGCTGCCTGAAGGTGAGACACGACTTGTGCAAGCCGGGGTGAACGGCAAAGAGGAGTTGACCTATCGCCGCGTCGTTGAAGGTGATCTGGAGATCAGCAAATCCATTGTCAAGTCGGTGATATTGCAGGAGGCCCTGCCGGAGATCGTAATGGTCGGCGCGCAGTCCTCTTTTGCGCCATTGCCTGTGCCCGGTACATTGGCCTATCTCGCGGGCGGCAACGCCTGGATCATTGACACATCCACGGCCAACCGCAGCGCGCTGGTCACCACCGGCGATCTCGACGGACGGATCTTTAAGCTTTCGCCGAATGGCAGCTATTTGATCTTCACGCGTAAATCAACAAAGCCCGCCGGTCAGGAGATCAATACGCTTTGGGCTGTCCGCACCGATGGCGGCAAACCCTTCAGCACAGGTCTTGCCAATATCGTCCACTTTGCCGATTGGATACCGGGCACAAATTCGATCGCGTATTCGACGGTTGAGCCGCGCACTACCGCGCCAGGCTGGCAGGCCAACAACGATTTGTCCCGTTACAGCATCAGCACTGGAGAAAAGAGAAAGATCCTGGATGCAAGCAGTGGTGGTGTGTATGGCTGGTGGGGCATGACCTTTGCCTTTGCCCCCGATGGACGCCTCGCCTATGCGCGACCGGATGGCATCGGTCTCGTTGACATAGATGGCAAGTATCTCAAACCTCTCCTGGATATCACCCCGCTTAATACGCACAGCGACTGGGCATGGCTGCCCTCCATTGCCTGGGGCCCGGACAGCAAAACTCTATATTACATCTCGCATGCCCCGCCGCCAAGCCTGGTCAGCGAAGAAGACTCGCCGTTCTTTGATATCAACGCCACCTCCTTTACAACAGAGACGACCGTAAAGCTTGCTGAAAACAGCGGCATGTTTGCGTATCCCACTGCGTCGGCTTTACAATCGAGCTCGCGTGAACGGCAGTATCAGGTGGCGTTTCTCGAAGCCATCTTCCCCGAGCAAAGTGAGACAAGCCGCTACCGCGTCGTCATCATGGACAGGGATGGGTCGAACCGCCGCACAATCTTTCCTGCAACGGATGCGCCCGGCCTCGAGCCCCAGACTCCCGCTTGGGCGCCCGAATCCATTGAAGGACAGTCTGGCGATTTCATCGTCGTCATTTACCAGGGAAATCTCTGGCTGGTGGATAGTGGTGACGGCCAGGCATATCAGGTGACAGGCGATGGGCTTGTCACAAGGATCGATTGGAAATAAAACGGCATGGCAAGGAGGGCGCTGGTCAAGGAAGCCGAATTTTTCAAGGCTGTATTGAAGCCGGCCCCCACACAGCAAGCCCTACTGCTTGAAAAGATTGCTTCGCCAAAAAGCGGCCCGCAATGACATAAACTAATTTGAGAGGAACACTACTAATGCGAATTTTAATCACTGGAGCTGCCGGCTTTCTCGGCTCACATCTCTCGGACCGTCTTCTTTCAGAGGGACATGAGGTCATAGGACTGGATAATTTTGTCACGGGCAATAGTGAAAATATTGCCCACCTGATGGGGAATGAAAAATTTTCATTCCACAGGCATGATGTATCGAATTACATCTTGGTGCGCGGCAAAGTGGATGCCATCCTGCATTTTGCTTCGCCTGCAAGTCCCAACCCGGCATCTCCATCCGGGTATTTCAACCTGCCCATTCAAACCATGAAAGCCGGCGCGCTGGGAACTCATAACTGTCTCGGCGTGGCGCGCGCCAACAACGCCCGCTTCCTGCTTGCCTCCACCAGCGAGATCTACGGTGACCCGCTTGTGCATCCTCAATCGGAGGATTATGCCGGCAATGTGGATCCCACCGGTGAGCGCGCGGTATATGATGAAGCCAAGCGCTTCGCCGAATCTCTGACCATGGCGTACCACCGTTTCCACAAGGTGGACACGCGTATTGTGCGCATTTTCAATACCTATGGTCCGCGCATGGATTTACAGGATGGCCGTGCACTGCCAAATCTGTTGAAGCAGGCACTATTGGGTCAGCCTCTCACCGTGTATGGCGATGGCGGGCAGACACGTTCCTTCTGCTATGTTGATGATCTGGTGGAAGGGATTGTCAGACTGCTCTACTCTTCTGAACACATGCCGGTCAACATCGGCAACCAGCATGAAATGACCATCCTGCAATTTGCAGAGACAATCAACCGCATCACAGGCAACCCGGCAGGCATCACTTTTATAAAGGAAGCGCGCAGTGTTCGAGACCCGCAACAACGCCGCCCCGACATTACCCGTGCCCGCGAGATTTTGAAGTGGGAACCAACGATTACCCTTGATGAAGGCATCCGCAAGACCATTCCCTATTTCAAGAAGGAGTTAGGGCTTGAATGATCCTGGCAGCAAGTAAGGAACGCGTCCGGTTTTTGAAGTTTGCCACCGTCGGAGCACTCGGAGCATTAATCGATTTTGGTGTGATGAATTTGCTTAGCCACTGGTTTAATTTGCGACTGGTGTATGCAGGAAGCCTTTCATTTATTTGCGCTGTGATCAGCAATTTCACCTTGAATCGATATTGGACCTATCCTGATTCGCGCTCCAGGCATTTCCTTCACCAACTGGGCATGTTCTTCCTCGTAAATGCGGTCGGCATTGCCTTTCGCATCCCAATCCTTCATTATGTTGAACCCCCGATGGCCTTAGCCTTTGAACGCGTGGCACACATCTCGTCTCGAACTGCGGAGCTGCTTGCCAAAAACGCCACACTTGCATTTGCCATCGGGGTGGTCTTGATCTGGAACTTCTTCATCAACCGCTATTGGACGTATAATGATATAGAGTAGAAAGATCGCGCTGGGCATGCACCCCATATGGAATAGGTGCACCGCTGGCGCACTGACTCAGGGAGAATCCATGTCTGAAAACCTGCATCGAATTATTCCAATCTACTCCTCGCGCGGCGAGGTGGACGTTTTCCTCGCCTTTCCATACCTCTTCAACAGAAGCGGGGAATGGATAGGTGTGGTCACACCACAACGCGAAGTGTTTTCCGTCATTGGGAGTTATGTGGGGTTTCTGACGAACGACCCGCGAATCGTACGCAAACGGTCCGATGATGCAACCCAGCCCCGTATTAAAGTACATCCGTTTCAGGGGCGGATGACCATCCCTGCAACCACTCCCCTGGCCCCGTTGATGGGTGATCTTAGCCAGAGTCTTGTAGACATCCTGGTTGAGGAACCTGAACGCCTGCATACAGTGGATACCGGCGAATACCGCAACGACCTGGATTAGTCGATTTGCGACAGGCACAGGCACACTCACTCCTGGACTCAAACTTCATTATTGGCATGGTAAACTCATAGCACAAAGACCATTTTCATGACACAAACCGACACACCCAAACCGATCCGTGCCTCGCGTGTTACCCTCTCGCAGTTAATGCACCCCGAACATGCCAATTTGCTCGGCAACGTGCATGGAGGTTGGATCATGAAACTCGTGGATGAAGCCGGAGCACTGGCTTGCATGCGCCACGCACAGCGCAAGGTTGTGACCGTGGCAATAGACTCGATGGTTTTCCGCCAGCCCATCCGCATTGGTGACCTGATCATCCTCAGCGCTGAGGTGAGCTATGCCGGGCGAACCTCCATGGAAGCAGAAGTACATGTGATCGCAGAAAACCCCATCACAGGTGAACAGACGTATACCAACACAGCCTATCTTGTGTATGTTGCCCTGGACGATGATGGCAGGCCGACATCCGTGCCACCTTTAAAAGTTGAAACCGAAGATGAAGAACGCCGAATGGCAAAGGCAGAGGAACGACAGGAACGCAGGTTGAAGAATAGATGAGTACGCTCTGAGCGGATGCCAAGCCCAGCGAGGCAGAAGTCGAAGGGCACGAAATAAAGCAGCCTGTACTTCGAGAGCGCAAAGATACCATGACTGAACCCGACCTCACCCAAACCGAACCCACAGACCAGTCACCCAATCCGTTTCGCAATCTGCGCGAGCTGGTGGATTACGTCGCGGGCAAGTCTCTGCCGCCTCTCTCTGCCGAAGAAGGACGCGTCACCGAGGCATTGCCATTCCCGTTTTTAGGCATTGTAGGTCAGCAAGAGATGAAGCTGGCGCTGCTGTTGGGACTCATCAATCCCAACATTGGCGGGATATTGCTCGTCGGTCCGCGCGGCACAGCCAAGACAACCGCTGTCCGCAGTCTGCTGGATCTATTGCCACAGGTGGAACGCAGCAGCTGCTTTTATGGATGCCTACCGGAAGATATAGAGATCGGCGGGATCGATGCAGTCTGCCCGGATTGCGCCAAAAAGTATGGCGAAGGTCAGCCCCTGACCTCGTCTGACAAGGTCCGCCTGATCGAACTGCCGCTCAACGCGCGTCTGGACGATGTGGTGGGCAGCATCGATGAACGGGCTGCCCTGCACGAGCGCATGCGCATCCGCCGCGGGATTTTGGCCCAGGCTGATCGTAACCTGCTTTATATTGACGAGATCAACCTGCTCGGCGATGACATTGTTGATTCAATTCTCGATGCTGCCGCGCAAGGGTCCTACACTGTGCGACGCGGCCCTGTCGTTGCAAACTATCGCTCGCGCTTCGTATTGATCGGCTCGATGAACCCGGAAGAGGGAAGGCTCCGCCCGCAGATACTGGACCGCTTCGGCTTGCGCGTCATTGTGCGCGGCCTGGAAAACGCGCAGGAACGCCTCGAAGCGTATCGAAGAGTACAGGCTTATCTTGCGAATCCGCGTGAGATGATCGGCCAGTTTTCGGCTGAGATGGAAGCGGCAGCCTCCGAGATCAGGAACGCGCGTGAACGAGTCCGCAAAGTCGTTCTCCCCGATCAGATCGCCAATCCTGCCATCCAACTAGTGCAGAGGATGGGGATCGATTCGCTGCGCGCCGAGATCACATGGTTCGAGTCTGCACGCGCATACACTGCCGCGGATGGGCGCGATGAAGTGACGGCGGGCGATCTGCGGGTGGTGGCGCCGATGGCATTGCGCTTGCGGCGTTCACAATTTATGAATGATTTTTTCAAGGGGCAGTTGGGCGAAGAAAAGGAACTGTCTGCGCTGCTTGGCGGATTCAATAAGACACCAAATTCGAAAAAGAAACCAACAAAGAAAAAATGAGCGGACTGAACATACCTACCCCGGTATATCGCATCGAAACAAAGCGACTCGTGGTACGTTGCTGGCAACCTGAAGATGCCGGGCAGATGCAGGAAGCGATTGCAGTAAGCAAGGAACATCTGCTCCCATTTATGCCATGGGCAGCCGATGAACCACAGACGATCGATCAAAAGATCGATCTGGCCCGGCGCTTTCGCGGAAAGTTTGACCTCGGCCAGGATTATGTGTATGGCATCTTGAATCAGGATGAATCCTGCGTACTGGGCGGCACAGGGCTGCATACTCGTTTGAGTGGCAATGCGCTTGAGATTGGTTATTGGATCCACACGGATTTCACACGGCAGGGCTTCGTCACAGAAACCACAGCCGCGCTGACGAAAGTTGCCTTTGAGATCTATCACGTGGATCGCATGGAGATCCATTGCTCGGTTGAAAATGTTGCGAGCGCATCTGTGCCGCGCAAGCTTGGATATGGTCATGAAGCCACGCGGCGTGATCTGGGCTACTCATACGGCAACCCGAGTGACAGCATGATCTGGACTCTCTTTGCCAGCGAATATCCAAATACACCAAGCGCCCAGGCTGGGATCAAAGCCTTCGACGCTATCGGCCGCCCAATGTTATGAATCCCCTTCTGAAAAAGTTTTTCGAAAAACCGATCTTCATCCTTCTGGCCGTCAATATCATTGTCGGCTTATTTGTTTATCGTGACTACGGGCTCTCCTGGGACGAACCGCTTTTTTATGATTACGGGAACTCGCTTGGCTATGCCTATTCGCCGCAGGAATGGTTCAGCGGTCGCTTCGACGTTGACAACTCCTACGGCGCAAGCGGCGACGACCACAAGACGCGCGGACCTGCTTATTTGCTGCTTGCCCGCGGGCCTGTCCATCTTTTGGAATCGCTGGGCCTTGACCAGGCCTCTGCCTGGCACCTGATCAATTTTCTTTTTTTCCAACTGGGCGCGTACTTCCTCTATCGCTTATCCACGCGCTGGATGAAACCGTACGCCGCGCTCGCCGCGTCTGCGCTGTTTGCGTGGCAGCCCATGCTGTGGGGACATGCGTTCATCAATCCGAAAGATCCACCGTTCCTTACATTTTTTCTCGCGTCGGTTTGTCTCGGATTCGAGATGGTGGACAGGCTGAACGAAGGCAATAAGAAGTTTTTCACGATCATCCTGCCAGCCGTCATTCTGGGAATTACCACATCCATCCGCGTGTTGGGCCCATTGGCTGGATTACTCGTCTTCATTTATTTCGTTTTTGTCATCTCGCAAAAGAGGCATCCCAGTGGCTTTGTAACTTATCATCCTGGAATGGGACCGTGGCTGACCTTTTTCGTGTACGGAACAGTAGCAATTATCGCAATGTTCCTTACCTGGCCCTTCCTATGGGAGAGTCCTGTCGCGCGTTTCATTGAAGTGTTTCGCTTGATGTCTGATAACCCGACGAATCTCTCCGTCCTGTTTGGCGGAGCAGTCTATCGCGCCGGCGAACTGCCGCTCAGATACCTGCCCCACATGCTCGTCACAACTCTCACAGAACCAGTTTGGATCCTATTTATCATGGGTGTATTTACGGGTTACTGGAAACTGATCAATCAAAACCTGCATGTCGTTGCGAGCGAAGCGAAGCAATCTCCCCATTTGCAACGATGGAACGTTGTACTAAAAACACAAAACATTATTTCACTTACGCTTGTCCTGCTTTGGTTCCTACTCCTCCTGGCATACGTGCTTATCCGCAGGCCTGCCATGTATGATGGCATACGCCATTTTCTCTTCATCATTCCACCCGTATTTATCTTCACTGGGTTGGCATTTGACTTCCTATCTGAACACATCACATCTTCCTGGCTATACGCAGGAATGGTATTCGCGATTCTGCTGCCGGGAATATTTGGAATTGCGCGGCTTCACCCCTACGAATATACTTACTACAATGCATTTGTCGGTGGAACAGAAAATGCATTTCGAAACTATGAAACCGATTACTGGCTCACCTGTTATAAAGAGGCTGTTGAAGAACTCAATGCTTCCACGGCCGAGCCGATCGGCCTTTACGTTCACCGTGAGGCTTACATTTCGGAATATTATGCAAATGACAATATAAAGGTTTATCAGCTGCGCGGCGCAGCGGGTCAAGTGACAAGTGGAGATTATGTTTTGGTAAACACACGCACGAATGAAGACCGCCGGATCTTGAGGGATGTTCCCCCCTTCCTCGAAATCAAACGCGGCAACGCGTTATTCTGTATCATCAAGAGAGCCCCATGACCACACACCGTGAACGAATCCAGGCCGCCATCAAAGGCGAGATCATCGACCGTCCGCCCGTTGCATTGTGGCGTCACTTTCCGGTTGACGACCAATCGCCAGAAGCACTCGCAGACGCGCATCTGCAGTACCAGCAGAACTATGAATTTGATCTCGTCAAAGTCACGCCTGCCTCATCCTTCTCTCTGAAGGATTGGGGCGTGGAGGATGAATGGATCGGGCACACCGAAGGAACGCGAAGTTATACCCAACGCGTCGTCTCAACCCCGCGCGACTGGGAAGCGTTATCCGTGCTTGAGCCAACATCCAAACATCTCGCCGCACAACTGGAATGTCTCCGCATCCTGCGCACCCACCTCAGCCCGGATACTCCCCTGCTCCAGACGATATTCAGTCCGCTTGCTCAGGCGAAGAATCTGTCGGGCAATGACCTGTTGATGGAACACCTGCGCAACCACCCCAGTTCTGTGATGAAGGGACTCGAAACCATCGCTGAGACAACTCGTCTCTTCATTGAAGCCGCACGCGCTACAGGCATTGACGGGATCTTCTACGCGGTCCAGCACGCGCAACGGCAATTCCTCAGCTTTGCTGAATACAAACTGGTTGGCTTGATCTTCGACAGGGAAACCATCGAACCTGCACAGAACCTATGGTGTAATATGCTCCATCTACATGGACAGGAAGTCCACTTTGAATTGGCGAGTGAACTTCCGTTCCAGATCGTTAACTGGCATGATCGCGAAACCCATCCCTCACTCACCGAAGCGCAGACCCTTTTTAACGGGGTCATGTGTGGAGGCATGAGACAGGACACCCTTGTATATCGGGATCAGACCGAAGTCCGGAACGAAGCGGCCGATGCCATCCAGCAGACTGGCGGGAAACGGTTTCTGCTGGGGACGGGATGTGTTGTCCCTGTCATCGCGTCGCACGGAAATATTCTCGCTGCACGGAAAAGTGTAGACTCTGCTCTCCTTTCAGAAGACGGGTCGGGGGTGAGGTCATGAGCTTAAGGGTCATCTCTGGCAAAGCCAGGGGCCGCAAGCTAAAATCCGTTCCTGGCGACACGACACGCCCGGTGACCGACCGCGTAAAGGAAGCGTTGTTCAACATTCTTGCCAGCGACGTGATCGACTCGCGCTGGTGGGATATGTTTGGTGGCACAGGCGCAATTGGGATCGAAGCATTGAGTCGCGGCGCAGCGTTCGTGCGTTTCACAGACCTGCATCGCGAACCCATCGAAACGATCCACTTCAACGTGGAACATTGTGGCTTCAAGGATCAATCCGACATCCGCAGAGGCGACGCGTTCACCATGTTATCCAAAGGTGCAGATGCGCAGTTCGACTACATCTATATCGCCCCGCCACAATACAAAGACATGTGGGAAAAGGCACTTGAGCTCGTGGATGACAATACCAGCTGGCTGAGTGAAGATAGCTGGGTGATCGTGCAGATCGACCCGAAGGAATACAGGGAATTCCCGCTTGCCAATCTGGAAGAGATCGAGCAGCGCAAATACGGAACCACCATGCTCGTTTTTTATGAAAGGAAGTAACAACTTTGTTTTTGGCCCGATACTGGTTTTCTAAATGAACTTCCTCAACACTTTTCTGTTGGCGGGCGCAGTGACCCTTGTGTTCATGATCCTGCTGTGGTGGTTGAGTCTCGCACTCAAAAACTCAAGCATTGTGGACATTTTCTGGGGCATCGGTTTTATCCTAGTCGCATGGATAACATTTACACTCGCGCCTCAGGGGTACCTGCCGCGCAGGCAACTCGTCGCAGTGCTGGTGACGATCTGGGGCGTGCGTCTCGCGCTGCACATCGGCGTGCGCAACTGGGGTACGCCGGAAGATTTCCCTTATGCAAAATGGTGCGAAGAGAACGGCCCAAGCTGGTGGTGGGTCTCATTCTTCAAGGTCTTTCTCTTACAGGGCGTTTTGATGTGGATCGTCAGTGCCCCGATCATTGCCGCCCAAACGTCCGGATTCCCCGCAATATTGACACCCCTCGATTACATCGGCGCTTCACTGTGGACCTTTGGCCTGCTCTTCGAAGCGATAGGCGATCTCCAGCTGACGCGTTTCAAAGCTGACCGATCCAGCCGCGGACAACTCCTCACAACTGGTTTGTGGGCATACACGCGACATCCCAACTATTTCGGGGAGGCCATAATTTGGTGGGGATACTACATCATCGCGCTCGTCTCAGGCTCCTGGTGGACGATCTTTTCCCCCATCATCATGACCTTCCTGTTAATGAGGGTATCCGGCGTGGCGATGCTCGAACGTACAATGAAATTAAAGCCCGGCTACGAAGAGTACATGCGACGGACGAGCGCGTTCATTCCATGGTTTCCGAAGGAATAGAAAACATTGGCGGCCAAGCGCTTTGACCGGGCTCCGCTCACTACACTTGCCCTGGTGGAGTCCCGATGCTTTTCGGGAGCGCAGGTAGTCTTTTATTTCCATGGAGCCGTAATGAGAACATTATCATCGTCTGCAGCATGACCTAGATATGGCAAATCCCAGGCTTTTGAGATCGTCTTCAATAGCGAATAGTGAGTGTATGGCGTGGTGTCCTTGAAATGATCTTTTACCAGCGGGGAGATCAAGACGACTGCAATACGCCCACCTGCTTCAGGCAAACCGCAGCACGCGCCATTATCATCGCCCCGGCTTTCGTCCCAATTGAGCACAACCAAATAGTTGGGACCTTCTTTTTCGAGAGCCGGAATCAATTGATCCAGCGTTCCTCTCAGCCACGCATCTGTGACATATAAATTGCAGTCATGGGCGCTGTTGCAGATATTGGGGGTGATGAACGTATAGTTTGGCAGTGTGCCGGCCTCAAGGTCCTTTTGAAACTCTTCGATTGGAACAACACTTTGTGTACAGCGTTCATGATCCAGACGGATTGGATCAAAATAGACGAACGGATTATGTTTCTGAACATACTCGCCTTCGTCCTGGTTACCAAGCCCGCACGGGTCTTCCATATCCTCCTGATACGTCTTCCACGTGCGTCCGCTCGCTTCTATCAGGTCCGGCAGACTGGGTGCGTCAATAAAACACGTCTTGCAATTCTCAGTGATACCAAAGGTGTCACCGCCGATCATGGCAATGTAGTTTGGAAGGCTGGGATGTGTCACTGCGTAAAATTGCGTCAGCAGTGTATAGTTCCTGGCATATTTGTTGTAGGTTGGCATAAACAGATTGCCTATGACTTTTTTGTACTCCTTGTTCTCGAATGTGATGACAACGATATGATCGAAATTTGGAATGGAGGACTCAGACAAGGAGGCGTCCAATAACGGACTGGACGCCGTTGAAACAGGCGTGCCGTTACCCGGCTCACAAGCGGTCAGCACGACGAGCATGAGCAGGATAAAGAACAGGGTGTGAGGCAAATATTTATTATTCATGGAAATGCTTCTATCATGATTTTTTTCAAAACACAATGTGGAAAATCACCCATCACTCCAGTCCGTTTTGAATGCCATGCGTGCTGCGAACGGGATCTCATCCACAAGGCAACAATACGATTCTGGTGATTACCCACAACTCGGAATCGCGGGGCTAAAGCCACCTGCTCAGTACATGGAAGCCCTCCGGGCTGGCGCAACCAGTCGGATTTATCCGACTTTCACGAGCTGAGGCAGGGCTTCAGCCCGCCGAATTAGGCAACGCAAAGATGTGGGTAATCACCAATACGATTGTCTTGACAATTGAATAGAGTCGTCCCTGTTCCAGCGTTGTGGTCAGGTACATCCGCCTGTGCAACAGACAGGCAGGAGCTGTCAAAATATCCCAATCTGGGGTTTCCCCCATATCATGCCTTGGCCATTAATGCTATAATTTTTATCGGAATTGATGGAATATGCGCTTCCACCCCAGGCGGCAATTACACAGAGAGCGCCCCAGTACCACCGCATCAAGTTTTCTCCATCACAACCGCTAAAACTTCATATTGCACGCTTTGGGCTGAAATCACGAGTTATGCTCTCATTACGCATCAACGCGTGTTTCCTTTTATTAACTCTCAGATGTTCTAGGTTGTTCCATGGAAGCTACTATGGCCCTTTTAGATGCCGCGAGAAGAATGAATGGGGATGCGCTTGCAGAGATCTTTGATCTTTACTCACCTGCTATCTATAAATACGTGCTTCATTTGTGCAATGATGCCATGCTGGCAGATCAGATTGTGGGGGATGTGTTCGCAAAACTCCTGGATCACTTGTCGGCCGGTAACGGACCGGGTACCAACCTGCCTTCGTATCTCTACCAAACGGCATATCACATCATCATCGATGAGGCGCGTTATTGGCATGGCAGGACTTCACTTGAGGCCGTTGATTTCCTTCGGTATGATGGATATTCCGCATATACAAATCTGGAGAACCAAATATTATTTGAAACGATATCCCAGGCCATCCTAAATGATCTGACCGCTTATCAACGGCATGTGATCATTTTGCGTTTCCTGGAAGGGTTTAGCCTGCGTGAGACGGCAGCAATCCTTGGAAAATCAGTCAATATTGTTAAGGCTGCTCAGAATCGTGCGATCGTGACCTTGCGCCAGGCTCTTGGCCACCGGGTAATTGCCACCCATGCGACCACCCAGGGGACAGGAAATTATGCAAGTCCTTAAGGGATCTAAAACCATAATAGCCCACGGATTTCCATTCCGATGGCAACAGGAATTAAATCCGTTTTCGCGTCAGCCGCGATTGTATGAGCGTTGGGAAAGTGAAATTGAGAAAGCCGCAGCCCCGCTGGATCATATAGATACAGCATACTTCATCAAAATCCTGATAGATACGACGTGTTGAGTCTTTGCGCTAAAAGGCGTTCAGCGCTTCTACCTTGATTACCTTACACTTTCAAAATTGGGACGCTGATTTACGCTGAAAACGCAGATTTTCTTTCTTGAATCAGCGAAAATCAGCGTTTTTCTACGTCCAAAAACCATTGTGTAAGGGAATCAGGCTTCTACCGTGGAATTACACCGAGTGCAGTCAGGATCTGACTACCCAGGATGATACCCACTGCTGCTGTGATGAGGATGAACGTGCCCCAACCCAGGACGTTATAAAGGCGCGTGTTCTTAAGATCACCCATCAGCCATTGATTGTTGATCAATCGCAGGATAAACAGGAGCATGATGGGCAGCAGAAGACCATTGAGCATCTGCATCCCTCCATCTGGAGTGGCTCACGGCACATAATCCGGCAGGCGCTCCAGCAGTCGGGATGACACCACCAGATGAACTTTATTTTCTTCGATGGATCTGACCCAGTGAGCTGGGATAAGCTTGCGCTCCTTAAGCAGACCTCCACTGGAGATTACAAAGTGAGTAGCCTTATGAGACTCAGGGTCAACCACCAGGCGTTCAATGTTGCCAATATGCTCGCCATCAGAGCCCACGACATCGGATCCTTCTTCCAGAGTGATGGTGTCTTCCGGAATATTCCTCTTTATCTCAACTGGCCCGCCAGAATATCCCGGTCCCAATGCGGGGTATCCAATATACCCGGAAGGTGGATACCAGTAGTAAGCTGGTGCAAGGGAGTAGCCAGGGCTACCCGTCGGCGGGATGTCATCCAGGTTTAGTTCGACATACTGGGTTTCCTCAAAGGAAGGCAGTTCATCGAAATCAGCGATATCCTGCTTTAATTCAACCCGCTCTTCTGTAGCGGTATTGATCATCCTCATGGGTACAACTTTATCGTCGGGTAGCAGCTAGCCTTTTTGGACAACGACATGGGTAACTTCACTTGTCGCTGGATGCAGGATGAAGCGGTTGATCCTGCCCACCTGTTCGCCACTGGCCGTAAATACATCGGTCCCTTCTTTTAGTTCCATATTTCAGATCTCCTATCTACTGAATTCCAGCTCAATCACCAACTCTTTATGGTCGTGCCCAGGCCAGACCCTATTTTTCTTCATGCCAATGTTGCATAATAAGATTCAAGCCTCCTACTAAACTAAGACGAGAAAAAACTTGCCTTGTTATGATGAGCGCGTCCATCGGTTGTCGCAGGATCAAGTTTTCGGTGACTCGGGATGTGTGAGCAGCGTGTACTCCCCAGCAAGTTTGCTGTACAGTTGCATGGCAGGATTTGCCGATGACCGTGCTACATTTGTTGGAAGGTCAGGTGCGGGGTATACGAGGCTATGGGTTGACTCAGTGCACAGGTAGTCAACAAAGTACAGGAAGGATACAAAAAACAATGTGAATTACATCCTTCCCAGCCGAAACCCCTGCATGCCCAACGGGTTTCTCTCCATGAACTATTTGTACGGATTCCCATTTTGCTGTATCATAAAAAATCAAACGAGGTAATCATGGACATCCAAACCGTCAGGATCGAAAAACCAGAGACCATTAATTTCATTCTCGGCCAATCACACTTCATCAAGACAGTGGAGGATATTCACGAGGCGCTTGTCACTGCAGTACCGGGTATTAAGTTTGGGCTGGCGTTTAGCGAGGCATCGGGCAAATGTCTCATTCGATGGTCGGGCACGGATGAGGCAATGATCGATCTGGCAAAGAAGAATGCACAGGCAATCGCAGCAGGCCACTCCTTCATCGTGTTTTTGGGCGAAGGGTTCTACCCCATCAATGTGCTGAATGTCGTTAAGAACATAGCTGAAGTGGCGCGCATTTTCTGCGCCACAGCAAACCCCACCGAAGTACTGGTCGCCCAAACCGAACAGGGACGCGGCATCCTGGGCGTGGTGGATGGCTTCCCGCCCCAGGGTGTCGAGGACGAGGAAGGCATCACCTGGCGCAAGGACTTCCTGCGCATGATCGGGTATAAGACGAAATAACCATTGCGGTCCCCGTAGTTCAAATGGGTGAACGCTTGATACTTTCTGACATGCTGGAATCTTCAAAATAGGAACATGGAGTTGGTAACCAAATGACAACGCGCCGCGCTCCCTCCCGTATCATCCCCAGAGCCTTTCCCGGCATCAAACCCAATGAAATCGAAGAGCTCATCGCCAATAGCAGCATCCACTCGTATGAGCCCGGAACCATACTGTGCCGCGAGAATGAGGTGGAGGATCGCTTCTACATGATCCTGGAGGGTGAAGCCGAAGTGACAAAGCGGATCAACAATAGTGAAGCACGCCTGCTCAAAACGCTCAATCCGGGCGATTTTTTTGGTGAAATGGCGCTCATCCATAACGCCCCGCGTGCCGCCACCGTTACTGTTAAAACAGCGCTTACCACGCTGGAGCTCAATAAGGCCGCCTTCGACCGGGTCCTGCACAATAGCAGCAGCATAGCCATGGCGATGGTCAGCGAGATCAGTAACCGACTGAGGCAGAACGATCAGATGGCAGTGGATGACATTCGTATGCGCGCGCGCGAGCTGGCGGAAGCCTATCAAAAACTTGCCGAACAGGAACTGGCGCGTCGTGAGTTTCTCAGCAACGTGGCACATGAGCTCCGCACTCCGTTGATGATCTCGACCGGGTATCTTCAGATGCTGCAGAGAGGCATCGTCAGCGGCGACCAGCTCACGGCTGGGATCGACACGGTGGCACGCAACGTCCAGCAGATCGCCACGCTGGTCAACGACATCCTGTTTCTCCAGGAAATGGAACTGGTGCTGCCCGATTTTCAGCAAGTGGATATGAACGAGGTCGCGCGCCAGGTGGTGGATCGCTATTCTGCCAAGGCAGTGGAACGGGACGTGACGATTCGCTTCCTGCCACGCCCGGGCCTGTCCCCGGTGTCAGGCGACTCAAAATCCCTGGAGCGGGCGCTGATGGCTCTTGTGGATAACGCGATCAAGTTCAGTCCAAAAGGCGGCGATGTGGAGATCCGCCTGAGTCAGAACGGTGACAGGGTTTTTGCGGCTGTTGAAGATCACGGAATTGGCATCCCCGGGGAAAACCTGCCGCGTATCTTCAGCCGTTTCTACCACCTTGACAGACAGGGAGATGATCTCTTCGGCGGCATCGGCCTGGGACTGGCCATCACCCGACAGGTGATCGAGCAGCATCAGGGATCCCTGGATGTCGTTAGCGAAGCCGGAAAAGGAAGTACATTCACGCTCACTCTAAAGAAGTGGAATGACGAAAGGTTGCTTAAAAATGATATGGAGACTTACTCTTAGAACGATCAGTGTTTTGCTCTTAATAGCTTTCATGGCCGCCTGTGCCAATGCAGAAGCAGCGCCAGTAGCACAGCCGTCCATCCCAATATCAACACAGGAAACAATTAATACAGAGGTACCGGCTGTCACCGATACCCCGGTTGGGACCCTACCTGACATTACAGATACTCCCGCCCCTGACGCAGGCGGCGCGACCCTTGCCGGACAATGTGTCAACGCCTATTATCCGATCCGTGAAGGCTCAACCTGGATGTATGAAAGCACGGGCAACACTACCGGCAGCTACAGTTTTACAGACACGATCACATCCGTCCGTGACAACGGCTTCAGCCTCACGACACAATTCGCTGACCGCACACAATCGCAGGAATGGGCATGCACAGCGGAAGGTTTGGTCGCACAGGAACTCGGTGGAGCGCCCGCCGCGGCACTCAATGCCATGGGCACACCGTTTGAGCTGACCATCGATCATGTCAGCGGCGTCACTTTCCCCAACAGCATATCAGCCGGCGACCAGTGGCAGCATAACCTTGAATTCACCGGCAAAATGAGCATGGCGGGTCAGGAGGGCCAGGCCTCGGGCACTGCCCAATCGAACTTCACCGCGCTGGGTGTGGAAAGCGTTACCGTGCCCGCCGGAACATTTGATGCCATGCAGATCGAGGTCAACTCCACGATCAGTATTGGTCTCGAGTTCCAGGGGATGAAAGTGCCGGTTAGCTTCACGGGTACATATACATACTGGTTCGTGCAGGGAGTGGGCTGGGTAAAGGCCAGCGGCTCCGGAGAAATCGCGGGCCAGTCGTTCACAGAGGCGATCGAGCTAAGAGCCTATAACATCCCATGAACAAAATCGGGCGGAAGTTTCCGCCCGATTTCTTCTTACACGCTGAGACTCTCCCCTGGATGATTTACCATGAATTGCTGAAGCATTTCAAATTTCAAAAATCACGTGCGGTGCAAGTGTCGGTCGCAACCAACTCTCCCTCACACCGTTCGTGCCGCGAGCACCTCGGTGCGAGACGGCATCGTCCCGATAATCATC
>JBDTPH010000133.1:0-13228 GCA_039932795.1 Chloroflexota bacterium
TTTAGGCAGATTTTTCCTGGGTTTCTCAAGCCTTTGTGCCCCTTCGTATCCTTTGTGGTGATTTATTAAACACTCTCTTAGACAGAGGATATTTATCACGTCCAATTGCGACCCTGTGTGTTTATACTTTATAGTCACATCCGTATCACTGCAGGAGTCCAGCATGCTTACCATCGAAAAGGTTGACACCAATAATAAGACCCAGGTCAAACGATTTGTAGACCTGCCGTACCGCCTCTATAAGGATTGTCCTCAGTGGGTCCCGCCGCTCTACATGGACGCATACCTGCCTCTGAATCGGAAGAAACACCCGTTCTTTGAACATTCCGAAGCCGATTTTTTCCTGGCCGTGCGGGATGGGGAGGTCGTGGGTCGTATCTGTGCTGCGAACAACAAACTCTTCAATGAATGTCACCAAACCAGAAAGGCTCACTTCTATGCACTTGAAATGATCAATGACCTACATGTTGCACGCGCACTCTTTGATGCAGTCGTTGATTGGGCCAGGGAGCGCGGGCTCGATACAGTGATCGGGCCAAAAGGACTATCTCCTTTCGATGGGTATGGGATTTTGGTGGAAGGTTTTGAACACCGTCAGATGATGAGCATGATGAACTATAACCATGACTATTATCCCAGGCTGATCGAGGCTCTCGGTTTCGAAAAGGAAGTGGATTTCGTCTCCTGTTATCTGCCTGCCGATTCGTTTAAAATTCCAGAGCGGGTGGAGCGTATCGCCAGGCGCGTCGTGGAGCGCGGGGATCTTTGGGTCAAGAAATTCACAAGTAAACGTGAACTGGTGAAGTGGGCTCCACGGATCGGTTACGCCTATAACAAGGCTTTTATCCACAACTGGGAATATTATCCATTCACGGCAGGCGATGTGAAGTATGCAGTGGATAACGTCTTCATGGTGGCGGACCCGCGGCTCATCAAGCTCATCATGCACCAGGATGAGATCGTCGGCTTCCTGTTTGCCTTCCCGGATGTCTCTGCGGCGCTTCAACGTGCCAAAGGCCGGCTGCTCCCATTTGGGCTGATCGATATATTGCGCGAAATGAAGCGCACGAAAACAGTTTCCGGTAATGGTATGGGCATCCTGCCGCAGTTTCAGGGCAGAGGCGGCAATGCATTACTCTATTATGAAATGGGCAAAACTGTCTTCGGATTCAACCGATTCCAGCATGTTGAAATGACGCAGGTTGCCGAGACGACGCACCAAATGAGGGCCGATCTGAAAAACCTGCAGGGGGTTGAATATAAAAATCATCGCGTATATCGGAAAATACTGGGATGAACAGGAGGCTTTCGCATGCAGCATCCCCTTGAATTAGTTCTGGCAGGGTACCGCAAAACGTTCTTCTTCACATTTCTTTCCCTGACCCTGATCCTGTTCGCCGTTTTCCGCGTGCTCGATCAACCCTTACGCACTGACGCTGCCCCGAATGGCATTGTCTCGTTCGAGTTGGCGTGCACGCCGCATCAAGCAGAACGAATGATTTCCTCATGGTCATCCAGGGCACGGTTGAATGCCGCGTTCGGTCTCGGCATTGACTATCTTTTCATGCCCATCTACGCGCTGGCTCTCGCGTCCGGTACTTTACTTGCCGTGCAAAAGCATGCAGGGCGTGTCAAATCCCTTGGTGCGGTGGCAGGCTACGGGGCGTTTGCCGCGGTGCTGTTCGATGCAGTGGAAAACTTCCTGTTATGGCAGGTCCTTTTGGGAGCGGTTGAATCCAGCTATCCTGCGATTGCCGCTATTTGCGCGTCCATCAAATTTGGATTACTTGGTTTGGGATTGGTTGTTGGTCTGGTGATCTGGATATTGCCAAAAAAGCCGATGGTGACATAAGGTCACACCTGGCCGATCTGCGATTTCAATTCATTCCCCACTTCAATTTCCTCATTGCTGTTTGAATGGCTCAGCGGCAGCAACACATGGAACCTGCTGCCCGGGAAGCTCACTTCGTCGTAGCCACTGCTTTCCACCCAAATGTGACCGCCATGCGCTTCAACAATACCTTTCGAAAGCGCGAGTCCCAACCCGGCCCCGCTTCCTTTGAAACGCGTCTTGCTGGTGGAATGCTTCGAGAGATCACCTGGTTGATAGAACTTGCTGAAAATAATATCACGTGAAGCAGGGTCCACGCCCACGCCTGTATCGCTGACAACGACCTCAATGCCACCGTCAGGCAATTCCGAGTTATGTGGAGCCAGTGCGCGTGCAGCTACCGTGATCCTGCCATTGTTGGGGGTGAACTTGATCGCGTTGGTCAGGAGATGCTGGAAAAGTTTTTTGAGCAGGTGGGGGTCTGCTTTTGCAGGGGGAAGCTCAGGAATACTGATCGTCAGGTTTTGATTACGTTCTTTAAATGAGTTTTCGAGTTTATCGCTTACCTCCTTGATAAGTTCTGCCATATCCACAGGGATGACGTGCAGCTGCAAGGTGCGGGTATCAATTTGTGCGATGTCAAACATGGAGTCCATGATTTCGTGCAGGCGTTTCGTCCCTTTGGAGATACCTTTGAGCATCTTATGCACATTCGCTGGAAGCGTATCATCCTCGATCAACATTTCTGTGTAGCCCACCATTGTGGTCAATGGGGTGCGGAGCTCATGTGAAGCAATGCTGATAAAGTCCGACTTGGTTTGATCGAGGCGCTCAAGGTCACGGTTGGCTTTGTCGAGGTCGCGATATGCCTGTCGCAGCTCAGTGTTGAGCTGCACCAGGTTTTCAACGAGACGCGCATTTTCGAGAGCCACGGCTGTCTGGTTCGCCAGGGCGGAAAGGGTCACAAGGTCTTCAGCACTGTAACGGTTTCCGCTGATCTTGGCGCCGAGAGCCAGCATACCAATCCATTCCCTCTTCGAAAAAATTGGGAGATATACTTCGGCTTCGAGATTGTTGAACCATTCCCGTTCCGAGGAGGACACAGACCGGAATGCCGGGAGCAGATCAAGGTCATACTGAAGAAGCGGACGTTGTTCCACAGTCAACTGCCGGACAACGGGGTGATCCTGGGACAGGGATGCAATTTTGATCTGACGTTCGCCCTGATCGCGTACGGCGCGCAAGTGATACGATTTCTCGCCGTCGCCTGCCGGCTCTGAATCAACAAGGAATAGGAAGCCGCGCGAGATATCCATGGCTTCAATGATCAATCCCACAGCAACGTTTGCCAGCCTCTGCATGTCGAGGATGTTGCTGATCTGTTCGCTGTAGGCGTGCAATGTCCGGCCGGCATGGAATTCCTGAATGTTCAACCATTTATTGACCGAGCGTTGCACGAGCGAAAGCAGTGGTGTAAAAATAAACGAAAGCAACAATGCAATCACCGCGCCCACCAGCAGGGGACTGAAGTTTGGCAGTGCATTAAACGCAGTCTGGGAAGCCGTGAAACCTGCCACATAAATACCGACAATGACAACTGTAGTGATGATGTACGTGAGAACACGTCGGGTTACTTCGCGCAGATCGGGTGGGTCATGCGTTACGATGATGAATGCTGCCAGTGCGGTTGCCGCGAGTCGTATGGGGTTACCGGGCAGGGGTATGCCGGTTAATATCAAAACATCATTCATGACGATCAAAAGATAGACAGGAACCCAATAGTTCAAGCGGTTGCGCAACAAAGGCTGGCGTGAAATGCGGTGTGCAGACCTGGCGCTGAAGATCCCTCCCAGCGTGAATATCAGCCAGCCAAGCATTGCCCAGGTGGGAGCCAGTCTTTCGAGCGTCAGTGTAAAGAGACCGTTCCCCCAGATCACTTCACCCAATCGAAAAACATTTGGCAGAATGATCATAAAACCAAGCACCCACAGGAAACCAACGCCGAACCATACCCACAACTCGCGGCGCGTAAAGGAAACCACTGCGAGAATAAGCAGGAACGAGAGTGCCAGCGCGCCATAGATCTGAAAATCGTTTGCCACTTGCTGTGAAGCAATATACAGTTGATTACCCCGCCATAAACCTTCCCCGAGGACCAGCAGCATGCCCAAAACCACATATCCACTTAACAACATAGCGGCACTTTCCTGCCCTGAATGCCGTTTGAATAACCTCACAAGCAGGGTTAGGTAAAGCGCCGCCAGTATGAAATGCAATATCAAGTTCAGAGCCTGGGGTGACATCGCCGGAAAGTATACTCGAAATCATTCACGGAGTAGCGCGGAAATATGTAGACCCGAGTCTCAAACCTGTCCACGCTTTGTAAGCAGGGGTTGATCCGTGACTGAATGAGCGGTAATGGGTTATCATTGTCGTATGCTCATCACTAAAACCTCCCGCGATACATATCAATTTAGTTCGGATTTCTTCCGCCCGGATGGAGGCGTGTCCTTTGCAGATTTTTCCTCCGCCCGCAGGTTTGCCTCTCAAATGTCAGCGCATCGGACCGAGCAGGTACCTGCCTCCGATATATACGCCATGCAGCTCATCGATGAAGCGCTGCGCCTGCTCGTCCGGCATTATGCACCACCTACGATAATGAACAGCGCCGTCTCCTTCGTGGAAGCAAGGGTTGGCGCGGAATCTGTTGAAATGACACAGGAAAAGTTCGTTTCAGAATTTCCTCCTGATCATGTATATCGCGGTGAAGTGAAACCTGAAGAATATATCGGGAAGCTGCTTGCATCCCTGGAGAAAGATGGACGTGTAACGACTGTTGAAGAATTATTATTTGTTTATTTGCACAACGCCAACCCTGCAGTAAACACGCTTTTGGAGCTGGTGGATGATGAGCCACTTGAGCCCACAGCCTATAAGAACCTGATCGCCGCCCTTGACTCATTCTTCACCCAATTGACGAAAGACAACCCGGAGATCCAGGGTTCCCGGGAATCTCTATTTGAGATCCTTCGTGCTCCTTCAGAAGCCTCACCCTACTCACTCGAAGGTCAACTGCAGTTCATTCTTGATAAATGGGGAAATCTGCTTGACGATAAGTTTGTGGCCCGCATCGTGCGCGGCATGGACTTTTTGCGCGAAGAAGTCACGCATCGCGGTCAGCATGGACATGCTGACTTCCAGCCCGATGTCCCGCTGCAGACCTTTGGCGGCAGCGAGTATCACGAATACGAGCGCTACAGCCCTGATAAGGAATGGATGCCGCGTCTTGTCCTCATTGCCAAGAATTCCTATGTCTGGCTCGAACAACTCTCCCGCAAATATGGTCACTGGATCCAAACCCTCGATCAGATCCCTGACGAGGAATTGGACCTGCTGCGTGAGCGCGGCTTCACAGGTCTATGGCTCATCGGTCTCTGGGAAAGAAGCAGCGCAAGCCAGAAGATCAAGCAACGTATGGGCGACGCAGATGCAGTCGCTTCGGCGTACTCACTGCATTCCTACGATATCGCAAATGATCTGGGCGGCTGGTCTGCGTTGGAGAATCTGCGCTCACGTTCATGGCAGCGCGGCATACGCCTCTCTGCAGACATGGTTCCGAATCACATGGGCATTGACTCGCAGTGGGTGATCGAGCATCCCGACTGGTTCCTGTCCCTGCCGTATTCGCCGTATCCCTCCTATTCGTTCCATTCCGAAAATCTTTCCGATGATTCCCGCGTGGGTATCCATCTTGAAGACCATTATTACGATAAGACGGATGCTGCGGTGGTCTTTCAACGACGCGACCGTCACACCGGCGACGCCCGTTATATCTATCATGGTAACGATGGCACATCCTTCCCGTGGAATGACACTGCGCAGCTTGATTATTTGAAGGCCGAAGTACGCGAAGCGGTCATTCAAACCATCCTGCATGTTGCGCGCAATTTTCCGGTCATCCGTTTTGATGCGGCAATGACACTGGCGAAGAAACATATCCAGCGACTATGGTTCCCCGAACCTGGCGCGGGTGGAGCGATTCCCTCCCGCTCAGAACACGGCATGACCCGTGCTGAATTTGACGCTGCGATTCCCGAGGAGTTCTGGCGTGAAGTTGTAGACCGCGTTGCCGTGGAGGTCCCTGATACGTTGCTTCTCGCGGAGGCTTTCTGGCTGCTGGAAGGTTATTTTGTCCGCACGCTGGGAATGCATCGCGTCTACAACTCGGCGTTCATGCACATGCTGCGTGACGAAGACAATGAAAAATATCGCATGGCGATCAAGAACACGCTCGAGTTCGATCCGCAGATCCTCAAGCGTTACGTCAATTTTATGAACAACCCCGATGAAAAAACCGCCATCGAACAGTATGGCAACGGCGATAAATACTTCGGCGTCGCTACGGTGCTCGCCACATTGCCGGGTCTACCCATGTTCGGTCACGGACAGGTCGAAGGTTTCCGTGAAAAATATGGGATGGAATTCCGCAAGCCGAAATGGGATGAGACTCCAGACGAAGGGCTGATCAGCGGGCATGACTGGAAGATCTTCCCGATCCTTCACCGCCGTTCCCTGTTCGCCGATGTAGAGAATTTCCTGCTCTATGACTTTTACCTCTCCGATGGCCGCGTGGACGAGAACGTGTTCGCCTACTCAAACGTCCATGGCGATGAGCGCGGAGTCGTCATCTATCACAACCGCTTCGCCGATACCAAAGGCTGGATCAAACTCTCGGCTGCTTATCTCGACAAGAACACAGGCGACCAACGGCAAAAGTCCCTTGCTGAAGGCCTGGGACTGCCCTTCGAAGGATTCGTCATCTTCAAGGATTACGTCACACACCTGGAGCATATCCGTTCGTGCGCGGACCTCTGGCAAAAAGGACTCTATCTCGAACTCGGTGCGTACCAGCATCACGTCTTCATGGATTGGCGCTTCGTGGATGATAGCAATTGGGAATTAGTAAATAACGCGCTGAATGGCATGGGCGTTGAATCTATGCAGGCGAAGTGGGATGTGATGTTTGGAATCAAAGATGAAGGCGGAAGGATGAAGGGTGAAGTGAAGGTCAAGAAGCCGCGCAAGAAGTCTGTAACGACAAAGAAGCCTGCAACCAAAAAGAAACCTGTGGCGTCGAAGACGACTGTGAAGAAATTGCCCGCGAAGGTGGTTGAGAAAAAAGTTATGAAGAAACCAGCCGTAAAGAAAACGGTCGGTAAAAAATCTTTGAGCAGGTAATATTCTCCCCATGCTCCGAGGTGTTTTCCCTCTTATGCTCAAAGGCGGTCTGTGACCGCCGCGTTTGCAAGCTTACTTCACATATTTAGGTTAACCGCAGGGTCGCAGACCCTGCGGGAGCAGGGATGGATATATCATGCCCGTCAAACCAAACTTCAACCCCGATTACTTTTATTTTGTGACCACAACCGCAGTGGGACATGCTCATCTTTTCAGAAGTGATGTAATCAAGCGGATCATTGTCGATAGCCTTCATTATATAAAAACCTCTCGTGGTGTTAAGTTGTTTGTGTTCGTTATCATGCCCAACCACATTCATCTCATCGCCCAGTTTGGTGAAGAGCACCCTCTGTCAGATGTGATGCGGGATTTCAAGAAATTCACGGCGCGGCAGATTTACCACCAGTTCAACGCTGAAGGGAATATCAAAGTGTTGGATATGTTGCGAAAACAAGGGGAGAAGGTAAAACAGGAATACAAGGTATGGGAGGATGGATACGACGCCCGTGATGTGTTTTTCATCGAGTTCCTGCAACAAAAGATGGATTACATCCACCACAATCCATGCCAGCCGCAATGGAAACTTGTGGAAACGCCTGAAGAGTACGTGTGGTCAACCGCGGGATTTTATTTTGCCGGGAAGTCTTGTGTAATTCCAATTGATGATATGAGAGAGTTCCTGGCTAAAGCAAGTCCAAATACTGCGCTCTAAGGCGGTCTGCGACCGCCGTGTTTACAGAATTACTCAATATTTACCTGAAATCCGCAGGGTCGCAAACCCTGCGGGAGCATGAATGAAATGTTGTACTTTCTTTTCTGCTCTGAGGCGGTCATGACCGCTGTATTGGCAAACTAACACGGTAGAACCACGCATTGTCTCCTAAATGAATGATATGGGGTTCAATACTGTAATAGTACTTTGAACGGCGCGGGGGTCGAGTCCATGCAGGCGAGGTGGGAGGAGATGTTTGGGGTAAAGGAAGAGGTTGCGGAGGAAGTGACGGTCAAGAAACCGCGTAAAAAGGTAGTGGTGAAGAAGCTTGTTGCGAAGAAGGGCATGAGCAAGAAAGCGACAGGTGGCACAGCTATTGTAAAAAAAGGCTAGTAAAACGACTCAGAAATCCTCGGTAAGTAAGAAGACTGCTCAAAAGAAGCCATCTACAAAAAAGGTGCCTGCAACTAAGAAACGTAAGTCAAGATGAAGGCATCGCGTTTCATAACCTTCATTGCTCGATTTAAGGTGTCATACGAGTCTATTTTCTTTTGAAAATCAGGAAGGCGATTAATAATCCCAAAGCAGGAAACCAAATGTTGCTAAATGGAAGGTTAATCCCCAAATTTCCTAGTGCAATAAGAAATAGTAACAATCCAAACGTAAATGAAGAGTAAGGTGCGAGATAATAATTTGATTTTTTGGGAGTGAATATAGACCAAAAAAGGGATCCACCTGCCAAAACAGCAAGGAGGCTGTTCAATATATAAGGGTAGGAGATGAAAGATGACAAACTAATTGAAACCAAATATGCTGATAATGAGTAAATAAAAAAGCGATTTGAAAGAAACTTTCTTGTTATAAGGATAAAGATACAGGACAGAAGAGCGGTTATAATGACAGGTACCGATGACAGCGCAAATAGATATGTCAAACCTATGGTTATTAAGAAAGTTGCAAGTGGTATTTGAGTAAGCCCTTCCTTGAATGTGGAATCCACTTTGATTTTTGGCCCAGTGAATTGTTCGACTTCTTCATTGGTTTTGCGTTCAGCTTCTGCTTTTACATCAGCACGTCGTTTTTCCTCGGCAAGTCGCGCGGATTCGAGTTTAGCTTTGGCAATGCGTTCTTCTGCTTTTTGTCGAGCCAATCGTTCAGTCTCTTCTTTCGCTCTTAGTTCAATTTCTGCTTTTTCATCAGCACGTTTTTCTTCAGCAAGACGCTCAGCCTCGAGTTTAGCTTTAGCAATGCGTTCTTCCTCCGCTTTTTGAGAGGCAAGGCGCTTGGCTTCCTCCTGCGCTTTCCATTCCGCCTCCACTTTCTCGCGTACTCTGCGCTCTAGATCTTCTCTTTCTCTGCGCTCCTCTTCCACTCTTTCATGCGCGATGCGTTCATCCTCTGCTCTCAGAATCGCGATACGTTCTGCATCTTCTCTCGCTTTTCGTTCTTCCTCCGCCTTCTGCAGTTTCAATTGCTCGGCGTGACGAACCGACTCCAGTGCCTGCATCGCCGCTTGTGCAACCCGTCGAGTTGTGTTTTCATCCACGGCAACTTTCTCCAATGCCTCTATTGCCGAACGCTGTAATCCAATTTTCTTGCCACTGAGTATTTTTTCTAACCTTTTTACTGCACCCTCACGTACAAGTGGACGGATGTCTTCAATTTCGCTGATTAGATCATCAGGCAAATCTACTGGCTTTACATCCCCAATGGGTATGCTTTCGCGCAGAACAATGTCGCCTTCCTGTCTGCTGGCCGATTTACTGGGCTTTTGTTTTGGCGTGAGCCGGACGATTTGATCAAAGGAGTAATCATATAATTCATCGACAGTGATCTTTCCATCACCATCTCTGTCCGCTTCGCCTTCCAATCCCTTGACAAGAAAATGAGTGAATAAGGAGTTATCGGTCGTCTCGCCAATGATCTGATTACCTTCCCAGGCGAATTGGGTTGCATCGCTGGCTGTCAGAACATATCTTCCATAACCCTGGAATGCGGAAACCATTCCCATGGCCCCGCCAACCTCAGCCTTTGTGCCCTGGGGAAATGCACCGCTATTACAGCAATCGAGAATCAACACTTGTCGCTTTGAGCGGCTCTGGTCCATGGCTTCACGGATGTAATCCGATTTAATGGCTGTGGATCGCAATCTGGAACGAATTGTGTTCTTAAAAGCCAAATAGAGTGAACCGATCTCATCTTTTATTCCATGGCCTGAAAAGTACAAAACGAGCATATCATCAGGTTTCTTCTGATCGAAAAACTCGTCAATAGCTTCGATCACAGAAGTGGATGGCTCATTCACTAAAACAGTAACCATATCAAATGAGCCAATATTTTGATCTTTGAGAACACGCGCGAAATCCTCTGCATCCTTGCCAGGTGCTGTCAATTGCGTCAGGCCAGGGTCGATGTATTCTGTATTACCGATGATTAGCGCATATTTCCCGCTCATTTCTTCCTTTTCCCCTTCTTGAGCGAAGCAAGGAGCTTTTGTAATTCCTCGGGCGGACCTTCAAACTCAATGCCCTTGCCTTTGAACTTCACAGTGCGTCCCTGGCCACGTGTGATCCATCCTTGTACCAGGCCAAGGACACCTGGCAGCACGGCCGGAAGCACCTCGATGACCAACATGCCGATGGTTACAGATTCACCAGCCTTACTTCCAGCGGGAGCAGCGCCCACAGATAGGAGTCTGGCAGACTCAACATCGGTTTCCCGTAATTCTTTGAGCAAATTTCGGGTTATCTGATCCAAATCTTCAGTTGTCATATCCTGTGCTGAGACTTCTATTTCGAATTCGATCGGTTCTTCGGTTGTCATGTTGGCTCCACCTGTACTGTTCCAACTCTTCAAGAAAAGATATTCTCATTATAGGCTAAAATACCCTGGGTTTGAATACTGAATTTCTCCCTGTGATTGCAGAAAATATGAAGTTCAAACTATGTTTCCTTACCCTGTTCATCTTCCTTGGCATTGACTCCCTCTGGCTGGGATTGGTCGCGCCGAATTTTTATCGGGCGCAGATCGGGCATTTGATGGCGGAAACTCCCAATGTGCCTGCGGCGGCGATATTTTATTTGCTGTTCATTGGCGGGTTGGTATATTTTGTGGTCGAGCCGTCTCTACATAGTGGCACAATACCGGATGTTGTGGTGCGCGGGGCTCTGTTTGGATTGGTGACGTATGCAACGTACGATTTGACCAACCTGGCAACATTGCGCGAATGGCCTTTGCTTGTCACCGTTGCAGATCTGGTCTGGGGCACAGTACTGACCGCGGCAACAGCCGCGGTCAGTGTATGGGCGGGAAGGAAATTGAAATAGCGGAATTATTCTGTTTAACCTTAATTGGTTGACGCTTGGTCATGTCTTGCTGAGCGAGGCGAAGCATCTCTACGACTGAAAACCGAGACCCTTCGCTATGCTCAGGGTGACAATCTGTAAGGTAATTTATGTTAACCTGAATAGTTACCGACTTCGTGGGAATCCGTTTTTCGTCATATGGATTTTTCGGGAGCGAGGTTGATAATCGCAGTAGCTGTGCGCTTGCCAGTTGGTCCAGTCCATCAGTGAATTGCCGGCGCAGGTCCACGCGCTGGTGTAGTTCAGCGATCACACCTTTTGATAACTGGCATCCTCCTGGCTATCGCTTATAAAAAATGAGAAAGCAGGTGCGTTCATCGGAAGCCTCTCTCCAGGCGGTTTCGCTGACTATACAATAAAAAGAAAAACTGGTAAACAAAAAGGACCCCTTTGCCCGCAAGATGCATGGATGTCCTCAGGTTTTCGAAATTTGATCATGCGGGGCGCGGAGGATAGTCGGGGGACTGCCTTCGAAACTCGTAATTTTCAATGACCGCATCAATGATGTTTTTTTGCCTATCCGTGACCAGTTCAAACTCAAGGCCGATATTGAAGTAATCGGGACTCACATCCTTTTGGCAGTATGCAACACGCACAGGCAGGACCATACGGGTGGCATTCAGCCCGTCCAATTCCGGGAGTTGGATGGAGATGGTCAACCTTGCATTTACATCCAGCGGTTCATCTCCGATCACCATTGCACCCAGCAGGTTAAGGTCGCCCAGATAGCCCATTAATTTGCCGCTATACAGGTCAATCACCTGGGAAAAGGACATCAAGTCTGTGCGTGGTTGTTTGCGTCGTTCCTGCATTTCTGCCTCCACGATAAGTGTACTTGACTTAATCCCCAAAGACAATTGCACAGACATCTTAAAATCTTTCCAGGTTTTCTTCAGGTATGGTTAAATACATGTATGCGATGGATCTATCTTTCTCCTCACCTTGACGACGCGGTACTCTCCGCGGGTGGCCTGATTTATGAACAGACCCAGGCCAGTATTCCTGTAGAAATCTGGACGTTCATGTGCGGCTATCCGCCTGCTGGCGAGTTATCTCCATTTGCAGAGCTTCTGCATTCACAATGGGGATTTGCCTCCGCCGAAGAGACTGTGCACGCGCGACGCCAGGAAGATACGAATGCTGCGGCAGTCGTCGGTGCTCAGGTTGTCCATTTTGACTTCCTGGATTGTATTTACCGTCGAGGCACGGACGGTGACTGGCTATACTTTGACATCTCCGTACCTCCTCATGTGGAGGATGCGGATCTTCCCAGACGGATCGCTGAAACCATCTCTGCACGCATCACGCAGGATGATGTGCTGGTCTGTCAGCTGGCAGTCGGTTCTCACGTGGACCATGTCCTGGTCCGACAGGGAGCCGAACTGCTTGGGCGTCCCCTCTTTTATGATATTGACATCCCCTATTTCCTCCATAAACCCGAGGAATTTGTCCCCAGGGCGGCTGGGATGCAGGAGACTGTTCATTCCATAACGGAGGCAGGCTTGGGGTCCTGGCAAAATGCTGTTCTGCAGTACAAATCCCAGTTTGCAGTCCTGGGGGATGACTTCAACACTCCTGAGAAGGCGCTGGCAGCCATCCAATCCTATTGGGCAGAGAATCAGGGAATCCGTCTGTTGCAGCTTCATTAGGGAGGTTGCAAGTCTCTTGTAAGCAGTGCAAAATCGTGATATATTAATCTCGTTTTACGGACAACTTCATCGGGACACTCTATTTGCATCTCCACGGAGATGCAAAATTCTTATTATTAGGAAAGAAAAATGTCTAACAACTTTTTGACCAAAGAGGGGTACCAGAAACTTCAGGAGGAGTTGGATTATCTCCGAACCGCCAAGCGTCAGGATGTAGCCAATCGTCTTCATGAAGCCATGGAGGGCGGAGAGCTCATTGAAAATGCCGAATATGAGGCTGCCAAAAATGAGCAGGCTTTTGTGGAAGGACGCATCCTGGAGCTGGATATGCTGCTGGCAACCGCGAAAATCATCGAAGAAAATGGCAAAAAGAAGGGTGACATGGTACAGCTCGGTTCCAAGGTCACCATCAAGGAAGGCAGCTTCGAAGCGG
>JBDTPH010000134.1:0-17091 GCA_039932795.1 Chloroflexota bacterium
GATAGGTAGCAGCGCGGCGCTACAGGCCGCGCTGACCCGATTTGTGATGCTATTGGTCCTCCTCACGTATGAATATTAAAACTCCTTCTGCCATCGCGTCTCCTGCCGCGCCTGTTAATCAAGCCACGAAAAAGCATCTGCGAGGTTCTGCGCTGCTATTGGTGGGTCGTGTCATCGCAATGGCCACGAACTTTGCGATCCAGATTTTGATCGTGCGTTATTTATCGAAAAGTGAGTACGGTGCCTTTGCCTATGTTATGTCACTAGTTTCGCTTGGGTCAAGTCTTGCGGTTTTCGGAATGGATAAAACCGTCACCCGATTCTTGCCCATTTATCAGGAAAGAGGCGAACATCCCAAATTGTTTGGCACCATGATCCTGATGGTGACGACAATTCTCTCGCTTAGCTTTTTTTTGGTTTTGTTGATCTTTGGTATGCAGGGCTGGCTTGCAGAATCGTTGATCAACGATCAACAGGCAGTTAGGCTGTTACTCCTGCTTGTTTTTTTGGTGCCCATACAAGCATTGGATAGTCTCATGGTTGGGATGTTGGCCATTTTCTCACGGCCAAGCACGATATTTTTTCGAAGACACATTCTGGGCCCCGGCTTGAAACTTTTGGTGGTTCTGCTGCTTATGTTGCTGGGGCTGAATGTGTATTTCCTGTCAACAGGTTATGTGATTGCAGGTGCTTTGGGAGTCACGATCTATTCTGGAATTCTGATCCGTGATCTTCGCCAAAACCAGGAGTTATGGAAACATTTTGATTTTCAAAAGATAAAGTTTCCCATTAAGGAGATTTTTGGCTTTAGCACCCCTTTACTTACCACCAATCTTGTTTATGTGATCAGAAGCCAGCTGGTTGTTGTGCTTCTACAATACTTTCGCAACACGCTCGATGTAGCTACTTTTCGTGCCGTACAGCCCGTTGCCGATTTGAATACCGTGGTGATTCAGAGCTTTAGCCTTCTCTTTATGCCAGCCATGGCACGCATGTTTGCTAAAAAAGATCGGGAAGGCATTAATGATTTGTATTGGCAGAGCGCGATCTGGATTACGGTTATCTCCTTCCCGATTTTTCTTGTTACGTTCTCGCTTGCCCAGCCCCTGACACTCCTGCTTTTTGGAGAGCGTTACGCTCAATCTGGATTGATCATGGCGATGCTGGCATTCGGCTATTACTTCAACGCTGCACTGGGCTTTAACGCAGATACGCTGCGTGTGTATGGCAAACTTCGTTACACGGTGGCCATCGATTTTCTGGCAATGTTGATCAGCCTGGGACTTAGCCTGATACTTATTCCTCGCTACGGAGCAGTCGGGGCAGCCTTGGGAACATGTGGAACTCTTGTTCTGTACAATATCCTAAACCATATCGGGTTAAAGTTCGCCACCGAGATTAATCTGTTCAGGTGGCGCTACTTCAAAGTGTATGCAAGCATCGCGCTGGGAACTCTGGGTCTGATGATTTTCCAGAGATTGGTATCTCTTCCCATCTATATTGACCTGGTACTTGCAGGACTCATCTCACTGATTGTGTTATTGATTAACCGTAATGTTCTCAACATGGAAGAAACATTTCCTGAATTGTTGCGTTTCCAAATAGTCCGGTTTCTCTTCCAAACTCATCGCAGAAAAGACCAGGTACCCCTATGAACATTGATCAGACCACGGTTTTTATGGATCATATCCGCGAGCACGCGCCTGGATATTTTCCGGGTTTCGTATCACAGCACATTCATGTTCAATTACTGGATAAACAGAAACGTCCTTCGGCCATGCTCTACCGTTTTCGTGTAAAGGACGATGCACAAAGTCGTTCCGTCTTTGTGAAGGTACCTCTTCGTAACTCAACTGGCAGCCAACCTAATGGGAGTGTTTACGAAAAACCCTTTCTCTTCCAAAGAACCGAATCCAGCGATATGCACTGGCTTCAATATACGGCCCTTACGAACATCCACGAGTATTTTGCCAGTCTTGATAAAAAACAACTTGGAGCGATTCGTGTGCTCGATTATTTACCCCAATACAGGGCCATCTTTACTGAGGAATCGAGTGACCCGAAACTTCAGAAACTTTTTTTGAGAGAGAGCCGTTTGCGTTCTCCGTTTACTTATAATGAACTCACTGCGGCATTCCAGAATGCAGGGACATGGCTGCATATGTATCACAGGATGCCGAAAAAAGAGGATGTTGAAGTCCGTCACCAGCATCGGGAAGATTACATTGAAGCGGTCACCAAGCTTACAGATTTCCTGGCAAAGTCATGGGGGCACGAATCGTTTTTCAAGCAAACTGCTTCGATAATCATCAACAAAGGACGGGAAATACTTCCCGAATCGCTGCCCCTTGGCCTGGGTCATGGGGATTATGCCATGCGGAACATTCTCATTGGCCCAAACGCTCGTGTGACTGTTCTTGACACATTTGCCAAGTGGCGGACCCCGATTTACGAGGATATTGGATACTTTCTGAACGGACTAAAGATGACGCATCCCCAAGTCATCTCTCAGGGACTTTTATTCAGGTCCAGCCAGCTGGACGCATATGAACAAGCGTTTCTTAAGGGGTATTTCGGGTCAAGGAGCATCCCTTATCCCATCATCCAACTTTACGAGATTTTGGCATTGCTGGACAAGTGGGCAAGCCTTCTCATGCATTATCACCGACGAAGTGCCAAGCTCAAGACTTTCGGTTGGGCAAAGGCCACGGTGGCGAGCCGCTACTTCAAAAGAAGTGCAAAATCCCTTCTCAGGCAAATTAGCGGAGTTGAAAAAGGCAGCAGATCTACGGCTGTGGAGCGAAGCTCGTAGCCGCGCTGTCAGTTGAGGAAGCACATATTATGCGAGAATTACTACAACAAGACCAGAATACATCGCTGGCGGAACCAGGTAATCAGCAACAGTTAAAGGTTGCTTATATTATGTCGCGGTTTCCCAAGTTGACGGAAACTTTTATCCTTTACGAAATGATAGCGGTGGAAAAAGAAGGTGTTCAAATCGAGGTGTATCCACTCTTGAAGGAGAAAACCAAAGCCATGCACCCGGAGGCGGTGTCATTTGTTGAGTCTGCCCACTTCCAGCCATTTATCTCCTCATCAATCATACGTGCCAATTTGCATTTCCTCCGACGGAAACCAGGTGCGTACCTTGGCACACTTTGGACATTGTTGCGCACAAATTGGGGTAGCTTTCGATTTCTTAGCGGTGCCCTTGGTATATTTCCTAAATCAGTTTATTTTGCCTACCAGATGGAAGTGGAGAACATAAACCATGTTCATGCTCACTTCGCCAGTCATCCTGCTGCGGCGGGGTTCATTATCCATCGTTTGGTTGGAATATCCTATAGCTTCACCGCACACGGTTCAGATCTCCATCGTGACAGACACATGCTGCATGAAAAAGTTGCTGAGGCAGCATTTGTTGTGGCCATATCGAATTACAATAAAGAGCTGATTGTCTCGGAGTGTCAGGGAAATTACCGTGATAAGGTGACAGTTATCCATTGTGGGGTGGACACGGAAGTTTTCCAATATCGTTCCAATGAAACGCCCCATGAAAAAGGGGACCGTCCTTTTATGATCCTCTGTGTAGGCACTCTGCATGAGGTTAAAGGACAAGAGTATCTTATCAAGGCTTGCCGCGAGTTGCAGGAACGAGGCATCGACTTCCTGTGCCACTTTGTGGGTGATGGCCCTGACCGGGAATCTCTTGCCAGGCTTGCTGACGCTGCTGGTATCTCGGAGAAAGTGCATTTTCATGGGCAACAAAAACAGGCCGCAGTTGCTCAACTGTTACAAGATGCAGATGTTCTTGTGGCACCAAGTGTCCCGACAAGTGACGGCCGTCGTGAGGGTATCCCAGTTGTTCTCATTGAAGCCATGAGCAGTGGTGTTCCTGTTATCGCCAGTAATATTTCTGGTATTCCTGAACTGGTAATGGATAAATATACGGGTCTACTGGTTCCCCCCAGGGATGTTGTTGCCCTGGCAGGGGCCTTGGAACATTATTATCGCGATCCAGCTTTGCGGGAGCGCCTGGGGTATTCAGGTAGGAAGAAGGTTGTAGATGAGTTTGATCTTTATAAAAACGCGGCGAGACTCGTACATCATATTAGTTTGGAGGGTTGAACCATGATCCTGGTGTTATTTTGGGGCTCGATAATTCTGATAGTGTATACCTACTTGATTTTTCCTGTTCTGATCTTTCTTCGAGGACTTATTTGGCCGCGACCGTATAAAAGTGAGGAGATCATCCCTCTACCTTTGATTAGTGTGATTATTGCTGCCTATAATGAAGAAAAAGCAATTGGGGAAAAGCTGGAAAATATTTTGTCACTGGATTATCCGCCAGATCGATTGGAGGTATTGATTGCTTCAGATGGGTCGACGGATGGCACGGACGCAATCATACAAAGTTACGAAGGACGTGGAATAAAGCTGTTGTCTCTTCCCCGCCAGGGCAAAGCTGCAGCCCTTAACACCGCGGTCGCTGCTTCCAAAGGTGAGATTCTGGTGTTTTCTGACGCGAACAGCATATACAAAGCCGATGCTCTGCGTGCTCTCGTCAGGCCTTTTGCTGACCCAGGGATAGGTGGCGTCGCTGGCAACCAATGTTACGTGAAAAAAAAAGGCGCAAGTTTTGTTGGTGCAGGCGAGCGTAGTTACTGGGATTTTGATAGAATTATGAAACAGTTTGAAAGCAGGGCAGGCAACACCATTTCTGCAACAGGAGCAATTTACGCGATCCGCCGTTCCTTGTTTAAGGATGTTTTGGAAGGTGTGACCGATGATTTTTTTACTTCCACCAGTGTCATTGCGCAGGGCTACCGACTGGTTTTTGCAGAGGATGCAGTTGCCTACGAACATCCTGCGGTGAAAAGCAGCATGGAGTTCGGGCGGAAAGTGCGAGTAATTACCCGTGGCTTAAGAGCAGTCTTTGTTGCCCGGCGCCAGTTGCTCAATCCCTTCCGCTACGGATTTTATGCGATCCAGCTTTTTTCTCACAAAGTCTTGAGACGCATTATTGTTTACCCTCTACTGCTTTTGTTCCTTGTGACTCCGTTTCTATGGGAAAGCGCTCTATTTTATAAACTGCTGTTGGTTGGACAACTGGCATTTTATAATCTCGGTCTGGTGGGGCTGCTGTTGGAAGGAACTCACTTCGGGCGGCTGAAAATATTTACCATTCCCTTCTACTTTTGCATGGTCAACGCGGCAGTCTTGGTAGCCACGATAAAAATAATGCGAGGCCAGCAGATCAAGCGCTGGGAGCCCCAGCGTGAAGCAGAAACCTTGGAGTCATGAGTTGCACACTCTGAAGCACAATCAGAGTGCCCATATCGAGACAGGATATCAGTCAGTACAGAAAACCATTCCATATCGAAATATGTAAAATTGGCCAGGATAATGATTATTTTAAATTCCAATATCAATAGTACCAAGCACACAGGATACTCCCTATTTGTAAAGTTTTTTATCTGTTTCGCCTTAATTGTCGGGCTTTCAAGTTGCACAACACCTGCTGTAGAAAGTACCCCTACAGCGAGCCCGACACAAACCCGTGTGGAAGCAGAACCCACTCAAACGCCTGAACAATTGTCGCATACGACAGGAACTTCGAGAGGCTATCTAACCACCCCACAGGAATTGACGGCCATCGCAAAAAAAGCTGAACAGGGTATAGAGCCCTACCAGAGTGCCGTAAATGATGCAATCAACTGGGCAGACAGGGAATGGAAATATGAATTCAAAGCCCATGAAAACTGTTCCAGCGCGAACAGGCCTGCCTGGAACGACAATGGTGGAGGAACTCCAATATTGTATGCCAAGGCACTGGCTTATCATCTCACCGGAGATATTCGATACGCGGAAGAGGCAAAAAGCATCCTCGAAAGTATTATGACGGAGGTTGAGAGGATTGACGATGATAACCAGCGATGCCGTCTGGTTTTTGGATGGGGTACACCGGAGCTGGTCGCTTCAGCAGACTTGATCGAAGATCATTGGTGGAATCAAACCTGTACGGGTCCGACCGGTACCCAATATACAGACACACAAATCGGAACCGGCAACTGTAAGGAGCTCTTTCAGAATTGGCTTGCTAAAAACCCTTATTATATTGTCTCGTATTCTGCCGAAAACGGTAAAAGCAATTGGGGAGCGGCCGCGACCAATACAATCGCCCATATCGCTGATTACCTGTGGGATCGCCCGGATATCATACTGGTTCACCGAAACCCCCCGCAAAGAAACGATGGCAAGGATTTAATGATGACGCCTGCAGAAGCCTATGCTTACGCAAATCAGCTGGCACTTGACCGAATGAACGGATATGGCGTCGAGTATGGCAGCAGTACTTCGTGTGATTACCTAAGTGGGAGCCAGCAAAGCAGCCAATGGCCGCCAGTCAAATCACAGATCAGTGAACTGGGCATCATACCTGAAGACGCCCGGCGCCAGCAGGACTGTAACATCCCCGCTTACAACGGCGAATACCAAAATTATCCTCAGATCCATCTGGGAAACAACATCCAACAGTGTGAACTGATGCTGCGCCGTGGTGACGCTTCCTGTTACGACAATATTGACAACTCAGATATCCCTGATTACACATTCATTGGACCTGATGGGATATCCAGGACGACTCACCTGTATCCTGGTAGAGGCTCCATCGAACGGGCAATTAAAGCCATCATTGTGGATTCAAATACAGAATGGCGCCACGACTCAGCGCTGGAAGTCGCCTTTCGATATTATTACGCTCATCACACACTGCCAGGATTCGAACAATGGGCTGCGGAATTAAACGGTCGACCTCATGACTGCAGCCAGGACATTTGTTTTGGTACCCTGACCCATGGATTTTCGATCGATGACGAATCCCCGACATTGCCTCCAACAGTCCCACCCCCCTAACCTTTCGGATACAGAATTCCTCTCAGGCAAAATTGTCTTCTCTTTTAGACTTTTCCAATATAAGTACGAGGTAAAACGATGTCACAAACTGAAATTGTTCTCCCAGGCCCCCTTAAAAATCGATTCTCTGTCATCACAGTTATGACCATCATATCCATCGCGTTAGCTATTGCAGTAGGGGTGGCCAGCACTTCAAACCCGTTTCTGGTTTTGGCGGCGGTCGTCTTCTTTGCCACAGCAGTCCTCTTCAGCCTTCTCAAGTTGCCCAACCTCATCGTCGTTCTGGTTACATTCGTTATTTATACGAACACTTCCGTGGTGATGATCAAATTTCATGGTGTATCACCGATGCTGGGATATGCTTTACCATTGCTGCTGGTATTTCCATTTCTATGGGAAGTGATCGTGAACAGACGACCGGTAAAAGTCAACATCGTTTTCTTATTGATGCTGATGTATTTTTCAGTACTGCTCCTGGGGAGCACGTTTTCGAGAGATATCACTTTGGCTATGCCAGGCTTGATTAATTACGCCACGGAGGGCCTGGGGTTATATTTTCTGCTGATCAACACTATTCGAACCCCCAAGTTGTTGAAAAATGTCGTTTGGTCATTGTTGATTGGTGGAGCAATCATTGGTGGGCTATCCTTATATCAACAGGTTACGGGAACATTTGATAATAACTATTGGGGGTTTGCCCAGGTAACAGGTCGAGGATTTACCGCGGAAGAGACGCTCCAGGGTGCTGTTGTCCAACCCCGGGTATCCGGGCCAATCGGTGAAAAGAATCGATTTGCACAGGTCATGTTGATGTTGGTCCCAATCGGTTTATTCCTGGCATGGGGTGAGCAATCCAAGAGATTGCGTTTCCTGGCCTTTCTCCTGACAGGATTGGCATTTGTTGGCGGTTCTCTGGCTTTTTCCCGGGGAGCGCAAGTGGGGCTGTTGCTTCTGATCGTTATAATGGCCTTTATGCGCTATATTAAGGTCCGCGAGCTTTTAATCATAGTGTTGGGTATCGTCTTGCTTTTAGTTGCCTTTCCACAAAATGCGCTTCGGTTTGGATCTTTGGGAGCTGTTTTTGCAACCGAGGATGAGGGAGGTTTGAGAAGTGCGGATGGGGCCATTCAGGGTCGTTACACCGAAATGCTTGCGGCTGCGCTTGTCTTCATGGATAACCCCATTGTTGGCGTGGGCCCGGGCATGTTTAGTTACGAAATGGCAGAATATTCAAGGATCGTTGGTCTCAGGAATATCATATCGACTCGGGAGGCCCACAGCCTGTACCCGGGCGTTGCCGCGGAAACCGGCCTCTTGGGTTTCATCACGCTCATGAGCATATTTATTTACACACTGAATGGTCTCGCCCAGGCCAGAAATTACTGGCTGGCAAGGAATAACACCCCGCTCGCAAACCTATCCACAGGGTTCTTCCTGGCGATCATCAGCTATATGACCACAGGCATATTCCTGCATTTTGCATATATCCGTTACTTCTGGTTGATCATCGCGTTGTCAGTGGTGGTGAGCGGGTTCAGAGAATCAGATCTGGCAGGCGAGCTGGAAGCAGTGGATGGACAATCAGGTAGTCTAAAAGGTTAACGATTTGAACCTTCCGCCAATCGTCTCCAAGATATGCTATGCAATTTTGCTTTCGCCCTTACAGGCAAAGCAAACAACTTTTGCTCGATCTGACTCTACCCTGTACCCATACAAATCCAGATACAAGCGTGCGATTTCAGTGGTCAGTTTGGTCGATCGTGTGATTCCAAGGGCGTCAGACAGATTATCCCGTTTGATGTATAAGAATAATCGTTTCCCCTGGTCAGCGGTTGACATCGACCTGGCAGCTTTTGGATCGGGTACTGCCGTATTTAAGGTGAATGGGGAGGGCGATGATAAAGCTCTTCGTATTTACCGCAAGTCTCTTGGTAAATCATTGCGCGGTGTATTGGAAATAGCCAGATATTACAAAAGGAACTACGAAACAGTACTCTCCTGGTATGGCGGTTCCGTGGGTTTGGTGCTACCGATGGATTTCCTGGTCCTGTGTGGCCCGCCGTTTTCCAACCCTGTCGCGGCTTCTTTGCAGCCATATATCCATGGACACAAACAGGATCCGTTCAATGATTTTTCTGATGATGAATTAGTAGGGCTTCTGCAAAGGAATGAAACAATACGGGAACAATTCATCTACTTTGCCAGGCAGACAACTGGTCAGTGGCAGGGACAGAAAACATGCTTTGATTTACTAGGCAACCAAAACTTAATGCTGGTGAATCAAGGCGGAAATTACAGGTTGTGCATCGCAGATGTTGGGATCTTCGATTTCGATGTTATCGCAAAACAATATCCAGAGAAAAGGGAGAAAATTAAGCACCGCATGGATAGGTTGGCTTCTCTGTACGAAATGGCAAAGGGCATCTAGCCAGGCATACGAACCATTATATATTTTTTGAACACGGATAGGTAAATCATTTGAGAACAGAGATTTTAGATTTCGATCTTCATGGAATAATTGGTATACGCCTGCTCAACGCCACGCAAGGCGATATCGCGGCGGTGACAAGGCAGCTTGGGCCAATCCAGGCTCCTCTTTCGAGGACTCCCGATATCGTGATAAAGTTTGTGGACCAAATCCCTTTCTCATCTCCCGTTCGCTACCTCGGCGTGGATGATGTGGGGTTTACCGACGATGCGTTCCTGGTGTTTCGCGGGAAACAAAAGGCGCGCGTGAAGGCGCAAATCCCTTTCGACCAGATTGGAAGCGATCAATGCCAGATCATTTGTGAAAGTGGTTTGCCAGCTGTGCCGCTGTTGATGCCCATTCTTAATCTGACTGTACTGAGCAGGGGTGCCCTCCCGCTGCATGCATCGGCCTTTAATTACAAGGGAAAAGGAATATTGATCACTGGATGGGCAAAAGGGGGCAAAACTGAGATGTTACTGGCTTTTGCAGCCCATGGCGCCGAATATGTTGGAGATGAGTGGGTCTATATCAGCGAGAATGGACAGTGCATGTTTGGGATCCCGGAGCCAATCCGGGTCTGGTACTGGCATTTGCAGGATATGCCTCGTTATAAAGCGAAGGTCAATCGCAGTGACCTTGTTCGACTGCAAGCCCTTAACCTGTTCGTAAATTTTCTGGAGTGGATGGAGTCCCTTGGATCAGGGCGCGGCTCTGCACCTTTTCGGTTCATTAGACGAATGATAGCGATCGTAAAACAACAGTTATATGTACAGCTGCCACCCGAGAAATTGTTTGGACAGACGGCGAAAGGACTTACCGGAAGTCCGGAGAAAGTATTTTTTGTCGGCAGTCATGCTGAACCGAATGTGACAGTTCAACCCATGGACCCGGAAGAGATTGCAGGGCGAATGGTTTTTTCATTGCAGGAAGAACGCAAGGATTTTATGTCTTATTACTTGAAATACCGATTTGCTTTTCCCAAACAGTCGAATTCACTCATCAGTCAGGCGGAGGAGGTACAGCGCAGCATACTTCTGAAAGTATTGGCAGCCAAGGATACCTATGCTGTGTACCACCCGTACCCGGTCTCGATCCCCGCCTTGTTTGACGTGGTCAACCCATATTGTGCCTAGGGACTTACAAATGTCAAAAATGTATACTGTAGCGTTAATTGGTCCAGATGGAGCTGGAAAGTCCACCATAGGCCACAAACTCGAGACGATTTCACCGTTGCCCATGAAGTACATATACATGGGCGTGAACCTTGATTCCAGCAATTTGGTGCTGCCTACCACTCGTTTACTCCTTGAATACAAGCGCCATCGTGGCCAGCGTCCGGATATCGCCACCAGGCCACGCGAATACTACCAATCGCGTGTCCGTCCCAAGAGTATTGCCAAACGCTTTGTGGCAAGCCTGCGAGCCACTTTGCGATTTGTGAATCTCACCGCTGAAGAATGGTTCCGTCAAATCATTGTTTGGTATTACACCTTGCGGGGATACTCTGTGATCCTTGATCGGCATTTTTACTTCGATTATTACGCTCACGACGTGGTAAACGATGATCCAAAGCGCTCCCTACACAGCCGAATGCATGGATTTATGCTGAAAAACCTGTACCCGAAACCGGATTATGTGATCTTCCTGGATGCACCGACTGAGGTACTCTTTGCCCGTAAACCCGAAGGCACAATAGAGGCACGTGAGATCAGGCGACAGGAATATCTTAAGCTCAGGGACGCGGTAAAGTGTTGGGATGCTGTAGATGTTTCACAACCGATGGATGAAGTCGTAAATGAGGTTGCTGAACTGATCGTAAAGTTCCACTGTACTAAAAACGGTGGGAAGTAGGTGGAACTGGTGCTTAGAATGATGAAAAAGCTGCTGCCAATCGTTGCAAATAGTACAGCCTTCGATAAATTTGTTGCGCTGTTGGAACACTCCGGTGGAGAGCGGGCAAACCTGCTGAGAGTGCTGACTTATCATCGCGTGGATGAGCCGGATGCACATCCATGGCTTGATCCAGGGCTGATCAGTGCATCTCCACAAGCTTTTGAAATGCAAATGAAGTATCTGGCAGCCAGGTATCAGCCTATATCGGCGTCTGATGTACTACAGGCGTTTGAAGGTCAATATGCCCTGCCGCCGCGTGCAGTACTGGTAACCTTCGATGATGCATATTCTGATTTTGAAAAACACGCCTGGTCCATCTTAAAGCAATACCAGATCCCTGCCATCCTTTTTGTTCCCACCGCGTTTCCTGATCACCCGCAGCGAACATTTTGGTGGGACAGGTTATTCAATGCGATTCATACCACTGTGGTTGATGAGTTAAATACATCGACGGGGCGTCTCCCTATCGCTACGGCGCTGCAGCGTAATCAGGCATACAAGTCTATTAAGAATTATCTAAAGACGCTGCCTCACGACAAAGCCATGGCAGACGTGGATCGAATATGCAGTGAACTTGGCGTTCCCACGCATGATAATAGTGTGCTGGGTTGGGATTCGTTGCGCAGACTGGTAGGCAACGGTCTTACGCTGGGTGCACACACTCGAAACCATCCAATCATGAATTGCATCACGCCTGACGAACTGCAGAAAGAAGTAAGTGATTCGCTGCACGATTTGCGTCGCGAGATCGGTCTGGTCCCACAGACTTTTGCTTACCCGAGCGGGATTCATAATAAAGAAGCCGTCAAAACCGTGGAACGTGCTGGCTTCAAACTGGCCTTTACAACGGAGCGAGGTATCAACGAAGTGGGTCATGCTGATCGGTTGCGACTGCAACGGATTAATGTGAGTCCACGTACCACATTACCAGTCTTGCGGGCACAATTGCTGTCATGGTCTGCACCTCTCCATTCCCTGGGTAACAAACTGTTTAGCTGACCAGGTGGAATTTATCTAGATTGATCTCGTCTCGAAAAAATGAAAATATCTTCTCTCGTTTTTAACGGCTTGCAAGCCACTGGACCCAATATGGGTATTCTCCATGCCGTATTCAATTACTTGATAACCGGTCCGCCGCGTTCTCAATAGGCCTGGAGCATTCCTGCACTCTTAACACGCATTCAATTTGACCGATGTTTTTCTCATTCTTCTTATCAGTGCTTGCCCTCCCAATTAGTGCTTCTGGATCGTTTCAAGGCTTTCTCTTGGTTATGGTGCCTTCTCCTTCTCCTGGCCTGGTGTACCACAGGTAGTTCATTTTGGTGTCATGTACGCAGGAGGAAGGTCAGTTAGTTGAAAAATCAAATTTTGAAGAGGATGAAATATGAAAATTCTTATTGCTAGCAAAATCTATGCAGACTCAATCGAGAAACTCAAAGAAGATCACGAGGTGGTTTGCGCTTTTGGTGCAGACAAAGAAACCTTGAAATCACTGATCTGGGATTGTGATGTTCTGGTCTTCCGAAGCGGCGTGGAAATCTCTGCGGATGTAATGGCGGCAGCTCCGTCTTTGAAACTGCTTCTCCGAGCAGGCTCTGGAGTTGATAACCTTGATCTGGATTATATAAGCCAGCGGGGCCTGCGGCTGATCCGTATACCCGGACCGGGTGCAAAAGCTGTGGCTGAGCTATCATTTGCGATGATGCTGGCGCTGGCACGCAACCTGCTGGAAGCCGACCGTCTGACCCGTGGTGGGCGCTGGGCAAAAAATGAACTCACCGGTTATCTGCTTACCGGCAAAGTGCTTGGCGTTCTCGGAGCCGGAAACATTGGTTCGCGCGTAGGAAGGATGGGCGTAGCCTGGGGCATGGATGTGCTGGCATGTGTCGAACATCCCTCCCCGGAAAGAGCAAAAGAGTTCGAGCAAACGGGAATTCAGCTGACCACTGATGAAGAGGTGATTGCCAAGGCGGATTTTCTGAGCGTGCATGTCCCGCTGACAACTTCGAATCGCAATTTAATCAACAAAGAAGCGTTGGCGACCATGAGGCCGGGCGCATACCTGGTCAATCTGGCGCGGGGAGGGGTCGTTGATGAGGCAGCGCTCTTCCATGCTTTAACCGAAGGTCGGTTAGGTGGTGCAGCCCTGGACGTTCACCAGGCAGAGGGCGAAGGCAAGATATCTCCCCTGGCTGAATTAAAGAACGTTATTCTGACCCCACACATCGGAGCAAGCACGTTCGACTCACAGCGGGAAATTGGCGAAATTATCATTGAAACTGTAAAAAGCTTCAAGACAGAACAATCATCTACCCAACTAGAGACATCGTAGGCGTGTCAATTAATTTCAACCATAAATTTGCCAGATAATGGAGAGAAAAAATGCTAAAGAAAACCACACAATTGAAGCAAATGTTGCAATCCGACCAGTTGGAAGTCATTATGGAAGCCCACGATGGGCTTAGCGCGAAAATTGTTGAGCAGGCCGGATTCAAGGGAATATGGGGAAGCGGGCTGACGATCTCCGCTTCGATGGGGGTTCGCGATAACAATGAAGCAAGCTGGACCCAGGTGCTGGAAGTGATGGAGTTCATGAGCGACGCGACCACCATCCCTATTTTGTTGGATGCTGATACTGGTTATGGCAATTTCAATAACGTCCGCAGATTGGTGCGCAAACTTGAACAACGTAATGTAGCCGGCATGTGTATTGAAGACAAGTTGTTTCCCAAAACCAATTCTTTCATTAACAGTGAGCAACAACCACTGGCAGACATCGAAGAATTTGCCGGAAAAATCAAGGCTGCAAAAGACACACAACAGGATCCTGATTTTTGTGTGGTCGCCAGGGTCGAGTCCCTGATCGCAGGATGGGAGCTGGATGAGGCGCTCAAGAGAGCCGAGGCTTACTCTCTTGCCGGTGCCGATGCAATTCTTATGCACAGTAAGCTTAAAACCGCTGATCAAATCCTGGAATTTATGCGGGAATGGCAGAATAGATGTCCAGTTGTGATTGTCCCAACCACCTATTACAATACGCCAACCTCTGTTTATGAGCAGGCGGGCATCAGCCTGGTTATTTGGGCTAATCATCTGCTTCGATCCAGTATTAAGGCCATGCAGCAAACGGCTGCACAGATTTATGAGGAGCGATCCATCAGCTCCATAGAAGGTCAGGTTGTTCCGGTGAAAGAGATCTTTCGTCTGCAGGACGCCGGAGAGTTGGAAGAGGCTGAAAAACAATATTTTCCTAAAGTTGGTGTTGATGGATCGTAAGTCTCGGCGCAGCACGTTCCAGCGCTGAGTTCCGAGTCTCCAGTCACCAGCATGATGCGGGGCGCTGCTACATTCATCTAACTTTCAAGGTTTGGAGAGGTCAAGATTGCGCGTAAATACACAGAGCAAGCTACCCTATGCTTTTGTAATCGGCTTGGATTGCATAACAGGACTACAGACCGCACGCATCCTGGCTGGGCATGATATTCCAATTATTGCGTTAGCCAAGGATCCCAACCATTTCTGCTGTCAGACACGGGTTTGTGAGAAGATCATTCGTGCAAATACAGCTGGTGAAGAGTTTATCGAGGTGTTGGAGACCCTGGGGCCGCAGCTGAGCCAAAAAGCAGTCCTCTACCCATGCACTGATATGAGCGTATTGACCATTTCCCGGCATCGTCACCGCCTTGCTGCCTGGTATCACGTGGTACTCCCCGAGCCCGAAGTGGTTGAGATGCTGATGGATAAGGTAAGCTTCTATACCTATGCCCAGGAAAAAGGATTGCCCATTCCAAAGACATTCCTCTTAAAGAATAGAAATGATGCTGAAGCAGCAGCAAATGAGCTTGCCTTTCCCTGCATTATGAAACCCCCAATGAAAACACCAACCTGGGAAAAACATACCCGGGCCAAGGTTTACAAGGTAACCAATCCAGAGGAATTTCTTGCGTTGTACGATCAATGCTCAGGTTGGGCTGAGCTGCTGATGGTTCAGGAATGGATTGAGGGAGATGACGCCACCCTTTATTCCTGCAATTGCTATTTCAATGCCTGCTCTGAGCCCATGGTTACTTTCGTTGCCCGTAAGCTCCGTCAGTGGCCTCCTCAGACGGGAACGAGCTGCCTGGGAGAAGAGTGTCGGAATGACTTCGTTTTGGAGGAGTCGATACGCTTATTCCGAAGTGTCAACTACCGTGGGTTGGGTTATGTGGAAATGAAACGCGACGAACGCACGGGGAAGCACTTCATCATCGAACCCAACATCGGCAGGCCAACAGGCAGGTCAGCCATCGCAGAGGCAGGAGGCGTTGAACTGCTTTACACCAAGTACTGCGATGTCCTGGGTCTGCCGCTGCCCGCGAATCGTGAGCAGAAATATAAAGGCGTGAAATGGATCTATTTGCAGCATGACATCCCGTCCGCGTTGCATTACTGGAAGCGGGGAGAACTCACGCTTCAAGAATGGTGGCGTTCTGTTCGCGGTGCCAAGCGGGATGCTGTTTTTTCGTGGACCGACCCAGCCCCGTTTTGGTATTCTTTATGGAAGGTTGCCAGACAGCTGGTAAATCACAAATAAGTAACCTGTACCAGGTGAGTTTTAAAGGTCGACTTTTGAGGATATACCATGAAAGAAATCAGTAATTACGAACAGCTTAAAACTTTTTTTCTGGAGCGTCGAGGCGATCGAAGCACATTGCCGGACGCCTCAATTGCCATTCCGGTCAATGCCCAGGGCGATTTCGAAACTGTTTTGGGAGTGCTTGGTGATATTGCAAAGTACAAAGGTGCTCATACTTTCGAGGTCATCCTCGCTATTAATAACTATCCCGAGGAGAACGTGCCGGCAGAGATTGAACTCTTTCGATCCATGGGAGTTCTTGTCGAAGCAACACCGAGTGTGCGTCGTCCGGAGGAGGCAGTATGTTTTTCTGCCCGCATGACAGGCATTCGTGGTGCCAACACTGACCACCTCCTGCTTTTTGATGCTGATTGTCGTATCCCTAATTCGACGGCGCTGATCGACTGGTACATTGATCGTCTGCACGACGGTGTGGGACTGGCATACACACACGTGACATACTATGACTTAAAAAAGCTTCTATCGATTCGGGTACGGATGATTGCACACCATGGAGCACGATGGGTAAAAAGGGAATTGCTCAGTATTCCCACAACGCGCGGCGGTAACTACGCTGCGAATCGGACAAAGATGCTGGAATATTACGACCAGAAACTCCTAAGCGATGATCTCAATGTAGGACCCACGTTCAAAGCCAAGGGTCTTCGCATAGCTTACTCTGGCAAACGACAGCTTATTGTTCTGACATCCGGGCGCGTGTTTAGCGGTGGATGGCTTAAGCTCATCCGCTACCTGCTATATCGACTGCGCTATAACCTGAAGATGTTGCCAGTTGGCCCGGATGTCACAGGCCGGTTACAGCGGGGGGATGATAATATCCGTAAGGTGAAAACTCGATGAAAAACAGTTCGTGTTCTAAAGTGATTTCCACTATGTCCAAAAAAACAATTTTCATGCAAATCGAGCGGCTGCATATGCATCCGCTCCATGGTTGATCGTGATGTTAAAAGATAATTTCGCATTGCAAGAGGCGATGATGTCGGGCTTATGGTTGTTCCCGTACGATACACGACAGCTACTATTCAAAACTCTATCGCCCCGGGCTTACAGGCATTTCCAGGAAATGAGAAATATAGACACCCAAAAGGGCCGTTCCATTAAGCCGTTTGACGAGCAGAGATCCATATTTGTCCATATCACGAAATGTGCAGGGATTTCTGTCGCCACGAGTCTTTTT